>CALLUQ010000168.1 GCA_938010565.1 uncultured Flavobacteriales bacterium
TACCTACACCGATGTATTGACCAATGCTGCCGGTTGCGACAGTACCGTTACGACTACTGTTGTGTTGGGAGAAAGCGCATCCGCGGCCAGCTTTACGATTTGCCCGGGAGATAGTGTTACGGTCGGGAACAGTATTTATACCACCGGGGGTACTTATACGGATACATTGACCAATGCCGCCGGTTGCGACAGCACCGTTACCACTACTGTTTTTGTATTGGCAGAAAGCGCATCCGCAGCAAATGTTACGATTTGCCCGGGAGACAGTGTTCTTGTGGGGAGCAGCATTTATACCACCGGGGGTACCTATACCGATGTATTAACCAATGCTGCCGGTTGCGACAGTACGGTTATCACTACTGTTTTTGTATTGGCAGAAAGCACATCCGCGGCCAGCTTTACGATTTGTTCGGGAGATAGTGTTCTTGTGGGGAACAGCATTTATACGACCGGGGGTACCTATACCGATGTATTGACCAATGCCGCCGGTTGCGACAGTACGGTTACCAGCACTGTTTTTGTATTGGCAGAAAGCGCATCCGCGGCCAGCTTTACGATTTGCCAGGGGGATAGTGTTATCGTGGGGAGTAGTATTTATACCACCGGGGGTACCTACACCGATGTATTGACCAATGCCGCCGGTTGCGATAGTACTGTTACCACTACTGTTGTGTTGGCAGAAAGCGCATCCGCAGCAACCTTTACGATTTGCCAGGGGGATAGTGTTCTTGTGGGGAGTAGTATTTATACCACCGGGGGTACCTACACCGATGTATTGACCAATGCCGCCGGTTGCGACAGTACCGTTACGACTACTGTTGTGTTGGGAGAAAGCGCATCCGCGGCCAGCTTTACGATTTGCCCTGGAGATAGTGTTACGGTCGGGAACAGTATTTATACCACCGAAGGTACTTATGCGGATACATTGACCAATGCCGCCGGTTGTGATAGTACCGTTACCACCACCGTTATTGTATTGGCAGAAAGCGCATCCGCAGCAACCTTTACGATTTGTGAAGGAGATAGCGTTATCGTGGGGAGCAGTATTTATACCACCGGGGGTACCTATACCGATGTGTTGACCAATGCTGCCGGTTGCGACAGTACGGTTACCACTACTGTTGTTGTAAATGCATTGCCTGTTGTAAACTTCCGGCCTGATGTTCCCGACACTTTATGTAATAGTGCAAATCCATTGATTTTATCCGGAACGCCTACGGGTGGAACATTTAGTGGAAATGGCGTGAGCGACTCTATCTTTATTCCTGCTACAGCCGGCATAGGCAGTCATACCATTACTTACACCTATACCGATGAGAACGGGTGTATCGGTGAAGCTGCTGTTTCCATTGTAGTTTATGATTGTACGGGTTTGTTTGAGCGTGGTTTAGAAGGGGTTAGTCTCTTTCCCAATCCCAATAGCGGAACGTTCACGATCAGGGGCCTTCATCCAGGTACAAATTATGAGATCTATGACGATAGTGGGCGGTTGTTGATGCGTAAGAAGCTGAACAATGCACAAGAAGAAATCAGTTTACCTGTTGTGGAAACAGGTACTTATTTCCTACGTACTACAAAAGATGGTAAAGCAGGTGTTATGCCTTTTATTGTAACCAAGAAATAAACCTTCTTGTACATATTGTTAATAAAAAGCCCCAACTGGTTTGGGGCTTTTTATTGACCTTGTCGGTCTAAATTCATATAGGATTGATTTTTAGTACCACACGATTTTTTCTAACCTGGATCAACCGGAGCCCAACCGGTTGATTTGCTTTTTACAAGGTGCTTGAACAAGCACCTCAAAGGTGCGGTACGCATTTATAAATACGCGCCGGTTGAAGTTGCAAAAAAACCATTTCGCAAGCCATACAACCGCATCAGAAGTTAGCGGCGTAATCACTCACCGCAAGGTGGAGCGGAGATCTTACCAAACACCGAGGCATTGTAGGTGAAAGCCGAAAACGGAAAGACCGAAAGCAACGATTACCAGCCGACAAAAAGGGATATATCCGTCGGAAGTTTGTGGTAAGGTTTCACGATATATCCCGCAAATCCGATGATGTTCATTCCCGTTTTATGAGGGCAGCACTTGTGTGTCATCTTCACCGTCTAACCGGGCTTTGATCGAAACAACTTCTGCTTGCAAAGCATTGAGATCTTTCCGGATATCGGAATTTTCATTGCGGAGAATGTAGGAAAGTTTGGCCGTTACTTTATAGACCTGAAGAATGTTGGAAATGTCTTCCTCATAGGTCGGGTAGGTGTCGTTATCGCTTTGCAGTACAAATTTTCCTCGTTTTTCCACCCGGTTCAACACCCGTTTTACAACTACCCCATCTCGGGTTACGACCAGGTGTACGTAGCCTTCTTTGATGTTTCGTGAGGGGTTTTCGACAAATTCGGCAATTACCCAATCGTTGTGATAAAGGGTAGGGTGCATGCTGTCGCCCGATACCTGAAGGCAAATGAATGTACCATGTTGAAATTGCGGTGAAGGCAGGCTAAAAGCAGGCAGGTCCTGATAAAATTGCGGATTGTCGATGTTTGCCGGAAAACCCGCCGCAGCTTTGGCATCTATTTCGATGATGTTGTTCCGGCCAGCTGTATCGATGGTAACTACCTGAGGCATTTGCAGAGTGGTGCGGTAATCGGCTACCAGATCCATGGTAACTCCCGGCGGCAGTTGGTCGGTAATGAACATTTTTCCTTGTCCTTTGAGCAGCCACTCGGCGTTCAGGTCCGGATATTTGTTAAATATGTTTATTAGTTTGTCGACCCCAAACTTTTTTTTGCTGTTCACCATATAGGAGATCTGAGCCCCGCTTAAACCCACTTTTTCTGCAAATTTGTTGTTGCTCAAGCCCGTTTGTTCAATGAACGTTTTGAGGCGGTCGTATAGATCGGAGGTCTGCGGCATTGATAAATATTTTTATCGATTTGTTTTGTAGGTATTAAAAGTATTTAATATATTTGTGATATCAAAATCGGAAGCGCCAAACGAGGCCAAACCGCACTAACCAACCTAACTACTTTGTGCGGTTTTATTTCGATTCATACGCAGATGAAAAAGCAGTTATTTTTCCACGATCAAAAGCCCTGATCTCAGCGCTTTTAACCAACCTTTCCTTAAAAACTGCCAACCTCCTCTTTTACCTCTCAAACACCGGGCAGGGTTTACTTTTCTTACCCTGCCCGGTGTTTTTTTATGCCTTGTGTTTCCCCAGCCAGACATGCCAAACAAACCACCTGAATAAAATAGGGCTTGTTTGGTCGGAACAGTTTCACATCCGACCAACTACAAGAGGCTTTTCAATTGCCGAAATGCTGTTATGCCGATTGGGAAGCGACAAAGTTTATGTTGAACGCTCTGGCTGTGAGGGCAGTATATTTACCTGGAAAGCAGTTGCGTAAGCTTCCTACTCCCTGAATTTCAGATCTTTTCTCCAAGGCCAAACATTATCATCCGAAAAAGTATCCGCCATGCGGCCGTCTGCGTCGATGATGATCTGCTCTATCTCATCAACAGGTCGGTCGATCACCAACAAATACTCTGGATAAACCCATGGCCAATCGGGTTTCTGTTTCGGGGCAACGGAAAAAGCAGCGTCCGGTTTTTCTCCCCGCATCAAACGCAATGGAATGTAATACACCTCATGGGTACCATCTGTCAGTTGAACCGTTACTTCAACAGGCATAGGCATATTGCCTTTCCGTTCCAGCGTTACTTCCGTCCGGCCCGGTTTGGCAACCACATGGCGAATGCCATAATCAATGGTATAGGTAGTACCGATCCAGTTTTCAAAATACCAGTCGAGTTCCATCCCGGAAACTTTTTCCATTACCCGTTTAAAATCATTCGCAGTAGGATGTTTGAATTTCCACTCGTTGAAATAACGCAACATGCCTTTTAAAAAGGTTTTTTCCCCCATAATATAACTGAGTTGAGCCACACAAACCGCTCCTTTATTATAAGAGGAAATGCTGTATGTATGGTTATGCTCAAAATGATCCGAATGGGTGGTAAGCGGCTCCTGATGATCGGAGCGGGCCAAGCTAAGATAAGACCGATAAGCCCGGCGGTATGGGTTAGAAGCGTTACGTTCATATATTTTATCCAACACATAATATTGTGCAAAAGTGGTAAACCCTTCATCCATCCACGGAAATTTAGATTCGTTGGTAGCTAAAACCCCCTGAAACCAACTGTGGATTGCTTCGTGTACGGTAACACTCACCAATGAATTAAAGCTTCCGTGTCCGGAAATCAGTGTAGCCATCGGATATTCCATACCGCCATCGCCTCCTTGTATGATCGAGTAATCGCTGTAAGGGTACCGACCAAACGTTTGGTTCATGATGCTGAAACATTTCACAGCCATCGGAGCTAGTTTTTTCCAGTTGTTCACCAGCGTATCGCTCTGATAGATCAGATGAAGCATGGGACCATTCGGCGCTTTTACCTGATCGTGTACAAAATCCGGATCGGCAGCCCATACAAAATCGTGTACGTTTTCCGCTTTAAAATTCCAGCTCAGCACATCACCGGAAGGTATTTTAACAGGTTTCGATCTGTCTTCGTATCCGTGCCCTATTTCCTGTGGATTTTGCAAAATGCCGGTACCACCGATCAAATAGGATCTGTGGATGTTGATGGTTACATCAAAACGGCCCCATACGCCGTGAAATTCGCGGCCAATATAAGGGTTTGCATGCCAACCGTCTTTATCGTATTCGCATAGTTTCGGATACCACTGAGACATCGAATAATCCACTCCTTCTCGGTTGTTGCGGCCTGTACGACGGATCTGAACGGGCACCTGGCTGTTAAAAACCATGTCGAAAGTGGTTTTGGATCCGGGGTGAAGGGGTTTGCGCAATTTCACTTCGAGAATGGTTCCGATCACCTCATAAGAAATGGCCTTGCCATCTTGTGTCAGGCTTTCGATTTTCTGATACCCGATCTCGTCCGGCTTTAGCTTCCAAATGCGGTCGTTTACCCGTGGATCAGGATCAGCAATGGTGCGCGAACGCACATCCATCATACTACCCGGTTGAAAAGCATTGTAGTAAAGGTGATAAAATACCTGGTGGAGCGTATCGGGTGAATGGTTGGTATAAATCAACCTTTGTGTGCCTTTGAATTGATGTTGGGTATGATCGAAATCGATGTTCATTTTATAATCGACTTCTTGCTGCCAATATCCGTTCTGAGCATGAATAAAACCGGGAAAAACAAACCCCGAAAGCAGAAGGTAAAAAAATGATCGCATATTTTGTTATTTGAGCGTTCAAAGTTAATTCCTTATAAAAGATTCCAAAACCCTCTTTGATTACCGCAAAGAAGGTGCCCTTTAACGGCGCAATAACCTGAAGGGTGGAAAACCTCTGAAAATTACTTTTTGTATGTCCGGATCATCTTTCCCTGCTTTGTTCTTCTTGTCGTTTTCTCTTTTCCGGACAACCTGTTGTAGTTTTTACTTTTCAGCCATCGTTAGGCGCTTAGTGCGCAAAATTCACCAATATGTTGGTTAGAATAGGATGTTGTTTTTCTATGCTGTTATTTTGATCTGTTTTCGTGTTCTGATGAGTTTACATTGTTGTCGGATTTGAAAAAGATATTGATGCATTTTTGATAATTGATACATTTGGTTTTGGCTAGGTGTACGTTGAATAACCGATAATACAGCAGGGGTTTGTTGTGTAAATAGAATCTGTCCATAAAGCATTAAAACAAAATAATTAATATATTGCTAAATATCAACGATTTAATCTATTTTTCTCGATGCTTTTCCAAAAGTTAAAATCCTGACAAGCAAATAGTTAAAAAAATTCTTAACAAGGCATTGCAGTAGGGTATTATAAACCTTTCCGTTTTTTTTATAAAATACATTGTTTTATACAGGTGTAAAACATACTCTGTTCATCTTACATCATTTTCACCTCTGGTTTGAATAGTTCATAAACCTGATCTTTGGCCTGGCCCCTTTCCATATCTTCCAATTACACCGTAAATTTTGTTTCCTGTTCGATGACCTGTCTTTTTGACAGGCAAACGAACACACCCTCTCCCGATGTCTGTTTCATCAACTGTTTTGAGCGGAGTAAAGAGCGCGAAGAAATGGTTTACCCGTTCCAATGCGTAAAGCTTGAAAAATGGCAAAGCATTTTTCAAAAATCCCCGGGAAAGGCTTAGGTCATGCTACACAAATACCTAGTAGTGAGTGAGTTTTAGAAATGATGCATGGAAGGTTGAGAAGAAAGAGATTGTTGTTGTTGGGCGGAAAAAACGTTAAAAACCCCATCGTTTTTCGGGCTATTGCGATCATTGGTATCCTCATAGCCCGCAGCAACCTGAAAAATGCGTTTGCCCTGGGAGGGAGGGGCGCATAACTTTTTTTGTTGATGATGGGGCGAGTAATGCCCTTACATATTTGAACTATTTTGGGCGTTTTATCCCTAAAGAAGACCCAAACCGACCACCTTAATTGTCAGATCAAGCCTGAACTATTTCATCTTAACGGGAGGAAGTCCAGCGCTCGGATACCAGATCCGTGGGTGGGATCAGGATGTCATCCAGGCGTTTTTTTATCTTCTCTCGGGTTGCATTAAATGCCTCCCGGTTTGCTTCTTTGATCGGGTCTGATGTTTCGAATTTCTCCTTTCGGTGATCTACCTGCCGTCCGCTTTTCCAAAATCGAAAACAAACATGCGGCCCTGTGGCCAATCCTGTACTTCCTACATAACCAATCACTTCCCCTTGTTTTACACGCATGCCTTTTTTTATACCCCGGGCAAATTTGCTCATGTGCAAATATTGTGTGGCGATGGAGCGGTTGTGTTTTATTTTTACATAGTTCCCATTGCCTTTGCCGTACCCTTTGGCCACCACCGTACCATCGGCTACCGATAAAATGGGGGTTCCGGTGGGTGCGGCATAATCGGTACCCAAGTGGGGTTTGTAGCGCTTCTGAACCGGATGAAAACGCCGTTTTGAAAAACCTGAACTGATGCGCGAAAATTTAAGCGGTGCTTTGAGGAATGCCTTTTTTAAGCCTTTTCCGTTTTCATCAAAATAAGCCCAAGCCGAATCCTGCATGAATTTAATACCATAATATTCCACCCCGTTGTGATGAAAATAAACCCCTCTGATCGCTCCTCGCCCCACCAGTTTCTCATCCACATATTGTTCTTCGTAGATTACTTTGAACCGGTCTCCTGCTTTGATGTTGAAAAAATCGATGGTATAGGCATACACATCGGCAATCTCATCCACCAGCGACTCGCTGACGGAGGCATTTTTTAAAGAATCGTACAAGGTTGCGGAAAGGCTGGATCCTTGTGCAATGATACCTGCCATTTCCTTTTCAACCACCTCTACATCTTTGCTTTCACGCCGTACGGTGATCGAATCGCGAAGGTCAAAAACGATGTATTCAATGGCATTTTTTTCATAGATCAACACTTCTGCTTTGCCTATGGAGTCTTTCCCGCAAAGTACCTGATACTTTTGGTCGGGCCGCAAATCGCGGTTGATGTTGAAAATGCCTTCACTGCGTGTGTCAATGGTTTCCATTTCTCCCCAGCTTATGCGATGAGGCAGCAGAATATCGGAAAAAACCTGGTTTTTTTGAACGGTATCTTTCACTATTTTAAAGGAATCGAGGCAAAAACCATAGGCATACTCCGGTAGGGGTTCTTTTGTTTCCGAAACCGTATCAAGAGGAACTTCTGTTGCCATGCCCGGCTCGTTTCCATTTCCGCAGGAAACAACCCCCCACACCAGCACCATGAAAAAAACGGCTCCCCGTATCGCTCTCCCTATCATCTCAGGGTTTCTTGTTGCTTCGAAAAAACATTTTCTACCCAGCTTTTGCCCCATTCGGCTTGTTCTTCTTCCGACCAGAGTGTGGGATAAAAAACACGCTTTTGAAAACGAGGCGGCAGGTATTTTTGCCAATTGGTTCCACCCGTAGAGGCCTTGTCTTCCGAATTTTTATCATGCAAATACCGTACAGCCGACTTGTAGTGTTCCAGCGGCCAGTTCACATTCACATTTACATCAAATGCACGCAAAGCCAATTGCAGATCTTTGCGGTTTTGATCTTCTTCGGAAAGCTCCAGGTATTTTTGCCAGATGTTGTTGTTGATTTTGCGTCGGGCCAGGCCCACCAGCTCATCCGTATACTTTTTCTCAAACATCCGCAAGGTGAGGGTTTTTTCACCGGTTGCCAGTTCCGTAGCTCCTTTCTTCCAGTAGCTGTATTCAAACATTTCTTCGATCATGCTTCCGGTAGTGGTTCCGGAATACAAACTTCGGCGGTCTTTCTCCACCAAGTTTATAAAATCAGTGGCACAAATTTCGATCTTGCGGTATTGGGCCGACTGGAAACCGCTGGCCGGTAAAAGCGCCATCCGGTACTGTTTGAATTGTTCCGGCTCCATGCCCTCCACCATAATCCCGAAAGAATGGGTCAACGCATCAAAATAGCGGTTGCAGCGCATCATTCGTTCCACAAAATAATCGGCACTCAACACTTCATTCCAACCTTTGTCTTCACCGTTTCGAAGCACATTACGCCCGTTAAACGAGAGCTGTTCCAACTCATGCAATACCAACTTGAAATACAACTCAGTAACCTGGTGGTACATGATGAAGATCTTCTCATCGGGAAAATCCGTTTTGGGTTGTTGCAGCGCCAACAAAGCATCCACATTTAAATAATCCCAATACGTGGTGGTGTTCGACATCAGCAAGCCATCCAGATAGGATTCCAAATCCTGGCCCAGCGTGGCATATTTGTCTTTAAGTTTTCGGATCTGCTCGTAGATTTCCGGCTGAAATGTTTCCATCTCCTGAAAAAAGTTTCCGAAAGATACAAATTTATGGTGGAAAGCCCGGCTATATAACGAATTAACACAGGGCAAACGCATTTACATTTTGAGTAGTCTTTTCGAAACGGAACAAAAGAACGCTCCCTGGTAAGTTTACGAACCTGATCCTAAATATCCAACGAGTGTTAAGTGAGGTGTACTGTGTCGTATATACACCCAGTTTCCGCCGGTGTATCGGGCTGCCGAAAGGCTGCCAAACGCATCGTGGTGAAAATCGGTGCATGTTCCGGCCAACTCATCGTAAATGCTGCGTAAACGGTCGTTTACGTCCCAACTGTAACGTTTTTTCGTTTGTACCTGTTCGTGAGCGCTGATGCTGTGGTAC
>CALLUQ010000169.1 GCA_938010565.1 uncultured Flavobacteriales bacterium
ATACCCACCGCCACAAAAATAAAGGAGAAGTACAAAGCAATTTTACTGCCGAATGTAATTTGTTTCCAACGGTGCCGCAACCGCTCTTTGATGCGGCTCATGCCAAAAATATCAAAGATGGGATTAAAGCCGAGGGCTCCCAGAAAAACCAACACCCCAACTATGATATGAAGGGTATAGTGCTGTTGCAAGAAAGGCTCTGTCAGTCCGTTATCAAACGTGGAAATCCCGGCACTGTTAAAGGCGGAGACGGCATGAAAAACAGAGGAAAAAACCTTGTCGCCGGTATTCCGGAATGGTACTTCACCTAACCAGGAAAAGTAAATGAAAAGCGCACCTGCTAACTCAATCACCACACTCCAAATGATGATGCGGCCCAGCATTCCTTTTGCGCTGATGAAAGAATCTTTGTGGACAAAATCTTCGATCACTTCGTGGTGGCGAACTCCCAGTCCTATGCGCCCTGCAAGGGCCAAAAAGCTACCAAAGGCAATGATGTTCAAGCCGCCCAGTTTGATGAGCATCAGAATAACCACCTGGCCTCTGAAGGTAAATTCGGAAGTGTTCTCCACCATCAAACCGGTAACACAGGTAGCACTGGTAGAAGTGAATATTGCATCGATAAAACGGATGCCGTTGTGGGTCATTTGTGGCAACATCAGCAAACCGGTTCCGATAAAGATGAGCAGGAGAAAACTGAGGATGAACATACTCGCCGGGTGCAAACGAAAATTGGGGATCCCGGTTCCTTTGCGTACGGCACTCACAGCGATCATCACTATAAAATAAAACTGGATGAAAAGGCTGGAGAAGCCGGAAAAGTTTTCCAGTCCTATCTTTACAAACAAACTTTGCAAGCGCAATACTCCGGTAAGGTGATAGCTGATGCCTTCTACCGTGAGCAAAACCACCATCATTCCTTCGAACCTGTTCTTTTTCAGAAATTGCCAGGGATGAAAGTCATAAATAAGGCGGATGGAATACTGTACAATGTAAACCAAAAAGCTGCCTTGCAAAATATTGAACGCCCACACTTTGCTTTGGGTGGTTTGTGGAAATCCATAGTAATAGATGAGCGAAAACAGGGCTACCAACGATACGCCAAAGCTGATCAGTCTGGTAATCTTCAGGACCTTCTCCTTACTGTTGTAAAGGGCCAGGTTTAATCGCTCACGCATCAATCTAAACGACATAATCAGGTGGGCTGGCAGAACTGTCTGGCCCTTTCATAGAGTTCCTCTTTGTTGATCGGAACCACACCTGTTTGTTCACAAACCCACGCTCCTGCAACATTGGAAAGGGTAGCCAGCAACTCCAGTTCGGCACCCAGAGCCAGGCACAATGCTGCCACACTAATAACGGTATCGCCGGCCCCGGAAACATCGGCAATTTGGACGGGCAGGGCAGAAAGGCGAAATGCTTCTTTTTGGTCATCCGCATAAATGCCGTGTTCCGACAGGGTGATCAGTGCACAGGTGTTGCCTAACTCTTTGTACAATACATTTACGGCTGCTTTTAAGGCATTTATATCGCGGGGGTCCACTTCAATGTTCAGGCCTTCGCACAGTTCTTTCAGGTTGGGTTTGAACAACGCTACTCCCTTGTAGTCAAGAAAGTGTTTTCGTTTCGGATCTACCGCTACGGGAATGTTCCTTTCCCGACAGATCTTCAGTATCTTTTCGATCAAGCGAGGCGTTAGCGTACCTTTGTCGTAATCTTCCAAGATCAATACGTCGGGAGGATGGGCGTCCATCAATTGTATCACCCGAACGTAAAGTTGCCGGATCTGTTCCTCCGAAAGATCGTGGGTATCTTCTTCATCAAAGCGGAGCATTTGTTGTTGCCCGCTCAATACCCTCGTTTTTACCGTGGTAATGCGTTCATCCGGAGACAGGATCCCTTCCTGACTTAAGCCATTAGCAGTCAGCTGGTTTTTAAATTCTTTACCTCCTTCATCGGTGCCTACTACTCCGCAAATAAAAGGGGTTGCTCCCAACGCTTTGAGGTTAATGGCAACGTTGGCTGCTCCTCCCAAACGGTACTCTTTTGCCGCGGTAATGTTGACCACGGGCACCGGTGCTTCCGGGGAGATCCGGGAAACGGTACCACGGAGGTAGGCATCTACCATTACATCTCCCAGAACAAAGGCCGTAAGGCCGTTAAAGGCTTTGAGGCAGTTGTAAACCTTGTGTGCTTCCATGGTTTAATTTGAGGGTTTATTTGAGGTTATCCAGGGCTTTCGCAATGCGGGCCATTGCTTCTTTTAAGGTGGCCTCGGAGTTGGCGTAGGAAATGCGGATGCAACTCGGGTCTCCGAAAGCGGTTCCCGTAACTACGGCTACATGGGCTACATTCAACAAATACATGCTAAGGTCGTCGGCATTGCGAATGTGGTGCGCTCCGGCTGTTTTTCCGAAAAATGCGGTCACATCGGGGAACACATAAAAGGCACCTTCCGGCTTATTGCGTTTCAAACCGGGGATCTTGTCGAGCAATTCCAATACCAGATCACGCCGTGCATGAAAAGCTTCGCGCATTTTTTCCGTAACTTTTGGGTCTGCCAGCAGTGCTGCTTCGGCGGCTTTTTGTGCTATACCACAAGTGCCTGATGTAAACTGTCCTTGCATTTTAATGCAGGCATCGGTTATCCATTTCGGACCTCCAAGGTAGCCCACTCGCCAGCCTGTCATGGCAAAAGCTTTGGATACGCCATTTACCGTTACCACCTGATCGAATATTTTTCCATGGCTTACTTCAGCCAGCGAAACATGTTGGCCGGTAAAAAGGATGTGCTCATAAATTTCATCTGCAATCACCGTAAGGTCGGGATACCGGGCGATTACCTCGGCTAATGCTTCCAGTTCCGTTCTTGTATAAACTGTTCCCGTAGGATTACAAGGTGAACTGAAGATCATCATCCGGGTATTTTTGTTGATGGCGTTCTCCAGTTGTTCGGGTGTGATCTTAAAGTCCGTTTCTATCGATGCAGGTACTATTACGGGGGCTCCGTTGGCCATTTTAATGATCTCCAGATAGGTCACCCAAAAAGGGGCAGGTACAATGACTTCATCTCCTTTATCGATCAAACTCATTACAACATTGGCAATGACTTGCTTGGCTCCGGTGCTCGCCATGACCTGGTCGGTGGTATAATGCAATCCGTTATCGCGGCTGAATTTTTTGGAGATGGCTTCGCGCAGTTCCGGATATCCCGGAACCGGCGTGTAATGGGTGTAGTTATCGGCAATGGCTTTGTGGGCTGCTTCCTTGATAAAATCGGGTGTGCTAAAATCGGGTTCACCCAAACTCAGAGCGATCACATCCAATCCTTGTGCCTTCAGTTCTCTGCTTTTTCTGGACATGGCAATGGTTGCAGATTCTGCCAGTCTGTTGATTCGGTTTGAAAGTCTTTTCATGCCTTTAAAAATTCAGACACAAAGCTAAGAAAAAGCAATGATGTATTGCCACCCTTTGGCGTTTACGGGAATAGAGCAGCATGCCACGGATCGCCTTATTTTACGTTCGGAAGGTCTTCCGAATACAAGTGAACGCAGTTTTGGGAATTTTACGATATTCGCAGGGAAACCATTCTCCGGTTTGGGTAGGTGCAAAAGTAACAAAACCGATGGAAGTTTTTGTTGAAATGTTTAAGATCTCTGTTCCGGCTTTAGTGGTCGGTGCTATCACCTGGCTGATGCTGAAACGTTTTTTTGATGCTGAAATGGTAAAACGTCGGGAGGAAGCACGAATGGCTGCTCAACAACACATTTTCTCCGTTCGTTTGCAGGCGTATGAGCGCATGGTGCTTTATCTGGAGCGGATCAATCCGAACAGCCTCATTATGCGGGTTTATAAAAACGGAATGAGCGGGCGTTTGCTTCATGCCGAACTCTTGCGCAACATAAGGGAGGAATACGAACAGCACCTCAGCCAACAGGTTTACATTTCTTCCGGTTCTTGGGAATTGATAAAAAATGCCAAAGAAGAAACCGTAAAACTGGTGAACATCGCTGCACAGCATGTCGAAACGGAAGGCGATGGTTTACAACTGAGTACCCACATTATCCGTGTGGCAGATAAAACCGGCAAACTTCCTACACAAGTGGCCATTGATTTCATAAAGAAAGAGATCAGGAAGCTGTTTTGAGGCCTGAACGGCTTCCCTTCTCCCCCACTCTGTTTTTCAACCATAATTCAAAGCAGGTAGATTAATGCTTGATAGGATTAAAAATCTTCTGGGTAAAGGAGAAAATTTTGCATTTGAAACTACCTTGGCTACCAGAAGTTATGTGAAATTTATAGAACTAGCCAAGCTTAACGGATATTCGGTTACCTTACTTTTTCTTTGGCTAAACTCCGAGGACTTAGCCGTAAAAAGAGTTCAGGTTAGAGTTAAAGAAGGAGGGCACAATATTCCTGAAACAATAATTCGAAGAAGATATCAAAATGGTCTGTCTAATTTTTTTAAATTATACAAGCCAATAGTCCATGATTGGATGTTTATTAATAACTCCGGGGATTCTTATGAAATATTAGCTCAAGGAACGGAGTTTGGGGATGAAGTATTAAATAATGAAACATGGTCGAAATTGAAAAACGAATATGATGGATAAGTCAAAAAAACTTAAAGAACAACGAGAAAAAATAGTCAAAGGGTTAGAGTTGACCTATAAAAAACTAATTGAGTTTAAGAAAAATAAAAACTCTCCACTGATTATATCTAAAAATGGAGAGGTTATAGAACTAGATCCGGAAAAAGCACAACCTACAACAATATATAAATGGTATTAAAATGTACCACCCCTATCTCTCGCAAGCGTCCCCCTATCTCTCGCAAGCGTCCCGATTGTGAGATGGTGGCCATGCCGTTCCAAGCAAATGATTGAAAAAATACCTTTTGGCTGGTGAGGTCATAAATAGCGTTCCAAGCGGGCGCTTGAAACAGGCAGTCCACATTGTTCGGAAAAGCAACATTCCCCTATCTCTCGCAAGCGTCCCGATTGTGAGATAGTGGCTATCCCGTTCCAAGCAAATGATTGAAAAAATACCTTTTGGCTGGTAAGGTCATAAATAGCGTTCCAAGCGGACGCTTGAAACAGGCAGACCACATGAAGATGATATGCTTATTGAACGTTGTAAAGTAATACCCTACCTATAAAAGGTTTGTTGTATTTTTGGGTGAATGAAGAAATTGTATATCATATCCGGATG
>CALLUQ010000170.1 GCA_938010565.1 uncultured Flavobacteriales bacterium
TCCGATTCATCAGAATTTCCCGGAGCGGATCTAATGTTATTGAGCTTCCGGGTTGAGGAATACAAGCAAAAGAAGTGTACCCACACAACTCGGAGTCGAATGCAGCAATCCCCAACGTAGCTACTTCCGTAAGGCTTGAGTTGGAAGAATTGGCCCAATCGATGTCCAGCTCCCATACCTCAAGGGCATCGGTGGCAGCACCGCTCCAAGCATCATCGCGCATCCGCATCACCATAGAAGGTGTACCGGAAGGAGGCAGAGCAGTGCCATTCAAACTTACCGGGGTAGCAGCCTGAAAGCCAATGGTTCCGAAGTTAGTCATGGTAAAACGCTGTGCTGCTGCATTTGTTCCCGCCAAAAGACTGGTACGGTTTAAGGCATAAAGCGTAGCCTGCGCTTCGTTTGTGGTAATGATGTATTCATTTTCCCATATCGAATATTTTGGATAATCCGGAAAACTGGGGGCATTAAAGGTATATTTATGATAACTACCTGTTGGATCAGGTGTAGTCGAAATGGCAAGGTGCATGTTGTTGCCCGATGCAGAAAACTCACTCAATAACCAACGATCGGCGCGTTCATCATATAATACAATAGGATCGCCCAGGCCGTTGGGCATCCCCATAAAGTTATCGAAATACACCTGGCTCATCTGGTTGGTGCCTGTTTTGTTCCAAACCTGAATGTAAGCACCGGATGAACCATTGATCATCTGTACAATGTGGTTTGGACCTACATCCACAGATGGATCGGCAGGGTTAACACTACTATAACCCATACCCTCCCAACCCTGGGTCAGCCCTCTGGTTGGTGGTGTAATGTTGTAGTTCTTTTGAAGAACGGGATCCATTCCTTTTGGCAGAGCATTCGGATTGACGGTTTCGTTCAGTTTCCAATCTTTTTTCGGATGATACCCTAGCTTTTCTGCCTTCGTTCTTTCGTTCTTTACTCTGTTATCCGGAACAAAGTCGCTCAGGTTTCCTGTTGTACCATGGAACTCTACAACAAGGTCGTGTGTTTTGGTAAGAACATTATTAAAGGCTTTCTGTTTTTCCGTTTGGGCGAAAGCTGCTGTTTGGGCGAAAGCTGCTGTTTGGAATGAAATTATAAACCCGCAAAACAGCAACACTGATAAAAGTGTATTTCTTTTCATTTATATAAGAGGGATTAAGTAAGCGTATAGCCCAAAGATAGGGGCTATTGTAAGGTAAATAAAAGGAAACCATCTGCATTTTATAAATGCTATGATGCCTCAATATGGGCGAAAGGCTGCCATATTATACCTTATATATGCATATTTTTTTGAGGAAAAGCTGAAATTATGAGCCCATTTACACAAATAAAATCAGAGACGGTAACGAATAAATACAAAAGAATGCTAGTTAATTACATGATTTTCAGGGTCTAATTTTTTACTGAGGTTACTGAGACTTCAGGCCGGATCCTTTTTACGGAACACCAAGATTCGAAGGGAGTGAAAAAAGGATAATATTAGAAAGCTAAACTATTTTAACCTCTGAAAACCAAACCTCGCATCCAATCTTCTAAAAGCCCAAAAACATGTAATTATATAATTATCATACACTTAAAATTTATTTTTCGTTTTTCCATTTCCAAGCATAAAGCTGATGAAAACGCTTTATCCTTGATGGAGTGTTGTTCGTCAACACTTCCTTGTTGCTCGAAAAAAAAATTGGATCAACAGAAAAAAATGCTAATTGAAGATCATCAAAAAAACGGAAATGGGTTTTGCCTGAATGTTTGCAGCCAAACCCTGGTTCGCTGTACTGCTTACAAACCAAAGAGGGAGATAGAACCTTGGTCCCGGAGTAAGGCAGCTCAACACAAGGATGAGCCTTCTTGTAGTGGTATCATCCTTATGGGAGATCATTGCATCCGAATGTGCGAGCAACACAGGAAGGAAGCTCCCCGGATCGACCCGGTTCCGGCGGATCGGCCATGGGTCGGCTTGGTAGCTCAGAGTTCAAGGAGGACCCCATTCAGATCGGTGGTGAGAATTTCACTCATGTAATCAAAAAAAGGACGCAAGGCAACAAACGTATCCGTCACCTCATCCAAAAAGGAGGGCGCAGTTACTTCTTTTGAACGGAATGATCGCGAAACAATGAATTGTTTTTTCCGCAGCAGATCAATGGCCGGATGATCTTTTGAAAACCCTTTTGGAGCCGTTTTAACACCCTCTCCCTTTAGTGTTCCAAAAGTAGATACAAAACAAGGGTCTGCCAAAATGGCGCGGAGCGGTTGATCGTCCTGTGCAATGTGATCGCGGATGTGCTTCAGATCTTCCTTATCCGGGCCATAGAAACCTCCTCCTACAAAAGCTCCTTTGGGTTCAATATGAAAATAGTAACCCCCGCGCCGGTATTTTGAGGACCTTTTCAGGTAGCCTGCAAAATGATTTTTATAAGGCGATTTATCCTTGGAAAAGCGCACATCGCGGTATATCCGGTAAATGGATTTTTTGCCGGAAGGATTGTCGAGTTCATCGTAATTCCGCATTTTTTCAAGCAGAGCATCCGCAAAAACGATCACATTCTCATGTGCCGCCGTGTATGCGTCTTTGTGTTCCTGAAACCATTCGCGGTTGTTGTTTTTGCTGAGGTCGGAGAGAAATTTTAAGGTGGAAGGTACGAGCATGGCCATGGCTTAAAGTTTTGTTTCGAAAAGCAAAAGGTGGTAAAGATATGGCAGGATCTCGTATATCCGGACATCGGATCAAAAAGAAGTTTTTGAAACAGAAAAACGGCAATTACCGCCAAAACGGTGTGCTTTATCAGTGGGGTTTTACCAATGCATTTTTTTCATGCATGGCACCGTGCATATCTTGGAATTAGATCGGACCTTACCCAGGTCTGCTACAATATCTGCTACAACTGTTTTCAAAAAACACCCCGGTCCGGGGAGGTTTTAACGCAAACTTTTTGAGGGATTGAGATCTGCACTTCAAACGCTGAAAATTTAAGCCCTTGACTTAAAAAGGGTTCCATTCTCAGATTAATTCGCTCACAAAAATGATACCGTACTAATTTCCATGCGTTTTTGGTTTGCAAGACCGCCGAACACTACCGTATTTGTGGCATAACGAACTATAGTATTCGTCAGTTTAAATTATTTATGAAAATAAAAATTCCCTATATTGCTATTTAAATTATTGCAAAAGGCACACCATAAAAACCAGTGTGTCATTTCCTTAATAATATTGAAACCGACTTATGATGGATGAAAGACTTATGATGGAAGATCAAAAGGTCAGGCGTAAAGAAGCACGCAAAGAAGGCTTGCTTGCCCTTGAGCAGATCAAAACCTTTTTTAAGGAAAACGACAACGATTTAAATGTAATCCCTCCCATAATTGTCAAAGATTTTACACTGAAACAAAAGGCCGTTTACGCACACTTCGACCAAAAAGACAGGTTGACCTGGAAAATCATTCCCCATTCTGAAAAATATGGGAGTTGGTTTGATCAGTCTCCATTGGAGATCTTACCTGTTACACCTGATGGTCAACCTTCCGAAGAAATCACCGAATTGCTATCCGGAGTTGAAAAGTGGTTATTCAAAGGCGATGTGATGGATCATGAACGGGTCTTTAACCATTTTTTTGAGCCTGAAAAATATTACAACTCTAACAGAAGCGATCGGTTATACCGACAATGGTTAGGACTGTATTTTTTGTCATCGGACGAAGATCCCTGGAGACGGGATATCCTTTATAATAAAGGGTTGAAAGTACACGAAGACGCAACCATCAGAGCACTGTTGCTTTCGTTGGCCTTTTTTGATCTGCCTTGGGTAAAAGCAGAAGAATACTTATACAACTGTACACACGATACGGATGAAGTGGTATTCATCAAGGCTTTTCGTATTTGTGCGAGAATTCATGACGAACGTGCCATGGATCACTTAAGGCCCATTGTAAAATCTCCTTCTGCTGTATTAAAGGGTCTGACAGACAATAACATGTACTATCCCGTAGGGCATGCAGCATGCAACATCTGCCCTGCCCAGTTTGCCATTATAGGTACGGACAACCCTGATTTGGCCGAGCATCGGGAAGCGGAAATGACCCAACGCCTCAGACGGCCATTAAGTGTTCCGGTTGAACACCAACGAGAGCGATTGTTGGAAGCGATCAACAATTTTGAACAGCCCTCCGCACCTGAGAAATCACCGAAAAACCTTGGATCAATGATCCGCATCCCGGAAGGTGAATTTAACTATGGCATCGATAGCCAACGGGTAGCCAATGAAGTTTTTGACTGGACCACTTGTTCTCCCGAACGTAAAACGTATGTCGATGAGTTTTATATCGACCCTTATCCGGTAACCAATGCCGAATACGACAAATGGGAGCACGAATTTGCAAGCCTTTCCGATGAAGAAAAAGAAACATACGAACACCCGGGACAAAAAAAAGGGAAGCTTCACAGAAGAAATACCTTTGATGATTTAAGGTTTAAGCCCGATCATCCTGTAGTGGGAATTGATTGGTTCGATGCCTGGGCTTATGCCAGATATCATGGAAAAGAACTTCCCACGGAAATTCAATGGGAAAAAGCGGCAAAAGGAGATACGAACCGGAGATATCCGTGGGGGAATGAATTTGATCCGGAAGCTCTGCGATATGCAGGTGAAACCTACCAATCGGTACCGGCAAACATTATTGAATGGATCATCCTGTTAAACAAAGGAACCAAGTTTTTTCCCAAGGCGACAACAAGCTCTGTGTATGCACATCCCAAAGGGAAAAGCCCTTACGGAGTATCGGATATGTGTGGAAATGCATGGGAGTTTACAAAAACTTCCTTTTTCACCGAAAAAGATGCCAGGATCCCGTTCGCTGATTTTGAACCGGTAGAATTAATGGGCACACGAGAAGGCCATGTTGTAATTCGCGGTGGAGCCTGGTCGTCGCCTGCTCCATTAATCGGAAGTTCTTACAGAGGTTATGATTTGTTAACTGACAGACACACTGAAATAAGTTTCAGATGTGTATATAATCCTAATATAAACCGAAACAACAAAATGTAATTATGAAAGATCATTATTATCGAAATGGGATGCATTCCCTGGCCTGGGATAAAGTGGAAAATTCCTGGTACCAACCTGCCGCCTGGTCAAAAATCGAAGGCAACTGGGCGTGGGATAAAACAGAACCTTCCTGGCGAAACGCAGATGCATGGTCGAAGATCGAAAACAGCTGGGCATGGGGTAAAGTGGAACCATCATGGTACCAGCCTGCTGCATGGTCAAAAGTCGAAAACAACTGGGCTTTATGAAGGGGCGTCACTATTATCAAAACCGCATGAACTCCTGGGCCTGGGACAAAGTGGAACCCTCCTGGCGCAGCGCAGATGCATGGTCGAAAGTCGAAAACAACTGGGCATGGGGTAAAGTGGAACCATCATGGAACCGCCCTGATGCGTGGTCGAAGATCGAAAACAACTGGGCATGGGGTAAAGTAGAACCATCATGGAACCGCGCAGATGCATGGTCGAAAGTCGAAAACAACT
>CALLUQ010000171.1 GCA_938010565.1 uncultured Flavobacteriales bacterium
GCAGGAAAGAAACGAGACCATGCCCATAAAAGCCATTGCCGAAGCAATCGTGAAGAGTACACCGGTTTTTTTATCAAAAACCCCAATGCCAATACAAGCGCCACTGTCTGAAAGGAGTATGAGCCATCAGTAAGTGGGGTTATGTTACTTAACCCCACTGCTTTTCAGTCGGATATTGCATTGGAACCCGCCTCGCTTTCCCATTCTTTAAAATTTTGGAGGAGGTCCGGCACTTCAAACCGATCCCGGAGCAAAAGCCACTTATTTCCCGAAAAATGCCATTGTGCTTTTTGCTGTTTCACCCGATGGATATCACCATCGGAAACGGACAATGCTTTTTTGAGATTAAAACTTGGTTCGGCTAAAGTATGCTTGCCTTAATACTAGAACCGGCTTCATTTTTCTTGAAAACTGATATCGTGATCAATATGGCTCCCAACGGAGCAACCTTACATTTATTCATAGCATTCGGAAAATTAAATCGACATGCATGGTTTGCCCGATTTCGTACCTGATCTTGAAACAAAGCCATACACATCAAGTTTCGATGCTAAGATATGTAAAGCCTCAATCCGTTCGGTATAAATAAACCGGACAGCTTGGTATAATTGCCGGTATAATATCCCTTAATAAAGGGGCATAAGGCTGCTATACGGTGGTTGAGTGAAACGGCCTGTTGCTTTAAAAATCAAAAACGATGGCGTTGCATCCGGTGGTAAACGGTACGGATCCGTATGATGGCCGGTGTCTTTTTTTCATTTACTTTTGCATGCTGATATGCAAATTGAAGCCATTATATTTGACATGGACGGTGTACTCGTAAACTCCGAACCGTTGTGGCGCCAGGCCATGGAGATTGAATTTGCTCGGGTAGGCGTTGAACTCACTTCCGAAAGGTGTGCGGAAACCATGGGTTTTCGCATCGATGAAGTGGTAAAGATCTGGCATGCCCGAACGCCTTGGGAGGGCCCGTCTTGCGAGGCAGTGTCGGATCGGATCGTTCGTAAAGTGGGCAAGCTTATAAGTGAGAAAGGACAGCTTATGGCCGGCGTTGCCAAAATACTGAACCACTTTAAAATGTTGGGCCTGCCCATGGCCATCGCCTCTTCTTCCCACCTCTGCCTAATCGAAACAGTCGTAGATACGTTGAACATCCGGTCTCATTTCGACCTTTTGTATTCTGCCGAATTTGAAACACATGGCAAACCACACCCTGCGGTATTTATCGGTACTGCCAACAAAATAGGAGTAGCGCCTCGCAAATGCCTGGTTTTTGAAGATTCGCTCCACGGTGTAATTGCTGCCAAAGCCGCCGGAATGCAGGTTATTGCCATTCCCGAACCCGAAAAAAGAGAAGAACGGGGTTTTGCGATTGCAGAGGTACAACTGAACTCTATGGAAGAAGTGAATGCCGAGCTGTTAAGCCGATGGCGTTTCCAACACGGATGATCTCAAAAGCAAACCCATACAAGGCGAACAAATTGTGCATGCAAACCTGTTTTTTTACGCCTGTATCCGGTATTTTGGTTGCTGTTGCGCCAGGGGGCAAGCCATTTTTATAAACAGATGGCGCATTTCGAAGAAAGCCATAAAGCAATATTGGGGAGAAGAGCGCCAGGCTCTTGCGGTGCAACCATT
The DNA here is from genome assembly GCA_938010565.1 of uncultured Flavobacteriales bacterium. Lineage (GTDB taxonomy): Bacteria > Bacteroidota > Bacteroidia > Flavobacteriales_D > CALLUQ01 > CALLUQ01. Next base: position 1,639 of record CALLUQ010000171.1, read on the forward strand.
CCGATGTTTTGGATGAATGGGTTGCACATTTTCCGGAGTTTTATAGGAGCGTGCTTTAGCTTTTACATGCTTTGCAAACCGGTGGTGTGCCCGGAGCGGCAACTTTCCGCAGGTGCAGCGGGTTTTATTTCACCTTGCTTACGTGTTGGTCTTGTATCCATTTCACATTGGTAAAAACCACAAACAGATCCAAGTGTTCATCGAAGGGAATGCGGTAAGCTCCCACTGCGGAAAGGTGATGGGCAGCAAGAGAAGTGAGTTGCCAGCATCCTGCTTCTTCGGATTCAAAATTACTCACCGTAAGTGCTTCCACTTCCATGGCTTCTCCATAAATTCTCAAGGGTTCGAGCAGAGCGGCCGATCTTTCCGAAATGAAGGGAATGCTCCAACACCAGGTCCAGAACCGGCTGTTTTTGTTCCAGCTGCCTACTACTGCACAGGAAACTTCAAGGTCCGGATAGTCGCCGTTTTTAAATCGCAAGTTTGATTCATCTTCCGTAAATTCCCATACTTCGTAATTGGATAGGTGGTACAGGCACTCACAGGTCTCTTGTTGGTGGGACAGATAACGATAGCTATCTTCGAGATGACGGGAAAATTTTTCCGCTTCCATAGAGCAAAGTTTTGTCTTATTTGTACTGAAGGATGGTTTGGAAGGAAAAAGTTAGGGTAAAATGAGGAAGAATAAAAATGCGAACATCCGCTCAGCGAAAGAAAGCAACGGTTTGTCGAAGCAAATGGTTTTTTTATCCGATTGATTATCAGAACAACACTCCTACAACAGAGCATTGGAATTAAGTTGGAAAAAACATCGGGTCGGAGTACAAAAACGAATAATTCAGCACATTTTTGAACTTTTTAGCAGCAACTCTGCTTTCGGGTCGTTTTTCTTTTTATCGGGATCGGGAGTTTCCGAACCCGCCGGCCCCGGTTATGGGCTTGTAAATCCCGGTGCGATCCGTTTACCGGAGTACCGTTGTTGGGTTTTCTTTACCCGCCGGAAGCCCCGTGCTTTTGTAGGGTTTCCCTTGATCTTCAGCAATAACACCTGACCGCAAATGCCAGGCCAGCGGAGGTAGGGCTGCCCGTTCCGAGCCCATGCTGCCGGTACACTTTTTCAGGGATGCGCATTGGCTTGGCTTAACAAGCTATAAACCGTCAGTTGATACAACAGGCGTGCTCCCACATTGGCATTCCATTCGTTGTTTCCGGGGGCAACTTCCACCAAATCAAAACCAATGATGGTGCGGCCCGATCGCACCACTTCGCGGATCAGGAAGAGGGCTTCTGCCCACTGCAGTCCTCCGGGTACCGGTGTACCTGTATCCGGACACAGAGAAGGGTCGAAACCATCGATATCAAAAGTAATGTAGACTTTATTGGGCAATTGAGCAACGATGGAATGACACAAAGTACTCCAGTTTTGTCCGTGGAACAGCGCCATTTTCATTTTCTGATCGTACCAGGTGGAGATCCGGTTTCCGCAGGTTTCGATCATCGTTGCTTCTTCTTTGCACCAATCGCGCACGCCCACTTGTACCAGTTGGCTAACCTGGTTTATTTCCAGAGCTCGCCGCATGACCGAGGCATGCGAATGGTGCAGCCCCATATAAGCATTGCGCAAATCGGCATGTGCGTCAATTTGTAGTATTCCGAAGGCATCGTGGCAACTGGCGAGGGCTTTTAGGGGAGCAATGCTAATGCTGTGTTCTCCTCCGATCACACCAAGTAGTTTTCCTTGTTTCAGTTTGTTCATACAAACCGCCTCCACCTCTGCAAGTAGCTCTTCGCATCCCGAATTGATCTGGCCCTGAAGTTGCTCCAATATACCCGGAGCAACCGGTTCGGGCGATTCCAGCAAATGGGTTAACTGCTGCGCCAGTGGCATCAGATCGGCATTTTTCCGTTTCCATTTTGCATTGATCTCATCCATCCAAATGCCTTTTTTCCAAACATCAGGGCCATCGGGGTGTTGGAGATCTATTTGAGGGGAGGCTGCCAGTATGGCCTCCGGTCCTTCGCCGGACCCTCTGCCGTAGGATGCCGTTACTTCCCAGGGAACAGGGACGATATGGAGCAAGGCGGTTTCGGCCGAAAATGGCAATCCGAAAATATGGCCGTTGCATGCGCCTACACCATTGGGATCAAAGTGATTCATGTTCAACGCTTACCGGCAATTCGTTCAACATTTTTTTCACGAAAGTGGGCAAGGCAAAGGCAGCAAGGTGGGTTTGTGCATTGTAGTATCCCAGTTCGTGTTTTTGGCAGAAGGCTTCGGAGCGTTTCGGGTCGAAATCGCGAACAGGATGAACCGTGCCTTTGGAACCGATCTGAAAGCTCCACATGCCGCTGGGGTAGGTGGTTGCAAAAAAGAGTAGGGTATGTACCTGCTCCGGGCCAAAGATGTTTTTCAGGCATTGGTTTAAACCGGTAAATGCATCGGTATTGAATTTGGGGGATTCTCCCTGTGTGATCAGCATGCCGTTTTTACGGAGTACCCGGTAACAGTTTTGGTAAAAGGACCCCGAAAATAGGCCTTCTGCCGGACCTACCGGGTCGGAACCATCTACCAGAACCAGATCAAAAGTACCTGCGGCGGCATCGGCTACAAATTGAATGCCGTCTGCAATGTGTAGTTTTAGTTTGGGATGCTTCAGCGAGGCAGACATGGAAGGCAGCCAGGTTTCGGCCGCTTCAATTACGGCTTCATCGATTTCTACCATTACCACTTCTTCTACGCTGTTGTGGCGAAGGACCTCTCTTGCTGTGCCTCCGTCTCCGCCGCCAATGATCAGTACACGCTTTACGGCATGGTGGGTCAGCATTGCAGGGTGAGCGATCATTTCGTGGTAATGGTATTCGTCTTTTTCCGTACACATGATCATGTTGTCCAGTGCCAGCATTTTTCCGTAACCATAGGAATCGAGGATCTGAACGCGCTGAAAAGGCGACTTTTTCCGGTAAAGTACTTCGCCGGTATAGCGCAAGGATAAGGCTTGGTTTTCATCCTTATCGGTAAACCAAACGTTGCGGTTGGTGCGGCCATCTGCGGTGGGGTGGGGTGCTTCGGCACGGATATTTTTTACGTTAAAATCGGAGCGGGTGAGCATGTTTACATTGCCCCGGCCCAACTCCAGTGCCGAGCTGTTGTTTGCTTCAAAGGCTTTTTTCAGCACATCAAACGATTTCCAGGGGTCTACCTGGTCTCCGCAGGTAAAAAGATCGACTGCGGCATATTGGTATTCCGGCCAGGTATGGATGGCCAGGTGGCTTTCCTGAATGACCACCACTCCCGATACGCCATAGGGGGAAAAGTGGTGAAAAGTAGAGTTGATTACGGTTGCACCGGCATCTTTGGCTGCATCCACCATCGATTTTTCGATCAGCGATACGGTGTTCATGATCTCCGGATTGCAACCAAAGAACTCAATGAGTATGTGTCTTCCTAATGCATTCACGGCATTTGTTTTTTCGGGTCACAAAAGTAGAACGGGATATCCGGTTCGCAAAGCAAAAAGGGGATTTCGGATCAGGTCCGGAGTTTTTTTGTTGCATTGAAGGCAAGGACACCGGCGTTTAGTCCAGTGCAATTACCAGATAGCGGGAGGCTTTCCAAAAGGCTTGTTCGTCTTTGATCACCAGTTGTTCCACCGGATTTGTGCCAATGAACTCGTAACTGTTATCGGGGTGGGGGGTGATCAGTTTTACGTTATGGTAGCCCAACGGAATGTTTTTCTCCTGAGCGATGTGGATGCGGGTGAAGTAGGCTTCGTTAAAATCGTTGCGCATTTTTTCGGTTTTCCCGATGCCCATAAAACCGCCTTCTTTGGTGATCACGTTCTTTTCTTCTAGTTCTTTTCGGGTGCCCATTGCATACCAACCGGTATGCATTTCTTCCACCTGAAGGTCGAGTTGGCGAATCAGGTCTTCGTTTTCGAGGTACAGCAGATCCATTTCGATGTTCATTGCTGCCATTTCATCTCGCAACGCCATCATTTCGGTATGGTGTATGGCCAGCAGCTCTTCCATTTTGGCCAGTTGTGCTTTGTATTGTTCCGTTGCATTTGTGGTGTTTTGTACGCGGCGTTGAAGGGTACCGATCTTTTTGTGGTTTTTTTGCATCAACGCATGAATGGCATTGATATCGGCTGCAATACGGTCCCGCATGTCGTCGTTCAGCTCGGTTCGGTCTGCCACCGATTTACGGATGTCTTTTTCTTTTTTGTAAATGGATTGCAGGTTGAACTGAATTTCGTTCATGGCCTCAAAAAATGTTGCTTCAACGGAATCGTTTTTGTTGATCCGGTTCCGTAGTTTTCTGTTTTCTTCGGCCAGTTGCATCAGGTCGGAAGGGACCTGATTTGCGGGTGTTTTTTCTTTGCAAGCCGTAAAGAAAGGGACAAGCAGTCCCAGTATCCAGATGTTTTTCATGGTATGGTGTTCTGTTTTTTTATGGGTACAACTTTTTTCAGCTTTGGGTAAAGGTACATGAATTGTCTTTTTTCTGCTCTGCCGGGTAGGAGGGTTGGGGTTCGTTGATGTGTTATGGGCTTGCAGGGAATAAACGGGTGGGGTAAAAAATGAAGGGTTTGCCGGAGGCTTACGGATCAATTCATTACCGGTATTAAAACGATCGTTTTCCGGAAAACATTGGAGACAATATCTATGCCGATGCTAGTGTTAAGTCAAGCCTACTTTAGCCGCACCAAGTTTTGATCTTTTTATCCCGGACTTTTTTGAAAAAGAATCCCTTAGCTACACTAAGCTCCTATTTTTCGCATTGTCCGGAACAAAAATATCGGCAATTTATACGACATAGTATGCCTGACTTGATACTAGTTTAAGGGAAAAGGTTATGCCGAATCATCATTCTGACCGGAGGGAACAAAAAATGAAAGATTCCCTTATTAATGAAGACGGACAAATCCGTATTTTTAAAAGACAAAGGCATCCGTTTGTCGAAGTTTAGCTATTGGCTGAAGAAGTGCAATTCCGCATATAATATACAAAGGCAAATCCGGAAATTCATTTCTGTTGGTTTATCTCGGGGATTTTGCTTAATGGTATTTGATTTGTAAAAATTTGAAAATCAATGCTTTGAAAAAAATACCACAAAATCAAAATGTATTTGCTAAGAGAAGTTCGGCAAAAATACGTCTTTTCACGTAAATGCAAAATACGTCTCTTCATTGTTTTTTTTATTCGCGATAATGTCTTTAATTTGCCTCATACTACTTACTACAAATTATCACTTAACTACAAATGCCATGTTTATCAAATCACCTTAGACAGAAGTAACGGACCAAAGTCTCGTATGTCGCGTTGTTCAAAGCCTTCCGTTTTGCAATAAACCGGCAATTCCAATCCAGCCCCTGTGGGTACAATTGATGTGAACATGAGAGAGTAAAAGCCTTTCAAGTTGATGTGCATTGGATATCTTCGGATTTGCAATTGGATCGACAGAACAAACGGAGGTTTCTATTAAATTACTGAATTTATCAGCTATTTTTTTATCAAGATCGGCATGATGATCTACGGGCCGTTGGTAAAGAATATACATGTATTCCGGGTAATCAATTCAGAAGACAGGTAACTGGTTTTATTAATATTGCCATACCAATGAGTGGTAAAAGGTGTAATTTATATGCACCGCTGCTGCTCTGGTCAGTTGATCTACTTTTTTATCTACGAGTACTATGTTTTTAAGATCAAGCCTGAGAAAACGCGAAGAAGGAAAAAACATGCCGTTTAAATCAGTGTGTTAATCGTTTTTATGTCATAGAGGATTGAGGTGTAGGGCTTTAATTGTCAATGATTTAATGGTTGAAGATCCCATCGCTTATCGGCGATAATTCAATAAATCTATATTTTTACTTAATCTATTAATATATTAAAAAATGAAGCATCAAAATTTATTCTCTTTGATTCGATCTAAAAATGCGCATCAAAGAAAACGCAGTTCCGGAAAGTTGTTCTTTGGCTTAACCCTTGGCTTACTGACGTTGGGCTACTCTCCCGATTTACAGGCCCAAAGTGGTATGCAGGAAAATGGCATTCAACAATCTGCAGCCGGGATGGCAAGAATGACCAATACCAACCTCATTATGCTACCTGGAAATCAGGTTTTAACCAGTTATCGCATCAATGTGACGCATTTGGGGTTTAATACCCTTGAAACAGCACAGGAATACTTTGAAGTGCTTCCCCAAAAGTTTGTTCATTTCGAGGTACAAGATGCCGAAACCGTTTTTCTGCACCTCCACTTACACGAAACAGAGGTGAATGGATGGACTGTAAAGGAGTGGAACGATTATTTGAGGAAATAGATACCTCCGGAGCTTTAGCTCTTTTGATCTTTCAAAAATTAACACGCTACTAATTCAAATACATTTTATTATGCAACTATTCTATAAACAGTTGGGAGTATGCTTTCTTTTCGTTTGTGCTTTGTCCACAGCAAAGCACACGTCTGCCCAAAGCATAACGGTGTCAGGAGGCCTCACCGCTACAGAAATGGCCAACAAGTTAATCGGAAACAATGTAACGATATCCAACGCTACTTTTTCCGGTTCTGCTAACTCATCCGGAGAATTTTCTCAAGGAACGTCAAGTTTCCCTATTTCAGATGGGATCCTGTTGACTTCCGGTTCTATTAACAATGCCCTGGGGCCTAATACCAGTAGCAGTCTCAGCGAATCAAATGGTACACCGGGCGATTCGGATCTGGAAACACTTATTCCGGGCTTTTCAACCTTTGATGCAGCCGTATTGGAGTTTGATGTTATATCCAATTGCGATGAGCTGACCATTGATTATATTTTTGCTTCGGAAGAATATCCGGAATTTGCTTGTTCCAATTTTAATGATGCATTCGGCTTTTTTATCATCGGGCCGGGTTATCCATCGTTAACCAACATCGCTTTGGTTCCCGGAACCACTACACCTGTATCGATCAATAATGTGATCAACAGGCCTCCGGATTGTGTATCCCACCCTTCTTTTTATGTGGATAATCCGCCAGGATCTGCCGGATTTGAATACGATGGAAGAACCACGGTTTTGGCGGCAAGAGCAACCCTCGTGCCTTGCCAAACGTATCACATTAAAATCGCAGTGGCTGATGTTGGAGATGGCGTCTTCGATTCCGGAGTCTTTCTTAAAGGGGGAGGGGTCAATTGTGTTGATGCTAACCTGGAGGTAACTGATGTGGTTAACCATATAACTTGTTTAGGGGCTGGTTCCATCGACGTTACAGTGAACAATGGTACAGGACCTTTTGTCTATAACTGGGTTGGCCCAAATGGATTTACTGCCACAACAGAAGACCTCTCGGGACTTGCTCAGGGAGGAGATTATACCATTGATATTCAAGGAGCCGATTGTTTATCATCCGGATCCTTTACCTACACAGTACTTGCGGATACTTTTTTGCCAGCTCCTACCAGCTTGAGTAAGTGCTTTTGCATAGACTCCGTTGCCTATGCCCTTTCGAGTGCAGAGTCTTACTTTTTTACTGATCCGGTTCCCGGGGCAGTTCAGTATGAATTCCTTGTGGTAAACGATTCTTTGGGTGTGCACGACACCATTCCGGGTGGTTTTGCCCCGGGAGTAAACCCACGCTATACTTCGTTGGTTAACTTGCCCCCGAGTAAACTGCATTACTCGACCACCTATTCGGTAAGCGTACGGTATCAGAATAACAACTGCTGGAGCCTCTTTGGGCCTGCATGCGATATAGCCACTCCTGTATTGCCGGTTCCTAGGGTTTGTGGCGAATTTTGCGGGGATACTTTGCCTGCAGAGAATACCTCCTTATCGGCGGTTTGCGAAGTGCCGCTGATTCAGAGTACTGCTTACCGCAGCGCATACCAAATGGAATTTCGGTTTGTGAACCTTACGAATAATGATACGGCAACGACAATAGGTGTGGGCCACTCATGGGGCCGCCCGTGGATTGCATCTTTCGCCCAACTGGATGCTTCTTTTGTACAGCCAAACACGACGTATAGCGTTGATGTTCGCGTTATGATAAATGGTGTATGGGGTGTGTATGGCCCTGATTGTTTGCTTACCACACCGGCCAATACCAGGCGCTCCGATTCCCGCACAGAGGGAGAGGGTTCCGGTATAGCAGAAGAACGGACCGACGGCTTTTTCCGATCCGATATAAAGGAGGATCGGGCCGGAATGACGGTGTACCCCAACCCTGGTAAAGAGGGATCCGAGATTCTGCTTTCCGTCGAAAACCCGGGCAAAACGTACAATGCCGTTGATGTGATGGTACTGGATGTTTACGGAAAACAAGTTTATCATAAGAACATCCGTTTTTCCGGCGATGGTTTCCGTACTCCGATCCAATTCGATCGGCCGTTAACCCCAGGGGTATATTTTGTGCATGTGCATGCCGGCGAAATACAGATGAGCCGGAAGCTGATCATCCGATAATCAAAAAAGTAGCTTAAAAACCCTGTTCCGATGAATGGCATCGGGATGGGGTTTTTCCGGTGTGTCCGGGGCTATACTTTAGGTGCTTAGTGCGCCAAACGAACTCACATGTGGGTTAGGATCGTGTGTTTGTTTTTTCTTTGCGTTCTTTTTAGACTTGATCTGAAAAAAGGCAGTGCCTTATCGGTGAACTTCGTGCCATTTTTGGATTCTTACTTCAAAGTATAACAAGGTGGTAATAAACGCAATTGTGTATGTTTATTAGTTGGACAACATTTAAAGTGACACGATTAACATTCATATTAACGATACTTATTTTGACCATTAGCTGTACAGATAATCGAACGGAAAATTCAACTCAAGGAGAAACAAATACGGAGATTGATTCAGCAGCAAAACAATCCGAGACATTAGTAGAAGAATTTTCTGAAGACACGATTCCAGAAAGAAACAATCCACATTCTCTTGACCTTTCTAAATACCAGATTTTTATTGACACGACAAGGAGTTCGAAATTCTATGAAAGCGTTAAAAATTGGCGTGGATCAAAATGGGATAACCAATCAATAAACTCTTCTTTGAATGCGATTAATAAAGGCTTTCAGCCAAAACAAGTTAACTTAAAAGGCTTTCCTACTTATTTTATAGCTCTTAGAAAACTTAATGACCAATTTGTACTTTACGACAGATGTGATGGTATTGCCCCAAGGTTTGAAATTCGAGATACAGCATTCATATTCTATGGACCGTTGGAATCGGATGCAGAGTCTATTGCAAAAATGATTTCATTAAAGGACAATTTGGCAGAGTTTGAACTAAGAACTTTTCAAGCAAAATCAAATGACCAAAAATCAAAACTTAGAATTGAGAAAGTTGGTGAGTTTGTTTACAAATTGACTTATAAGAATCAAACGTTTGACAGAATAGAATATTTGACAACAGTTGATGGGATTGAAAAGTTTGATTTATTAGTAAACAACTGTCCGACAATGAAAATGATGGAGTTTGACGGATTTGACGAAGAAGAAGAATAAAAAATTATCCAACATCGGCTATGGAAAATGCGGGCTTGTTACTTTTAAACGAGCGCATTAAAATTAAATAAAATTACGGTAGGCGAGCAAGAAAACGGCTTCGAGATCCTGCACTTGTCATAGCCATGGCATGCGCTTTTTAATGAAAAGGCCTGCAAAAAACCATGCTCCCCAACGGGTACGGCAGGCCGTCTGTTAAAACTAGCATTTTTCCGCTACCCGGTTGCACGATTCTAAAAAAGGTTGCAGGGTTTGCCGGGGTGCGGGTCTGTTTTTTTATGTCATAAGCCGTTTTGTTTTGTTACCTCCCATGTTGCCGTTGCAAAGCAAAACCCATAAAAGCCCCGGCTCATTTTTAGAAAAATACTGAATATCAGCAAAGTAGAGGTGTTTCATCCGGAAGGGCACCTCGGAGCGCTTGCTCTCCATGATCCGGTATATTTTGTGAGTAAGTTTTGTTTTGGGGGATGGTATTGCGTAGGAATTTCCGTTGTCCATATCTTTTTAAGATACGGAATTGTAGATGCACGAGTTCATTTCCGATCACTTCTGCCGAATGCCTTTTTGAACTGCAGTTCTACCCTGCATTGTAATTGCCTTATGCAGCACATCCGCCAGCCGGGCATGGGTTTACCGGCCTTTTAACAGGGTAAGTGTTCCTCGTTTTTCCAATACCTCATGGTTTATGCCAACGGCCTTTAGAAAGAAATAATAGGTTCCTTCCCTTTGCGAACTGCCGTCCCAACCTTGGGTAATGTCGCCCCATTCGTACACTTTCTTTCCCCAACGGTTGTATATTTCGCAGTGAAACTCTGCCACATTGAGGCTGTTGATGAAAAACGCATCGTTTTTTCCGTCTCCGTTGGGTGAAAATACATTTGGCACCCATATCCGGAGGTCTGCTGCAACTACCACCTGCGTGAAAGCTGTTCCTTCACAACCAAATTCATTGGTCGCATAGAGGGAGACCTCATGCGTACCCGGATCGTTGAAAATGTGACGCGGGTGATGATCGGTTGAAACATGAGCAGGGTTGCCCATCACCCAAAAAACCGTGTACAGCGGGTTGGCGGATGTATATGTGAAATCCACCGGTAAGGTGGGGAATACCGTATCGGGTGTTCCCATGATGTTAAAAACAGGGGCAGGGGCCGTCCATACCCGCAGGGTATCCCGATCGCTGCAGCCACTGGCAATATCCACTCCATAAACCACATACATGGTAGTATCTGCAACAGGGTGCGACCAGGGATTGTGAATGGTGGAATCGTTCAATGTTGAACCCGGATCCCAGTCATACATCATATTCGGATTGGTGTTCGTTTCTTCCACAAACAGTTGTACGGAATCCCCTTCACACACGGTTGTATCCGATGCAGATGCTTCGATAACGACCGAAATGCCCGTTACCTTTACGGAATCTTTTTTCACACAACCGTTCGGATTGGTAATGGATACGTAATAAGTTGAGGTGCCTTCGGGAACAGGGCGGTTCATCACCGGATCTTCCGAGGTCGGATCGTCGAAACCGGCAGCCGGCAACCAGTGGTAGGTAAATGTGCCGGGAGTCAAAATTTCGAGATGAAAACCAACGGTATCGCCAAGACAAGGGGTGGGGTGGGATGCTTCCAGGGTATAATTGAAATCGAAAGTATTTACCCACAGGGTATCCCGATCGTCGCATCCGCTGGTGGTGTCTACTCCGTAAACCACATACATGGCAGCATTTGCAACAGGATGCGACCAAGGGTTGCTGATGGTGGGATCGCTCAACTCCGAACCCGGAGCCCAGGCATACATCATGTTGGGGTTGGCGTTCGTTTCCGTTGCAAACAGTTGAACGGAATCTCCTTCGCATACCACCGTATCCGATGCAGCTATGTTGATAACAGGTGGGATAGCATTGGTCATATCAAAAGAGGCAGAATCCAATTTCACACAACCATCCGGGCTGGTAATGTAGGCATAATAGGTATGGGTGCCTTCGGCAATAGGGTGGTTAATCACCGGATCTTCCGAGGTCGGATCGTCGAAGCTGGCAGCCGGTAACCAGTGGTAGGTAAATGTGCCGGGGGTCAAAATTTCGATATCAAAACCAACCGACTCGCCTAAACAAGGGTTGTGGTCGGTTACTTCCAAGGTATGATCGAAGCCGGATTCAACGGTAATGGTTGCGGTATCCGATGCAGCGCATCCGGAATGGGGATGGGAATAGTGGATGGTGTACGTGGTGGTAACGGATGGTGCTGCCAGAGGGGTGGGCGTATGGGTTTCCGAGAGCCCGTTTGCAGGCGACCATTGGAAATCTTCCGGGTTGGCATTGGCCGGAATGCCCACGGTATGGATGCCGAATTGAAGTGCATCTCCCCGGCAGAGGATTGAATCGGCCGGATAAACCTGAACTGTGGGTTCGGTCACATCTATAAAAACACTCGCTTGGCAGGTATCATCGGAAAAGTTGGTATACATTACTGTGTAAGTCGTATCCCGTTCGGGGATAACGGTCGTATCCCGGGTATAGGAGCCAGTCCCCCAAATGAACTGATAAGGAGTACAAGTGGCAGCATACACCACTACATTGTCAATGCCCCAGTGATCGTATCCGGTTCCGGAGCTACCATCCTGCCACCAACGAAAAATGGTAGCAGAAGTAGAGGCAGGTTCGGGAACGGGGAAACAATAGTTTGACCAAGCGGTGTAATTTCCGGATCCGGCATACGCTGAATGAAAACTTCCCGTGTCATTGGGTTCAAAATAGAAAATAGGGTTCCAGGATGCACCGCTATCGGCCGACCACTCCAGGTAAACGCCTTCATCAGATTCGTCAGGACCTTCACATGGCGAGAACCGGCCCTGGAGAGCAAACTTTAGATCGAAACAGATCTGACCACCGCACGAAACATCCAGCGGTGCGGTTTGCATTTCACGTGGTGCGGCCGTTGTTGAGCCCATCCACATGTAGATGGAACCATCCGGTCCCGGTCCGCAGGGGTTATCGAACTGCCCGGCAGGACTCAAATTCCAACCCGGCCCCACAATTCCGGCATTAAAGTTACTCACCAACGGTGTGGTTCCTGCGGTCGCATGGGCAGAAAGGCTGAGTGTATCGCCACAATCCGCGGCAACCGTATCAAAAGGAACCGAAACGGTGCATTGAGCTGTTGTATTGCTTAAATAGCCGGAAAAGAGCATCCAAAAAAGCAATGTTTTTATCGTATCCGTTTGTATAACAGAGTACATATACCTAAGTTGTGTTATTTGTTGGTTTTGAAGTTCATCCGTTAAAAATCAGTGCATATCCTTTTGTTTTCTCTCCCGGGGGTCCATTTGGAAAAAATAGTTAGCTTATCCGCATCATCAACGGAACAAGCTCCTTTTTTTTGGCTGTTGCCTGCAATGGAGTAAGCTTTGCTGTACTCCTGATCGTTGCGGAATGGGTATAAATCGGTGTAAAAAAGATGAAAGTTCCCTTGCGCTTTACGTGTTTCTGCATTCGAATGGGGCATTCGCAACAGCGCCAGTTGCCTGTCAAACCTCCGTTCAGCATCACCATCAGCAAACCGGTAGTCTACCGCAATTCCATCTTGCCGGATCAACTTTTTCATGATATTGTTGTAGGTTCGGTGGTGGTGGGTTGTCCGATAACCAGTATGACAATAACCACATAAAGATAGCAATACCTCCCCAAAACAAGATGGTTTCATAAATTTTATTTTGACAAGTATTTGGTTTAAAACCTTTCATCAACCATATCAATGTGGTATCATTTAACCTATTGCACAACATTTCTTATTTTTTAAGGATTAGCGATTAAACGAGCACCCTTATATTACATGTGCATTTTTTGTACCCATGAAACACTGCTCCAACTCATCCAAATTAGCAAGCATTACGATACCAACGAAAAATAGTTAACTTGACCACATTAAGATGCATCCGAATCGTGTAAACAAGTTTGAGGAAAGCGTTAAAATTAATTTTTAAATGGCTGGGATACACTTTGGTGGGACTTGCATTGGCCGTTTTCTTCTCTGGCTTTTTTAGGGTTTTGTTTGACGATCCTTTCAGTACCGTGCTGGTCGACAAAGAGGGCACATTGGTAGGAGCGCAAATTGCCAAAGACGGGCAATGGCGTTTTCCGCCGCCGGATAGCATTCCGTATAAATTTGCAGTAGCAATTACCCAATTCGAAGACCGGCATTTTTTTCGTCATAGTGGGGTGCATTTGCCCAGTATAATTCGTGCTTTATACCAGAACTTAACCAGCGGCAGCATTGTAAGTGGTGGGTCTACGCTCAGCATGCAGGTGATTCGCTTGTCGCGGCGTGGGAAACGACGCACCGTTGGCGAAAAAATATTGGAGATGCTCCTGGCAATTCAACTGGAGTTTCGGTACAGCAAAGCGGAAATTCTGACCTTGTATGCTTCTCATGCCCCGTTTGGGGGCAATGTGGTTGGGCTCGAAGCTGCTGCCTGGCGTTATTTTGGCCGGCATCCGGGTGCTTTATCCTGGTCGGAAACGGCAACGCTTGCCGTGTTGCCCAATGCTCCGTCTTTAATTTATCCCGGAAAAAACCACCACTTGCTGATGGCCAAACGGAACCGACTCATCAGCCGGATTGCGGCCATCGGAGCGTTGGACCCCATCGATTCCGATCTCGCTAAAGCGGAGCCTCTTCCGGAAAAGCCACATGCGTTGCCACAATTGGCGCCTCACTTGCTTACCCGTGTGATCAATGAAAGGAAAAGCGGACAGAAGATCAGCGTAACGCTGGATCTGGAGCTGCAGCATCAAGTGAATCAAGTGATCGACCGGCACTATGGGCAACTGTCGGGCAATGGCATACACAATGCCGCAGTATTGGTGGTTGATGTGCATACCGGTGAGGTAAAATCGTATATCGGCAATGCACGCCGGTGTAAACAGGAACATGGGCGCGACGTTGACATTGTTACCGCTCCCCGAAGTACCGGAAGCATACTTAAGCCTTTTTTATATGCGGGCATGCTGAGCGATGGAGCGGTTTTGCCGAAAATGTTGGTCCCCGACATTCCGACCTACATGGAGGGATTTTCGCCTGAGAATTATAGCCTGACGTATGGTGGTGCTGTTCCGGCCCAACACGCTTTGTCCAGATCTTTGAACATTCCTGCTGTTTGGATGTTGCGGGGATACGGATTGGAAAAATTCCATTTTTTACTGGGGCAGCTGGGCCAACGTTATATTCAAAAACCGGCACACCATTACGGGCTGACACTGATTTTGGGAGGTGCCGAAAGTTCGTTATGGGATCTTTGCGGGGCTTATTCCGGCATGTCGCGCAGTTTACATACGTATCAGAATCTGAACGGGGCTTACCTCAAGTCGGATTTCCGATCACTCACTTACACCCCTTACGAAATGCCGAACAACGAAACCCGACGCAAAACAGGAGTCCTGAATGCAGGAGCCATTTACCTTACCTGGCAAGCTTTGCAACAAGTAAACCGGCCCGAAAGTGAAACGGGTTGGGAAACCTATGCTTCAAGCAACAGAGTGGCCTGGAAAACCGGCACCAGCTTTGGCAATCGCGATGCGTGGGCCATTGGTACTTCCTCTGATTATGTTGTGGGGGTTTGGGTAGGAAATGCCGATGGAGAAGGGCGGGCAGGTATGACCGGGGTTTCTGCTGCAGCTCCTGTTCTTTTTGATATATTTGATCTGCTTCCCGTCCGTGCTTGGTTTGATCCGCCATACGATGCTCTTATAGCGACGGAAATTTGCAAGCAAAGCGGACACCGGCCATTGGATATTTGTCCGGAAAGAGAGCGCATATACATTCCGCTAAAAGGGCTCATTACTGCTCCTTGTCCTTATCATCATCTGATTCACCTCGATGCCACTTCAACTTTTCGGACAAGCAGCGAGTGTACTTCGCCCGGACAGATGATAACGCAAAGCTGGTTTACCTTGCCGACCATCCAGGAATGGTATTACAAATCCAAACATCCGGATTACCGGCCATTGCCTCCATTCGACCCTCAATGCCCGCTAGCAGTACAAGAACGCCCTATGGGCTTTATTTATCCGGGGGCCAATGCCAAAATATACATTCCTGTAAAATTGGATGGCTCTCCGGGAGAAGTGGTTTTTGAGGTGACCCACAATCATGTTAACGAAACCCTTTACTGGCATCTGGATTCCGATTTTTTAGGCCGTACAAGGTCCATTCATCAAAAGGCGGTACGGCCAGGGAGTGGAAAACATGTTATGACCGTGATCGATGAAAAAGGCCACCGGCTGGAAACGGCTTTTGAGGTACTCAATGCGCCATAAATTTACCTGTTGTATCGGGTTATTCCGGGTTGGGATGTGCGGATGCATGCATGTAATAAGTTGTTGTAGGTAATGTAAAAAAGCCAACCGCACGATAGACACATTTGGTTTTGCCGACACACAAAACCAATGCTGAAAAAACCAAAAGCACCTGATTTTTCCCACCTCAAAGTTTGATGGTGTGAAAAGAAAATCATAATTTTGTTGCTTATAGTCAACAAGTGAAATGAATAAAAACATTCTAAATGAGTTAACAAAAACCTATGATATTGGCCTCATAGAAAGGCACCTTGTTTATTTCTTTTTACAAAAGAAAGGACTTAAATATAGCAAAAGCCCTATCATCTCAAAACTTCTAAAAGGCTTTAATACCAATCCGGGTATTTATCTTTCCGTCTCCTCTTTAGAAATTGGAAATTTGAAACAACTTGAAAATCATTTGGAGTTGTTGATACCAAAAACGGATAGGAAGGTTAACGGTGCTTTTTTTACGCCAAATTACATTGTTGATTTTATCATTAATGAAGTGTCTCCAAAACAAGATGACAAATGTCTGGATCCAAGTTGCGGTTGCGGAGCCTTCTTAATCGGATTAGTCGATTATTATCAGAGGACTTTTCAAAAGAGCATAAAGGACATAATTAAAGAAAATATATTCGGCTCCGATATCCTTGAATACAATGTTCATCGTGCAAAAATCCTTTTATCAATATTGGGGTTACAGAAAGGTGAAACATTAGAAGATTCGGACTTCAATATTTATCACCAGGATAGTTTAAAAGCCAATTGGAAAAACAAATTTGAAATAATAGTAGGAAATCCACCTTATGTAAAGTATCAGGATTTAAGTGATAAAAACCGAACATATTTAGTAAAAAATTGGAAAACGATTGAAACGGGAACATTCAACCTTTACTTTGCCTTTTTTGAGTTAGGTCATAAGCTACTGACTAAGAACGGAAAACTTGGTTACATCACACCAAACAATTATTTTACCTCAATTGCAGGATTATCCCTCAGGCAGTTCTTTACTCAAAATCGATGCTTGACAAGAATATTAGACTTTAGACATAAAAAAGTATTTGATGCCCAAACATATACGGCCATAACTTTTGCCAATAAAAAGAAAAATGAATCTCTGTTGTTTGACAAAATAGCAGATGATCAAAATTGCGATGAATTCTTGTTGTCTGCAAACGGATCACCAAATCTTATTGAAAATCTGAATGTCAGAAAGTGGCGTTTACTAAAAACAAAAGAGCAGGGAAATATCAGAATAATTGAATCAATTGGAACACCAATTAAGCAGTTATTCAATATTGCAGTGGGAATTGCTACTTTGAAGGATGAGGTTTACTTTATCGATTCGGCAATTGAAAAAAATGGCTATTTGATTAAAACGACAGAAAAAGGCACTTTTCTAATTGAAAAGGAAGTTACTAAGCCTGTATATAAAATTTCCCAATTCAAGACACAAAAAGACATAGAGCAAAATACACTTAGAATCATTACTCCTTATCACACCGAAAAGAAATCTGCAACTCCGATTTCCGAAGAGGAGTTTAAATCCAAATACCCAAAATGTTATGATTATTTGCTTTCTGAAAAAGAAAAGTTAGAAAGTAGAGAGAAAGGAAAAAGCAATTATTCGCCATTTTACGTTTGGGGACGAACACAAGGCATATCACGGTTTGGTAAAAAAATATTAAACCCCACTTTTAGCAAGTACCCCCGTTTCTTATTTGTTCCTGATAAGGAGGCATACTATACGAATGGTT
>CALLUQ010000172.1 GCA_938010565.1 uncultured Flavobacteriales bacterium
ATGAATTGGAAAGGCAAACCACTGGAAAGCTACCAAACTATCATTAATTTAATCGGTAATACGAAAACAGAAAAAGGTCTTAGCATAGAAGCAAATCTGGATGAAAAGCAATACGTCAAGGGAATAAAAATTTCCGACCAAGAGCTATCCTCACTAAATATCGATAAGCACGAAAAACATCCAGACTGGAACTATTCCATTAACACAAATCAATAATAAATGTCCAATTTATTTTTTGACAGTTCCTAAGGGATTATTTTTTAAAGAAGTCCGGGATAAAAAGATCAAAACTTGGTGCGGCTAAAGTATGCTTGACTTGACACTAGCTATCAACTGATCTTTTGGTAATAATATGGGATGGCTTTAAATGCATTTACCCTGCGAGAGTGACGGATCACAACGGTTTCGTCAATTTTTTTGGCTTATTTCAACCCCTTCTATCTTATCGGAAACGGGCCGGCATCAACAACGGTGTACCGGTCTGTTGGCAGATAAATGGAAACGGCTCTGATATCATATTTGCACCCCACCTCCCTGAATAACACAAAAAGGGACGTTAATACGGCCAACGGATGCCCCTTTTATACCGTGAGCTTACCCGAAAACCTCCGGATAAGAACGGAAATGCAAACGCTGTAAAACAAAGACAAGATCAACAACCCAAGAACGGAAACAGAAATATCAAAAGTGATGGAATTGTACGATTGGTGGAAGGTTAAATTTTTCTGGTAGCGTTCGTAATAAAAATCAATGGTATCGCGTGGTGTGGAAATTTCGGAAAGCAAAGAATTTTCCAGCTTTACCGCTCCGTCGTCGTAAATAAAAACCTTTTTCCCTCCGGCAATTTCATGGTTAATGAGTTCCAGATCATTGTGTACACGTTTGGCAACCTGGCCGGATAAAAAATCCGTATCAATCACCTTGTAATACAACATATAAAAGCAGGAAAACACCACGATATACACCCCGGCGGCCTGCATTCCGGCTTTAAAATCCGCAATAAAAGTACGCTCCTCTGCCTTTTGTGCTTTATGCGAAGTGCGGACAGCAAAAAAGATGGCCAACATCACCAACAGCAGGTTACAGAAAGTAAGCATTTTTCCAAGCTCATTCTGATCTAACTGCGCCTGAAAAAAAACAATGCGAATGATCATATAGATCAGACCAAAAACCAGCCCGATCCGAACAATGGGCTTCATCAGCCGTTCATTGAGATGAGGAATTCCTCGTTGTTCTTCGTTTGCCGCAAGCGGTCTCTGAGGAACTCCATGGCTTCAAGTGCATTCATATCGGCAAGGTGTTTGCGGAGGATCCAGATGCGCTGTAGGCTTTCCTTGTCCATGAGCAAGTCTTCACGACGTGTGCCGGAAGAAACCAGATCAATCGCAGGGTAGATGCGGCGGTTGGATATTTTTCTGTCCAACTGCAACTCCATGTTACCGGTACCTTTAAATTCTTCAAAAATTACCTCATCCATTTTTGATCCGGTATCGATCAATGCCGTAGCAAGAATGGTTAACGACCCGCCATGTTCGATGTTACGGGCAGCACCAAAAAAACGTTTGGGTTTGTGTAAAGCATTGGCATCCACACCTCCGGAAAGTACTTTACCCGAAGCAGGAGCCACGGTGTTGTACGCCCGGGCCAAACGGGTAATGGAATCGAGCAGGATCACCACGTCATGCCCACACTCTACCATACGCTTGGATTTTTCCAAAACGATGTTGGCAATTTTTACGTGCCGATCGGCAGGTTCGTCAAACGTACTGGAAACCACTTCCGCACGAACGCTACGGGCCATATCCGTTACTTCTTCGGGGCGTTCGTCTACAAGAAGGATGATCAAATACGACTCCGGGTGGTTGGCGGCAATGGCATTGGCTACATCTTTTAACAATTGGGTTTTGCCCGTTTTAGGCTGTGCAACGATCAAACCGCGTTGCCCCTTCCCAATGGGTGAAAAAAGATCGATCATTCGTGTCGACATATTGGAAGCACGCGGAGCAGAAGTGAGGTTGAACTTCTCCGAGGGAAACAAAGGCGTAAGGTAATCAAAAGGCACACGATCGCGTACAAACTCGGGGCTGCGGCCATTTATCTCTTCCACTTTGATCAGCGGGAAATATTTTTCACCTTCTTTGGGAGGTCGAACACTTCCGCAGACCGTATCGCCGGTTTTTAGCCCAAATAACTTGATCTGCGATTGAGAAACATAAATATCATCGGGAGAGGTCAGGTAATTGTAATCGGACGAACGAAGGAAACCATACCCATCGGGCATGATCTCAAGCACCCCTTCATTATTGATGGCCCCGTCAAAATTGTACCCCCACACTTCTGCCGGATCTACCTTTTGGCGCTCATCGTTGCGATTTCCGCGGGGGCTGGCTATGCGATGATTATTACCGTTGGCATTCCGATCTTTGTTGTATTCGCGGCGGTCGGTGTTGTCTTTTCGGTCTTCCCTGCGGCGCCCCATTCTGCGGTCCTCAAAATTAGGTCTTCGGTCGCTACCGCGCCGATCCTCTGCACTGTTGCTCTCGCGGTGGTCGTTTTTGCGTTCGCTCCGGCGATCGTCGTTGCGTTCATCGTGCTTGGGTTCGCTTTTGTTTTCCGTTTTGGGAGCATTGCCGGTTTTATGGGCAACTGCTTCTTTCGGAGGCGCCGGTACTTCGGAAAACAGATCACCGGTGGCGGCTTCCGGCTTATTTTTTTCAGCCATATCCGTTACAGGCTTTTCGCGCTGACGCCACTTTTTCGCATCTGCTTCGGTGGTTTTGCTTTTTTCCTCTTGTAAGGCTACTTTTTGGGCAGGCTCCTGTTTCACAGCCGATCTTGTAGCTCTGGAAGTCGGTTTTACAGCTTTGGGAGTTGGCTTTGCAACTTTAGAAGCTGGTTTTTCAACTGATTTGGCAGCAGGCTTGGGCAAAGGTTTTGAAACCGGTTTTACCGCTTGCTCATCAAGAATTTTGTAGATCAATTCCTGTTTTTTGAGTGAATCGGAACGTTTAACTTGTAAAGCCCTGGCAATTTGCCTTAACTCGGCAACCTTCTTGCTGTTAAGCTCGAGGATATCGTACATAATGAAATAAGATAATTGATATGGTATGGATTTAGCCTTTAAATTTAGGATCGTTCACTCAACGTCAAAAAAAGGAAGCAACCGGATAAAAGAAAGCTATTGATTAATAAGATAATGAGTGACGACAACGCTTTTGGAAACGTTTGCGCAAGTATACAAATATTCTTTTAATCGATAGTTGAAGTGCCGTTATTTTTTTCATCCGCAAGCAATTTATTTTCAAAACCACAGCAGTGGGGTTTTATTATATTTGCCGGTAAAATGACCAAAACATGATTCAACGAATCCAATCGATATTTCTGGCAGTGCTTGTGATGGCGGGGGTATTGGCCTTTGTTTTTGATTTTGTGGTTTACGAAATCGGCGATCAGGTTTACACCTTTAATATCATGGGGTTAGAAGTACCTGCCGGGCAAGAGAACGAAACGGTCAATGTAGTAAAGATACCCCTTTATGTACCGATCGGATTGAGCATATTGCTCGGTTTAGGCACCCTCTTTACATTTTCCAACCGCGCCCTGCAGATCAAACTGGGAAGGATCAACTTTATTCTCCTTTTCCTCTCCACCGCTTTATTGTACTATAATGTGCTTACGGTGCATAAGGCCATCCCAATAGAAGGCCTACCCGAAGGAACCGTTTTTGGCATGAGTTGGAAAACAGGGCTCTATATGCCTCTGGCCATGCTTTTTATGAGTTTTCTGGCCAACCGGGCCATCCGCAAAGACGAGGCACTGGTAAATTCTTTTGATCGCTTGCGTTGATCTATCCCTATTCCGGCAGCCCTTTGACCCTTACACCCAATTCCACCACTTCCAGATCGCGGATGGTCGCTCCTTCTATCACAAACCGCAACAAGGTGCGCATGTGGTGAACCCCATGATAACCGGCTGCTCCGGGGTTGAGGTAGAGCGATTGCATTTTTTTGTCCATTTCAACTTTTAGTATATGGGAGTGGCCACAAACGAAAATGTGGGGCTTTATTTTTTGCATGCGCGGAAGGATGCCCGCTCCGTAACGAGGAGGCCTACCCCCGATATGGGTCATCCACACCTTTTTGCCTTCGCATTGAAAAACAATATCCGACGGCCACTCGGTCCTGATCGTGGCATGGTCGATGTTGCCATAAACGGCTTTCACCGGAGCCACATCGGCCAGTTGGTCGGTTACTTTCAAATCGCCTATATCACCGGCATGCCAAATTTCATCGCACTTTTGGAGGTGGTACAATATGCGGTCGTCGATGTGCGAATGGGTATCCGATAACAAGCCAATGCGGGTCATGGGGTAAAGGTAAGGGTTTGGAACCGTCTGCCGGGTTTTTATTCACGCATAAAATACGTGACAGCACACCCCCCATTTCATCCCGCTTACTACAACAGATGGAGCGAGGCGGGTCCGTTTTCCGGAAAAATTTCTACGCAGCCATCCGAGACAGCTGTTTTTAACGGTTGTTTCAATTGTTTCCATGCTGCTGTGTAAGTTGGTTGCTTTTTCGGCTTGCCCTTTTGCCGGCCCAATGGCGAACCACCTCTCTCGTGTGGTCTCATTTACCGCATCCCCTCCCCTGCTTTCAGGCTGCTTCCATTTGACTGAAAACGAACATAGTACTACATTTATAGAGAATGAACAATGGAGTGTGTTTTAGTTGGACTTGAAAGCTAAAACACATTCTGGAAGCGACTAGGGCGAGTAACCGCATTTTAAGATTGACGACTAAACAGTTACAAAAAAAATATCTAAAACATACTGCTGATTTTGGAATAACGGGCAACTGGAATAAAGCTGCTGCAAGTAAATTTAGTTCAGCAATTCATCAGCATATAAACTCCCCAGGTATAAAAATCAACCTGCGATCCACTATCTGGATCCTAAAACCGGGTTAAATGTAATATCACATCCGAACGGTCCGTTTTGGAGCGGTTGGAAACTAGGGGCACAGCAATTACGAGGTGTACTAAAAAATGGAACGTTATGGTAGACACTAATATAGATTTACTTAAATACAAGCAGCTAATTTTTGATTTTGTCTCCGGAAAAATACCTGTCGAAGAATTTGAACCTTCTTATTTGAAGATGGCAAAAGAAGAGCAAGTAATTTTCAATAATAGTATCTATCAAATTATAGGAACTTTATTTAGTGATGTAGATGCTTATTGTGGAGATCCAGAATTAAGAGATGATGACGATATAGATGAAGTGGAGCTAATTAGCAGAGCAAAGTCATCTCTTAAAAGTTATTAGACTACTAAGGGTTGCCTCCGAACACAAGACTTATTCGTGCACCATAGACGATCAGAGACCCACATTGGGGCAATGACCCGTAAAGAAAACCGAACCATTGGGCAGATACCCCTTTGGCGAATTTACACGTGAATATATGGTACATTTGAAAAAAAGGCACATCCATTGAGTACCTCAAATGTGTGCCGACCGGAAAGAAGGCCCGGTCGGCACACATTTAAACCATCCATACGCACTTTTAATCCGGTATTTCCTCAATGATAATTTTGGTGTAGTGCTGTTCCCCATTAATTCCCGACATCAAAGGAGCCGTTTCGCTTACATGGTTTATGTCATGTGATCCGTTAACGGTAAGTGTGCCGTCGCGACTACGATAGAAAAGCCGTACCGTAACCGAAAAAGGGGAAGACAAGGAGGGATCCACCAAAAGGGTATTAGAATAAGACCCTATGGCCTCATCCCCACGAACCATGACACCACCATCAAAACCGGAAGAACCCAGGCTGTTCCACGAAGTGCCGCCGTCAAACGATATTTGGGGTTCGATGTAGGCTCCACCCCAACTGGCACTATTATTCCGACATGGAACATGGTAACTCAGTTTGACTTTTGACCCGGCTTTAAACCCGTTTACGGTTGCAAAAGTGGGCCCTACACCCCAGGAGTTGCCAAAAGTTCTTGTTGCAAGATCCGTCTGCACTTCCATAATCCCCCTGTATGGCGTACTTGTAACGTTATCTGCCGTTTGGGCATGCAATGCATAAGGCACACTCATCAGTTGGCTGGTGCCTGTTATGGTATAATCCGTACCCCCTGCCGGGTCGGTTTCCGTTTTTATAAAGTAGGGCCCGTTGCTCCAGTCTATGGCGTTAAAGGCACCGGAAATCACGATTCCCGCACCTATTTCCAAACGCACCAAACCGTTGGCATTGGTGGTGGGAAATTGCACTTCCACATACACGGCAGCACCCGAAGCATCGCCTTGCAGTATGCTGATCTGCATGCCAATATCCTGGTTGGTTACAAGCGCATTGCTCGCATCTCTGATGACGGCCTGATAACTCATTTTTTCCGGTGCCTGCGCCATGGCGCCGGTGGTCAATAATAGAGCGGTTAAAAAAAGGAATAACTTTTTCATCGTTTTATTTTTTAATGATCTTAAATGTTTTAATTAAGGCGTTTTGGTTCCGTATATTCAATACATAAGGACCCGACGGAAG
>CALLUQ010000173.1 GCA_938010565.1 uncultured Flavobacteriales bacterium
AGAACAATTTTACCGGAACACAAGCACACACGATCAACAAAGTACAAACCATTCTCCCTCCGGAAGGCATGCATAAACCGCCGGCAATTGCCGTTGAAAAAGGGAAAGAAAATGCTCCGGTAGCTTTGATACAAACCAACACCATAGGCGGTTATGCTCCGCTCACAGTCGATTTTACAAGTGTATACGATGGCCATCAGGTGTATTGGGATTTCGACGATGGATTTACAGGTACCAACGCACAGGTAAAGCATGTATTTACCGAATCCGGCAGCTACCGTGTAGGGCTTGAAGTGACCGGTAAAGACGGACGCACTTCTGCCGACTATACCATGATCGAAGTGAAAGAAGGTTCTTCTTTTACCTACGATCCCGGTAATTTTCCCAACGTATTCTCTCCGAATGGCGATGGGTACAACGACCGGTTTATTGTTCCCGGTATTAAAGCCCGAAATATGGTATCGGTAGCAATTTCCATATTCAATAAAAACACGGTTTTGGTAAACTGCTCTGCTCACCTCGAAGATGGGTGGGATGGAACCGATAGGTCCGGTCAGCCCCTGCCCGAAGGCACTTATTTTTATTTGATTGTAGCCAAAGGGATCGACGGTGTCGTTTACCCTCCGGTAAAAGGAAGCCTTACATTGCTCAGATGATCTGACGGATGCATTTTATTTTTTGCCGACCCGGCAACCACCCGTTACCACAACCGTTTTATTCGCTAAGAGGAATGACAATGTGGGCCAGAAACCCTTTTTTTCCCATAGGCATATTGATGGTGCCATTCAAAGACTTTACACGAGATTGAATGTTTTTCAGTCCGGTTCCCGAATCCAGCTCGTGCGAAATGTTGCTCAATCCGATGCCATTGTCTTTATAGGTAAACATAAACTCGTTGTTGTTGGTCGCAATTTTCACGGTAATGTGTGTGGCTTTGGCATGTTGCAAAGTATTGCTGAGCAATTGTTGTGCAATGCGGTAGCAATTGATGGAAATGTTATTGGCAAAATTAACTTCTTCAATGTTACACTGAAAATCAATTTCTACGGGGGTGGCTCCGGTTAGCTTATCAAACATTTCTTCCATGGCCGGAACAAGCCCCAGATCCGTTAAAGCTCCGGGCATCAGGTTATGCGAAATGGTTCTCAGATCCTGGATCGTGTTGTCGATATGGGCAGAAGCAATTTCGATCAGTTTGGCATTGGAAGAAGTACTGCCTTTCTGGCAATTGGTATCTATCGCATTCAGCAACAAACGAATTGCAGCAAGGTACTGGCCAATGCCATCGTGCAGATCTTTGGCAAAACGGGTGCGTTCTTCTTCCTGTGTATCAAGAATCGCCTTCATTACTGCCGTTTCCATCTTCTTGTTGGCGGTTATATCAAGGTGTGTACCCACGGCCCTTAACGGGTGTCCTTCGTCATCCCATTCCAGTACTTTTCCACGGCTCAGGATCCATTTCCATTTGACTTGTTTGGTTTTGAGGCGATGCTCACACTCGAAGGTGGAAGAAGATTCATTGATATGGACATTAAACGCCTCCTGTAGTTTGCCGATGTCGTCCGGATGCACCAAACTGGCCCAACCGTCGAGCGTATTGGCAATTTCATTTACTTTATACCCCAACATGGCGGCCCACCGGTCGTTCACGATCAAATGACCGCTTTTTAAGTTCAAATCCCACAAACCCAAATCAGCCCCCTGCAATGCAAGTTCCTGCCGCTTTTTACTGATAAGCAGCTGTTTTTCTGTTTTTTTCCGCTTGCTGATGTCGCGGGAAGTAATTTGAAGGGTCGATACTTTTCCATGCTCATCCAGAATGGGTTTGGTCATCGACTCAAACCAAATGTAACCTCCGCCATTTTTCCGGATGCGGTATTCGAGCCGCAGATCTTCGTTGTAATTTCCGGAGAGGGTTAAACCATGAGCAAAATTGAGCATATACATGCGATCATCTTCCTGTAATAAATTGTAAAAAGAAGTATGGATGAGTTCGGAAGGTGAATAACCCAGCAAATTTTCCACAGAAGGACTGATCCACAATATTGTTCCATCAGTATCATGTTGAGAAACAATATCCTGCATGTTTTCGGCCAGCAGCCGGTAAATCTCTTCTGTTTTTAAAACATCCTTTTCCATCGTAAAAACAGTGTAATGATAAGACGGAATGTACAATAAAACAATACGCTTAAAAGCATAATATTGTTATCATATCGGGAAAGTAAAAACACTTAGAAACGAAGCTTTTTGGGGCGCAAAAACGTTACCGAAACAAATGCTGTAAAATTGGCACAACCCCTCCGGCGCAACCAAACGCCGCTGTACCGGGCTGGAAAGATCGGGTTCACTTGTTCCGGAATTCCTGCGCAAAAAACGCTTTTTCAGGAACATGAGGTTGGGTTCGGAGGAAAAAACGGCTAAACGACAACACCTGTATTTTGAGGAGCAATGCATCATTAAAAGAGACGCATTTGCTGATCGGGTAACCTGGGGATGCGGACTTCCAGATCAACCAGCCGGGTAAGCTTTTGAGCAAAATAAATGGCATTTTCCACCGTAAGGTGTTCTTCCGGCTGGTGAAAAAAAACGTAAGCTTCATGCAAGCCATTCCGATACCAATCGGCCATTCGTACGGCCCAATCGTCGAGGCGGGAAAAGTCGGTAGGATGGTGGCGGTTCCCGACAAACCTTAAAATGGAAACGGGGGCGGTCAGATGCATGTGAAGTACATCCCTGCGCCCTGCCACATCCGTAATGATGGCAATGGCACGGTGCTTTTGCATGATCCGGGCCCATGCTTTCCTGTTTGTTTCATGGCTGAACCATTCCGGGTGGCGGAATTCCAGGCCCACCGGTATGGATGGGGGAAACTGTTGCAACCACCGGTCAACCACCTCCGTTCGTTCGGGGCCGAAACTGGCGGGCAAGACCCCCCATACAGGGCCCAGTTTATGTTCAAAAGCCATGATCCGGGAGCAAAAATCCCGGGTGGCTTCCCGGGCTTCGCGAAGTTGCAACCGGTGTGTAATCTGTTGCGGCAGCTTGGGACAAAACCGAAAATCGTCGGGAGCGGCAGCAAACCATTTGTTCAGATGAACCGGATGTACACCGTACCAGGTTGTATTCAGTTCAATGGCATTAAATTGCCGGGAATAATGATAAAGATAATCGGCTTTTTTGGTTTTCTCAGGGTAGATCTTCCCAACAAAACCAGGATCGGACCAAACCGGGCTGGCCAACCATAAACGGGGTTTCTGCCCCAAACTTAAAGGGTTTTGCTGCAACAACAAACGGTTTTCCGTTGGGTCGGGGGGCAACGCGAACTCAACCCTTTCGAGGGAAGATAATTTTCCAAATTCCATAGTGCTTATAGGCGCTTCGTACACAAAGCTAACCAACATGTTGATTCGTTTTGCATGTTTTTCACGCTTCACGGCTTTTTTCGTTTGGATTTAATGCCCACTCTACACGTTTTCTCTTGTTGGGCAAGGTGGAATCCCACTTTATGGGTCAGGGAAAAGTTTTGGGCCGTGTTTTCTTCTCTTTTTCCGTTACGGTCTTCATTCAATACGACATCTTCACTTCATTCCATGCATCTGCTCCGCAGATAATTCCGTAAACTCATTTCAGTTCTCCATTCCCCATTTGTGCATTCTCCATTGTTGTCCTTGCCTGAAATAGGTTGACCTGAAACAAGGAAAACCATGGAGACAAAGTTTGAATTACAAGGCCATTTTATCTAAATCAGGTCAACCTTATTCAGGCATGCACAATTCCCCATTGTCCATTGTCCATTGCCCATTTATTCATTAGCTTTACCCTCCCGCCTACCGACATAACTAAAAACCGATAATGGATAAAAAATGAGCAGACAACTGATCGAATGCGTTCCCAACATTTCGGAAGGGCGCGACCCGGATAAAATAAAAAAGGTAACCGATGCCATTGAAGCATGCGAAGGAGTAAAACTTCTGGATGTGGATCCCGGCAAGGCAACCAATAGAACCGTTATCACATTTGTGGGGGATCCCGAATCGGTTATTGAAGCCGCTTTTGTCTGCATCAAAACGGCTGCCGAGATCATCGACATGAGCAAACACCACGGCGAACATCCGCGAATGGGCGCCACCGATGTATGCCCTTTGGTACCCATCTCAGGCATCAGCATGGAAGAAACCGTTGCCTTTGCCCGTAAACTCGGAAAACGGGTGGGCGAAACGTTGCACATTCCCGGCTATTTTTATGAAAATGCAGCCCAACTGCCGGAAAGAAAAAACCTCGCCCATTGCCGTTCGGGCGAATACGAAGGCCTGGAAAAACTTTCCAAACCGGAATGGAAACCCGACTTTGGCCCGGCAGAGTTCAACGAACAGGTACGTAAAACCGGTGCAACGGCGATTTCCGCCCGCGATTTTCTGGTGGCATACAACATCAACCTGAATACCACCTCTACCCGCCGTGCCAACGCCATTGCTTTTGACATACGCGAAGCCGGACGTATAAAAAGAGAAGGCAATGTACTTTCCGGTAAACCGGTAAAAGACAAAAATGGCGAACCGATTCGTATATCCGGTAAACTCAAATGCGTAAAAGGCATTGGCTGGTACATCGAAGAGTATGGCATTGCTCAGATCAGTTACAACCTGACCAACATCAGCGTTACCCCTGTTCACCTGGCGTTCGACGAAACGTGTAAATCGGCCGAAAGCCGGGGCATACGGGTTACGGGTTCGGAGCTTGTTGGCCTGATCCCGCTTCAATCCATGCTGGACACTGCCGATTATTTCCTGCGCAAACAAAACCGTTCTTTGGGCATATCGGAGGCCGAAAAGATCAAGATTGCCGTCAAGTCGCTTGGGCTGGATGATTTGCAACCGTTCGACCCCCGGAAACGCATCATCGAATACCTGATCGAGGATCAAAACGAAAACCGCCTGGTGGATATGAACCTGGTTGCTTTCGCAGAGGAAACCGCTTCGGAATCGCCTGCTCCCGGCGGAGGCTCCATTTCAGCTTACGTAGGTGCACTGGGCGTTTCTCTGGGCACCATGGTGGCCAACCTGAGTGCACACAAACGGGGTTGGGACGAACGGTGGGAAGAATTTTCCGAATGGGCGGTAAAAGGGATGGAACACCAGAAAGAACTGCTTGCCTTGGTAGATCGGGATACCCATGCTTTTAACCAGATCATGGCGGCTTATGGTTTGCCCAAAAACAGCGATGCGGAAAAAGCCGACCGTACAGCAGCCATTCAGGCAGCAACAAAAAATGCCATCCGGGTGCCTTTCCGCATTATGGAAGTGGCCTTGATGAGTTTGGAAGTAATGAAAGCCATGGCTGGATATGGCAACCCCAATTCGGTAACCGATGCCGGAGTAGGAGCACTTTGTGCCCGTACCGCCGTAATGGGCGCTTTCATGAACGTAAAGATCAATGCCGGCGACCTTGAAGACAAAAACTATGTAGGCGAAGTTTTGGCCAAAGGACGCACCATTCAAAATGAAGCCATCGCCTTGGAAAAAGAAGTGATCGAAATCGTGGACAGTAAGATTTAACCCCGCTTTCGCAACATTTTATCCCGTTTCTGCGTCTAAAATAAAGCGTTAGAACGGATCAGGCTGCCGATCTGCCATGCAGGCCGGCAACTAAAGTTCCATCGCCGACTCCACCCTTTTACAGCCCCACGGTTGTAAAACGACCAATTATGCATCAGATGGGATCAGAAACCCCTGTAAAACAGCGTATCCGAAGGATTCTCTTTTTCTTTCCTTTTCAGTTGCTTTTTATGCACCTGAAAAGGAACCACCTGTTGTTGCTCATCTGGCTGGTGCTCTTTGGTTTTGTTACGGGAGCATTGGGAATGAAATACGGCATCCCTTACTTATTCCTGTACCCCGAGTATCTGGGAAAAGTGGAGGTTTGGTCGCATTTCATTTTGGGGTTTTCCATGGGCGGATTCATCATGGCGTTTAACATCTACAGCTATGTAATGTATGGCCATTTGTTTCCCTTTCTTGCCACTTTGGCGCGGCCTTTCCTGAAATTCTGTTTCAACAACAGCGTGCTGCCCCTCATTTTTCTCCTTACCTACATCAGATATGCTGTCGATTTTCAATTAAACCTGGAGTTGGTTTCCGGTGTTCAAGTAGTCTGGCACATTGCGGCATTCCTCCTGGGGGTGTCTGCTTTTGTGGGCCTTTCCTTGTTTTATTTTTTGCGTACCAACAAAGATGTGCACAAACTGGGCCTTCATAGGGAGGAGGAGATGAAAGAAACGCCTCGGAAAAAAAGGAAAAAACACAACGATCCGTTGGGCGGAAGTGTGCTCCACAAAAAAACAAAACGATTTGATCTGAAAACCCGGTCCGAATGGACTGTACTCACCTACTTATCACATCCTTTTAAAATAAGCCTGGCCAGAAAGATCAACCATTACGAGTTTGAAGTACTGCAGCAGATCTTCAGCCAGAACCAGATCAATGCTTCTTTCTTTGAGATGCTGATGTTGGCTTCTTTTATCGTCTTTGGATCTTTTCACGATACGCCCGTTTTCATCATCCCGGCAGGGGCCAGCTTTGTACTGCTCTTCACCATTGTGCTGATGTTGATCAGCGCCTTTTATTCCTGGTTCCGGGGCTGGACGGTCAGCATCCTGGTCCTGTTATTTATGGGCCTCAATTACGGTTCGGAGCGCCTTTCGTTCCTGCAACCCGACAACCGGGTTTACGGATTGGATTATACCACCCGTGTGCCCTACACCTCGGCCTCACTCGCCGCTTTACGCGACGATAAAAAACAATTCCACGCCGATAAATCACACCACATTGATATGCTGAACCGATGGGCAAACCGGCAAAATACCCCCGCAGGAGAAAAACCCAGGCTGGTATTGATCAGCTCCAGCGGAGGAGGGTTGCGTTCGGCCTTATGGACCTTTCATACCCTGCAACATATCGACGCTTCCATCCATGGTAAACTGATGAACAAAACACACCTGATCAACGGTTCTTCCGGAGGCATGATAGGGGCTGCATATTACAGAGAACTGGGACTGCAAGCACAACAAAACGATACCTTTCAAAGTTTTTCCCGCTACGCCGATAACATTGCCGGCGACATGCTCAACCCCATTTGCTTTACCTTTGCCACCCACGATATTTTTGTGCGTTACCGCAAATTCAAAGAAGGAGATATAAGCTATACCAAAGACCGGGCTTATGCGTTTGAGGAGGTGTTGAACAAAAATACCCATCACTTGCTCAACAAGCGACTTTCCGACTATTACCTGCCTGAATACGAAGGAAAAACCCCCATGATGATCTTTGCACCAACGGTAGTAAACGACGGACGAAGGATGT
The DNA here is from genome assembly GCA_938010565.1 of uncultured Flavobacteriales bacterium. Taxonomy (GTDB): domain Bacteria; phylum Bacteroidota; class Bacteroidia; order Flavobacteriales_D; family CALLUQ01; genus CALLUQ01. The sequence continues at coordinate 7,359 of CALLUQ010000173.1, forward strand.
TGGTCTCTTCGCAACCGATCTCTTTTATGACCAACAACCGGCCCGAACCCACAGTATCGAATGTACCCAACGTAGAAAGCATAGAGTTCCGTCGCATGTTTGCTTCCAACCGTGCCGATAACGTTCGCTTCACCTCCGTATTGCGGATGAGTGCTACCTTTCCTTACATTTTACCCATGGCCAGTTTGCCCACGGAGCCCCAAATAAATGTGATGGATGCAGGCTTGCGCGACAATTTTGGCTTGCATGCTTCCCTGCAATTCATTTACGTTTTTAAAGATTGGATCGCAGCCCATACCAGTGGCGTTGCGATCGTTCAGATCCGCGATACCCAAAAAGAGTTTGAGATCGACGAAAGAGAGATCAGCTCCCTGACCGACCACCTCATTGCCCCGGCCGGTGCCCTGTATGCCAACTTCACCAAAATTCAGGATTACCACCAGGATCAGATGATGCAACAAGCCGGCGAATGGTTGGATGCTCCCCTCAACCTGGTTTCATTTGAACTTTCAAGGCATAAAAACGAAACCGTTTCCCTGAGCTGGCATCTTACGCAGCTTGAAAAAGACCGCATTCTAAAAGCCATTAACACCAAGGGAAACCAGGCGAAAATGAAGTACCTGAAAAGCCTGATCGTTCCTGCTGCCAAAGCCCGGTAACCCGTTGCCTTCGCCAACGGGCGCGTATTTATCAACCGGATCCTGTAACTAGTGTTAAGTCAAGCCTACTTTAGCCGCACCAAGTTTTGATCTTTTTATCCCGGACTTCTTTGAAAAAAAATCTCTTAGCTATACTAAGCTCCTATTTTTCGCATTGTCCGGAACAAAAATATCGGCAACTTATACGACACAGTACACCTGACTTAACACTAGGGCCTTCGGGAGGGATAACATATGTCGTAACTGTTGTTGCCGGTTATAAGATTGATCATAGGCGACAGATCAAGTGAACAAGGAATCCGTTTTTTCTTAAAAGGAGTGATTTTCCATTTCTAAATGCTATTTTTGCCGCTATGATCCATCATGACCACATCAAGAAACTAGTCGGGCGCCTGGATGCGTTAAGGGGGTATCTTTGACGTTGAAAAGAAACTACACGCAATAGCCTACGAAGAACAGCAGGCACAAGACCCGGGTTTTTGGAACGACCCTAAAAAAGCCGAAGCCCTGCTGAAAGAGATCAAACGGAAAAAGATCTGGACCGATGCTTGGCAGCACCTCAAATCCACCCTTGATGATCTGAGTGTACTTTATGAATTCCATACGGAAGGAGAGGTCTCTGAAAAAGATATGCAGAAAGCATACGATCAGGCACTGACCCTCACGGAAGACCTTGAGTTTAAAAATATGCTCAGTGCCGAAGAAGACAGCATGCCGGCACTGATGCAAATTACTTGTGGTGCAGGCGGAACAGAAAGCAGCGATTGGGCTTCCATGCTTCTTCGGATGTACACCATGTGGGGAGAAAAAAACGGCATGAAAGTACGCATCATCGACATTCAGGAAGATGATGTAGCCGGCATCAAAAGTGCAAACATTGAATTTGAAGGCGATTTTGCTTTTGGCTACCTCAAAGGTGAAAACGGTGTTCACCGCTTGGTACGCATCAGCCCTTTTGATTCCAATGCACGCCGGCATACCTCTTTTTCGTCCGTATATGTCTATCCCATTATTGACAATTCCATTGAGATCGAAGTCAGTAAAGCAGATATTGAATGGGAAACTTTCCGTTCCGGAGGAAAAGGAGGCCAGAACGTAAACAAAGTGGAAACAGGCGTCCGCCTCATCCATAAGCCGACAGGCATCGCCATACGGAACACGGAATCGCGGTCGCAGGTAGCCAACCGTGAAAAAGCCATGCAATTGCTCAAGGCACAACTGTATCAGATCGAAATGCAAAAACGTTTAGATAGCCGCGCGGAAATTGAAGCCGGCAAAATGAAGATCGAATGGGGGTCTCAAATCCGAAATTACGTTTTGCATCCTTATAAACTGATCAAAGACCTACGGTCAAACCACGAGACCAGTAATGTGCAAGATGTGCTGGATGGTGGTCTTAACGATTTTACCAAAGCCTATCTGATGTTGAGCGGAGGAAAGGTCTGATCTTTCTTTCTTCCGAAAAACATCGTCCAAAACAGGAGTAGAAAGGCAAGCTGTTGGGGCAATGTTGCGGATGAAAGTTTTTTTAGGTGTAGGTGTTTAGTGCGCAAAACGAACCCACATGGTTTTGCGCACTAAACTCTTAACACATTTTGTAATCATCGATCTCTACTCCAGTCATGTTGTACACTGCTCTGTGCTGCATATCCGAATGATCTTTACAGGTCATGCATGGCATCCATAAAGAACGGAACAACCAGGCTTTTATCTTTGGGATGATCCGGCCGGTGATTTCACTCAGTACAAAAGGAAAGATCCGCACATTGTACATGCCTTGAACCTGAGCGGAAATATCACGGTAAATCATACCTAAAGAATACATTCCACGATTTTACCCACAAAGCTATCAGCCAATATCCGCTCGCGCTTCTTCACGGTATAAGGATCACAACTATTATTACGGTCCCAAGGAGAAGGGAAATCTCCGATTTTCCTTCTGAAGCCTTTATGCATTTGCTTTTAGTTCATTAGGTTTTATTGCTCAATAAGCACTCCTCCTGATCTAAATGAGCTTCGGGTTCGACTCTACAGGGCAGTTGTTAAAAATGGTTTAAAAACGGAGCCAATGCTACGCCTTTTCCAAATACGGGTTGGCCACTACGGAATTGTTCGGCAAATTCGAGGACACCCGCATCAACAAGAATACGGAAGAACACAGATCAATCGTGTTACAGTGCCCTCAAAGTGCTTATGTTCATTAACGGTTAACCATCATTTGCCTGGTCACTCGGCCTTTATTGGTTATGATGCTGTAGAAGTAAATGCCAGCATCAAGATGAGAAGCATCAAACCGGAAGGAATAAGCCCCCGGAGCCTGGCTGCCTTCATCGGCAATATGGACCCGTTTACCTGTTACGTCAACCACTTCAAAAGTTACATGGCCAGATTCGGAAAGGCTGTAGTTAATAGCAGTTGTATTACTGAAAGGGTTCGGGTTGTTTTGGCTGACAGTGACAGCATTTGAAGCAATGCCTTCGATGCCATCGGGACCAGGACACGCAACACCCAAACGTATACTAGGCACATTGTTGGTAAAGTACCAGGTGTTATCGGATCCGTCAAGAATGAAACTAGTTTGGTCGGGTGCGGCGTTGCTACCACGTTCTATTACGGCTGTATCCTGAGGACTGCCATAAGTACCCACACAAACAATATATTCATTTCCGCCGGTTAACTCTACGGGTGTATTGAAGTAAAGATTTACCCAATTATCGATGTCGCTGGCCGTAATGGTGTGATCAGGAGTATGGCTAACATATTCAAAACCATCAGCGCTATCAAACTTATAGAGTACACCGTATATTAATGCCCCTTCAACGGTACGCTCATCCATAGCAATTTCGATGTTGGTGGCATTAGCGGTAGTGATCATCTCGTATAACAACCCCAACTCGAAAGCAAGTTGTCCGTTGTTCAATCCGCCACCATCAATACCATTATCCCGAGCGTAAGTACACTCCGTAACCGTAAATTGAGTAGTAAGTGTGTTGTCATCCGGTTGGTTATCAATGGAGTCGGAAGAAGCAACCATTGTTACGTTATAGGTTCCCTGGGCAGATGGCGTAAATGTGCCGGCATTAAATGAATCTGTTTGGTTAATGGATTGGTTAATGGTAGGGCTGGTTATGACAACAGAGTTGGTGCCATCATTAATTTCAACATCAAGCACCGTATTTGATGTAGCAGACAAGCCCGTATTGGATATTTTTGCAGAGAAGTCATACGCCTGAATCTGACTCAAAGGAGATTGGAAATACTCTAGGTAAGAATCGATGCCTGGATGCTTGATACGCAGGTCGTTATTTGGAATGTTTTCGATCACAACATCATCCACCTGCCATCCGTACTCCCATTCACCTTTCCACACGAAACGCAATTGAACATGTGACGGATCAGCGGCAATAGCCGATGTAATGTCAAAACTTTGAATGTCCGGGTTGCTGGTCCCTGCCTGACCAATACCATTATTAAAATGATAACAAGTTCGGGTAGCAAAACTATCTACGGAAACACAAAGGTAGGTAGAATCGCCCTGCCATTCCCGGAACATTTGTTCAAAAGAAACCCGAATGTTGGGGAAACCCGAACAATCGATCGCTTCGGTAGTCAGTTCTGCATGCTCACTGCCTCCGCCATTAAAGTTGTCTCCATCAGAATCGATGATAATCCAACCGTTGGAAGCAGAAGTAGATTGGATTGGATCTGTTGGAAAGTTCCCTTCATGACCTACGGTGGTATAATCCCAACTGACAGGCCCTGTAACCGTGTTATTGTTCCAGGTTGCCGGAATTCCATTTTCGAAATCCTCCGACCAGATCACCTGACGATGGGTAGCCGAAACCTGATCGCTCGGACGAATAGTTGTTTTTGTTTCATTCTTGTGTGGGTATTCAGGTAAATTTACTTGTTGTGCAAAAGCACTTTCGGTAAGGACCATCATACCAATGAGAAAGTAGATCTTCTTCATAAGCAAAGTATTAAATGAAAACTATGGTAAGTATATATAAAAGTCCCATTAATATAATGGGACTTTTATTTGAATAAACTAGCATTCTGATCTCGATTAGTCTACAAGTACAATCTTATTGGTAATGCGCTGACTACCTGTGCTTAATGTATAGTAATATACCCCGGTGTTTAGCTCGCGGAGGTCGAATTTGATGCTGTGGCTTCCGGCAGCTTTATGACCATTGGCTGCGGTAGTTATTACTTTGCCGTTAAGGTCGAATAATTCTACCTTAACATGTTCTGCTTCCTTTAACTCAAAGTTAAGGGTTGAAAAAGCATTGGTGGGGTTAGGGAAGCAATGGCCTACTTTAACATCAGACCCGGAAACGTCTTCAACACCTAAAAAACGATTCAGGTTCATGTTTACAACTACGTTAGAAAGGATGTAGTACCAAGTGTTGTCAGACCCATCCAAGATGTAAACCGTTTGAGCATCTGCAACACCGCCAATAGCAAGGGCTACATCTTCTAGTCCGCCATAGTGCCCAATAGCAACCAAGTAAGTATTACCTGCAGTAACGGGAACAGGCGATGAAAAAGGAAGGACCATAGTTCCGCCTATGTTACTGACAGGGAAATCCGCGGTTTGATTCTGATAAACAAAACCAGTCTCATTTAGAAGGTAAACCGCACCATAAACCAGTGTATTGGCTACCGTATTTGAACCGGGAGTGAATGAGATCGAAGTAATAAAATCATCCTGATAGATATCCATGGCAGGGCCACATTCGAATGGAACACCCTGGTTGTCATAATTACCGGTAGTGCTACCATCGTGACGAGCCATTACAGAGTCAACCACAGAGAAATGAACATCCGGCCATGCATTATTTTCCGGGGCTTCTTCGTTTTCATTTTGAGTAACATTCATGGAAATGGTGTAATCATCTTTTGCCGAGATGGTATTACCCGTTACTCCGATACTGTCCGATTGTGCACCTACAGCAATCGCCTGGCCGGCAGAAGTACCGCTAAAAGCAGCACCGGTAGAAGCTCCTGTAACATTAACGTTAAGTGTTGCACCGGTTTGAGGAGCACTACCCTGGTTCAATACCCATACGGAGTAATCCATCTGGTGTACCTGATGAACTGGAATAGAGCTGTACTCCAATCCGTTCTCCATTGCTGTAAAACCGTCCACAACGACCAGATCATTTTGCGGAGCTGGTGAGACGTGGATGTCATCAATAGCCCAGAAATAGTGCGATTCATTCTGCCAGTACCAGCGCAGTTGTACGTTTGCATTGCCTGCTGCAACAGAAGAAATGTTTACTTCAACCAATTCCGGATTGGGCGAAGGATCGTTACCGGAAAGACCATTCAACACATCGTAATCAGTCCATGTAGCACCACCATCGGTCGTCACTCCTAAAGTGATGGAAAGTTGCGTACAACACCAACGGACCATTTGTTCAAATGACACAAGAACAGATGATTGATTTGAACAGTCGATAACCGGGCTCATCAACCATCCGCTTTTATCGATATAGTTAGGAGAAACAGGTAGGTTGACAGAATCTCCATCGAAATTCACATAACCATTAGCAACAGTGGTAGAAGCAAAATCCGGAGTGTTGTCAGACCATTCGCCGTTACTTGGAGAAGGAGAGTTCATTGCTTTCCAGATCTGGTCCGCCCCCCCTTGTGTCCAGGCACCATTCGTTCCGGCCAATCCGTTTGAGAAGTCTTCAGACCAGAAAGCAGTTCCGCCACGGTAACCGGAAACATCATCCGGACGACTGAATATCACTTCTCCGTCATCCACCTGAAAGGTCTGGCCGAAATCGAACTTAGCTACCTGGGCTGCATTTCGCTGAGAGAAGCCAGTACTGGTAAACAAAAAGCCTACAGCGAGTAAGTAAATCTTTTTCATACTTGTAATCAACATTAAATTTTCATGAATACTTAAATCGGCCCTTAATTTAATAAAAAAGACGCTTAAAGCAATTCCTATGCAATTCACAAATTCTGTGGCGCCGGAAATAAACCGTAGAATGTTTTGTAAGCCGGTCAAGTCTTCCATATTTTATTTCCAATAAAGGCGGCATTTAACCCTACACTCGTTTTATGATTCAAACCCTATTTTTTAGCTGATTTTTTCCGTAAAAAAATCAGAATTTTTATTCGTGAGATACGAACAGAACAAAAAAGATCTGTTATCCCCCTATCCGGAAATGACGGATTTTAAATTGGCTTCGAAAACTTCTGTGTTTATCCGGTAGTATACATTTAAAAAACGGGCTATTTGAAAACCCAAAACAACCGTAACCATCGTTGTCGGTAGAAAAAATCGGAATAACGGGTATACTCCTCACAAAAATGCCCCCTGTTAAAAGGAGGCATTTTCAACATTTGGTTATCTTTTAAACGGTTAGCGCATTACGATCAATTTTCGTGTGATGCGGTAGTCGTTCACTTGTAAGCTGTAGTGATAAAGCCCTTCACTCAAGGCAGATGTGTTCAATTCGATTTGATGTGTACCGGTGGCTACGGTACCTTGATCGAGGGTCATGATTTCTTTGCCCGTCATGTCATGAAGGATCAGACGTATTTTGGAGGCTTTTTTGATCTCAAATGGAATCGCAGTGATCGTTTGAGAAGGGTTGGGAATATTTTGTCCCAATTTAGTTCCATTCTCTGCAATCACTTCTTCCAGAGTAAGGGTATAGTCGGAATTGATGCGAACAACCGGTGTAGGAGGATTGATCAACTGGAAAAGCGTACCGACGTTGTCGTAACCAATTACGGTTCCTTCCAAAGCATCACCGGAGGTCGCAATTTCAACATCATCTGATCCATCGTTGGCTCCACCATAGTGTCCGGCCAAAACCAAAACATCATCTCCGGGCAATAATTGAATGGAATCGTTGTTGGCCCATTGGAGGGTTAGAATGTTGCTCTGATCTTCGTCTACAATGGTATGTTCTTTTGTTTGCCCGAGCCAATCGTATGTGGAACCATTCCAGATGTGTATTTGTCCAAAAATAATATTGTTTGCAGGAGCATCGGCCCCAATGCCGATATCCAAAGCGTAAACCATCGTGGTATCGGTTACCAGAAAAGTATTTCCGATTAAAAACGGAAGACCATTACCATCTGCAATGTTGGTAATGCCTCCGTCAATGGGTCCGCGTTCCCGAGCCCAAACATACGGCTCAACATCCAAAACAAGCGTGGCGGTATCGTTGGATAAATTGTGGTCGGATGAGTCAGAGAATGTCCACATCGTAATGGTGTAGGTTTCTGCCGAAGCCGGCGGAGTATAAGCCGTTGTGTGAAAAACGGTATCTTTTTCTCCTGCAGAGATGTTGGGGATGGTCATGGCTGTTGTTCCTTGATCCACAACGGCTCCAAAGCTGTTGGTGATCTCATAATGCATTCCTACATTCGACTGAGTAGCGGCCCCATTGTTGCGAATGATAGAAGAAAAACCCAACGGGCGCAATTCATCATAACTGAATTTATAATAACTATAGTCGGTGTTGATGTCCTGGGTCCAGCTAATGTCGGGAGTGAGGTCGTTTGGGAGAATATCACTTATACTTATGTTGTCGAGGTTAAATTGAGCACCGTCTTGTCCGTCGTAATGCCAACCGAGATAAATGGTTTGTCCTGCAAACGCTGAGATATCCAACTGATAAGTGTACCAGGTAAAGGTTAGCCATTCATCCACAATAGCGGGATCTTCTTCCCAGAATACCTCCGCTCCCAACGAAAGATCAGCAATGGAATTGCCGGTTGTTGAGATGTAACACTTGATGTCTGCATTGTTGTTTGGATCAACATGCCAGTGCTGGCTGGAATTGAATTGAAACTCCAGACGCAACAAACCATTTGCCGGCAGAGCAATGGAATCAGAGATCAGCCATTCATCGTGCCGATCGATGGCATTGCTATACAATACGGAAGCAACGGTTCCCTGACCATCAGGGTTACTCCTTTGGTGCCAGGTTTGTTCCGCTGGTACGGTAATGGTAGAATTGGGACCACTTTGGACCGACCAGTTGGCCGGAGGAAAGCTGCCGGATTCAAAACCTTCCGACATGTAAGTTGCACGGTTCTCCGAACGAAGAGGGGCATCGTTACGTTGGTAAGGAGCTTTTTTAGCCACGAGTTTATCCGGGTATCGGAATTGATTGGTCTTGAAGCTTTGAGCCATAGTGCTTATCATTATAAAAAAGCAACCAACGGCCAGATAAATTTTGCTCATGATATATAATAATTTAATTAAACAAATACACCACAAACACAGCTTGAAGCTGTGTTTGGATGAGATAAGGTGAGGCTTGTAAAGGGGTGAATTTACGCAAAAAGCCAGTAAATGTATTCACCGGAATGCTAAAAAAGCATTTCACCATCCTGATACATGGAAGTTTTATTTGCCACTAGCATTAAAATAATCATGCCATAAAATCTGTTTGCATGCCATGCTACAAAGGCCGGATATAACGGGTTTTTGTTTGCGCAAACAGAAGGCAGTCAATTTATTAAAAAATTGTACTTGTTTTTTTGTTGTTCAATTTTTAATGAGGCTTTACGAGGGACATCCCTTCTTCCGAAGTAAAACTTCCGAACAACCAATTTCAGCATTCATCATACAAATACAGAATGCATGAAACGTATTTCAGAGGACTATTTTAAAATTTCGAGACAACATAAGAAAACACTTTCGCTTTTCATCCCTTTTTTACCAATACAATCCATCCGGAAACAACCATTTTACAGGTCCAAAAGTGTTTTTTCAGCGGGTTTTTCTTCCGCTTTTCCGACAAAAACAAGCGGCGAAAAAATGTAAGCGCCTTATGCTCCCTTATTCAACTGTAATAACAGGCGTTTCGTAACTGTCTGTCGGAGGGCATGTACAAACCAAGTTGCGATCGCCGTATGCGTTATCAACTCTTGCTACGGGGGGATAAAATTTATCCGTTCTCAGATAAGGCAATGGGATTCCCGCATTACTTCTGCTGTAGGCATGCGACCAATGATCGCTCATCAGCATCGCCACCGTATGCGGTGCATTTTTTAATACATTATCCGTTTCGTCCACGGTACCGTTTTCAATCGCAGTAATTTCATCGTGAATGCGCAACAATGCATCGCAAAAACGATCCAATTCTTGTAGCGATTCACTTTCCGTTGGTTCGATCATCAAAGTGCCAGCAACCGGAAAAGAAACCGTCGGTGCATGAAATCCATAATCCATCAAGCGTTTGGCAATATCTTCCACTTCTACCCGGGCATTTTGCTTAAAACTGCGGCAATCCACAATCATTTCGTGGGCTACGCGGTTATGGGTTCCGGTGTAAAGAATGTTAAACTTCTCCTGCAATCGGTTTTTGATGTAATTGGCATTCAAAATCGCCATTCGGGTTGATTCCGTAACCCCGGAAGCCCCCAACATACGAATATAACCGTAAGAGATCAGAAGAATAAGGGCACTGCCCCAGGGAGCAGACGAAACAGCCGGGATAGCCTGGTTACCACCCGTTGCAACGATGGGATGCCCCGGCAAAAAAGGAGCGAGGTGCCTGGCCACACCAATGGGTCCCATACCCGGCCCGCCACCGCCGTGAGGAATGGCAAATGTTTTGTGCAGGTTAAGGTGGCAAACATCTGCGCCAATGTTACCCGGGTTGGTCAGGCCACACTGTGCATTCATATTCGCCCCATCCATGTATACCTGCCCGCCGTGTTCGTGTACGATGGATGTAATTTCGGTAACGGAAGCTTCGAAAACACCGTGGGTGGATGGATAGGTGATCATCAAAGCCGAAAGGGTTTTGCTGTATTGTTCTGATTTGGAGCGTAGATCATCCACCTGTATATTGCCCTCTTCATCGCATTTAACAATTACCACTTTCATTCCTGCCATCACTGCGGAAGCAGGATTGGTGCCATGCGCGGAAGCAGGGATCAGCACAACGTTTCTATGGGCATCGCCATTTGCAATGTGAAATGCACGGATCACCATCAGGCCGGCAAATTCTCCCTGGGCGCCGGAGTTGGGCTGCAAAGAAACTTTGGAAAAACCCGTAATCTCACTCAAATCGGCATCCAACTCGTCGATGATCTGCCGGTATCCTTTGGTCTGATCTTCCGGTGCAAAAGGATGCATGTTGGCAAATTCGGGCCAAGTAACAGGAATGAGTTCTGCTGCCGCATTCAGTTTCATGGTGCAGGAACCCAAAGGGATCATGCTGTGGGTCAATGATAGATCACGGTTCTCCAGACGTTTGAGGTAACGCATCATTTCTGTTTCCGAATGATAACGATTGAAAACAGGGTGAGCGAAGATCTCGCCGGTGCGAACCCGGTTGCCGGTTAATGGAGAAGAGGCAGTATCAAAAGTCGGAACCGACCTTCCGGCCAAGGCCGCAAAAACTTCCAGTATATCGTTCAGGTCGTCTTCCGTTACCGTTTCGTCAATGGAAATACCGCAATCGCCATTGCGATAAGCCCGGAAATTCATGTTGGCATCTTGAGCGGCTTTCAACACCTTTTGTTCCTGCCCGCCCGTTTTTACACGCAATGTATCGAACCAAACCCGGGTTTGCAATGCATATCCCATGGCTCGAAGGCCGGCTGCCAAACGGTTGGTTTTATCGTGAATGTCGTTAGCAATTCGTTGCATCCCATCGGGCCCATGCCATACAACGTACATCCCTGCCATTACGGCAAGTAAAGCTTGTGCCGTACAAATATTAGAAGTTGCTTTGTCGCGACGAATATGTTGTTCGCGGGTTTGTAGAGCCATGCGAAGGGCCGGGTTGTCTTGTGCATCCCGGGAAACACCAATGATTCGCCCCGGAAGATAACGTTTAAAATCCGCATGCGCAGAGAAATAAGCAGCGTGCGGCCCTCCAAATCCCATGGGTACACCCAACCGTTGAGTGTTTCCGAAAGCAACATCGGCACCCCATTCTCCCGGAGGAGTGAGTTTTACCAATGCCATCAGATCAGCAGCAACAGCCACTTTGGCTCCTACCGCATGAGCAGCATCAACAAATGATCGGTAATCATTTACTTCGCCGTTGCCATCCGGATATTGTACAATGGCGCCAAAAACTTCATCCGTAAAAGCGAAAGACCGGAAATTGCCGATCTGCAGATCAATTCCCAAAGATTCGGTTCGGCTTTGAACAACAGCGATGGTTTGAGGAAAACAGTTTTCATCCACAAAAAATTTCCGCACATCCCGTTTTTTCGCATCCCGGCTCCGGGTGTTGTAAAACATGATCATGGCTTCAGCTGCGGCCGTCCCTTCATCCAGCAAAGAAGCATTGGTAATTTCCAGGCCACTCAGATCAGAAGCCATCGTCTGGAAATTTAACAATGCTTCCAGACGGCCCTGAGCAATCTCTGCCTGGTAAGGCGTATAGGCCGTATACCACCCTGGGTTTTCCAACACATTGCGCTGTATTACCGGAGGCACAAAGGTACCGTAGTAACCCATGCCAATATAAGATCGGTACACTTTGTTTTTGGCAGCGATGGCTTTCATGGAAGCGAGGTATTCGGCCTCCGTTAGCGCAGCAGGTAACCTGAGTTCACGGTTCAGACGAATATTGGCGGGTACCGTTTCGTTTATCAACTGATCGATAGAAGCGATACCCATTTTTTCAAGCATTTGGGCTACATCTTCTTTTCGAGGACCAATATGTCGGGAGTGGAAAACATCCTTAGCCATAGCAGAGCAAATTATAAGACCGTAACAAGCGTAAAATGGGGTGCAAATATAGCTACTTTAGCCATATATCGGATACCGGAGGCAAAACGATAAGGCAGGGCCAATGCATGTAAGTTTTGAGTGCTCTTTCCCGACATGGATGATCCCATCCTGCTGCCTCAAAGAGAAACCATCGGGAAAATATACAATCGAACCGTTAAAGCAATTAACGATGCAACAAAACGATCTTTTTATCTTGGGCTCGTTTAAAAACCCGGGATCCATAGTCGGAGAAAAAAGTATTTAGCGCTAATGTTGGAGTTTTTGTACTGTAATATTGCAACGTTCTCGGAGAAGGACTTGTTCAAAATGCTTTCGGTTTTACCCCAAATGGAACAGGATGGTATTTTGCGTTACATATTTCCGAAGGACCGTTTGTTAAAAGCAACAGGAAGAATGCTTTTGCAGCATTATTTTCTTAAACGGAATATTCGGGTTGGCGATAAGATAAGTTACACGGAAAAGGGAAAGCCATTTATTGAAGGGGAAATAAAATTCAACATTTCGCATTCGGGGTCGGTGGTGGTGGTGGTATTTTCACCCTATGAAGTTGGGGTTGATATTGAATTGATCCGGGACAGTGTGCCTGACGTAAAGGATTTTCTGCATCCCGAAGAAGCCCGGCACTTAGCACTGAATCATAACAAGGCCGAAATATTTTATCGGATCTGGACAAAAAAAGAGGCTTTATTAAAAGCCAAAGGTGTGGGCATAGCTGCCGAATCGGATAAGCATAATTGCTTATTGAACCGCGTGGATGAAACGGGTGCCCGTTGGTACATCGAACCGATGAACATCATGAAAGGATATGCATGTGCAATCGCACAAAACATGCCTTTAGGGGAAAAATCGATCCAGCAAATCAGCAAAGAAGCGTTATTCCGGCACACAAAATAGCGAGAACAGCACCCTGAAAAAGTGCAAACTTCAGGGTTATTTTTTTCTTTCGGCTTGCGTAAAATGCGTTTGATCCGGGAGCTTCGGCCTTCTTTCAAATGCAACCCTGCGATAAGTGCATTTAAAAATACAGGCGAAGCAAATGCTCTGAAAAAAGAAACTATTTGGTTTGAAATGCACACCGTGCCGGGAATTCCCTACCTTTGCGGCTGATTTTAGATCGCATGGCAGTATTTTCAGACCTGGGATTGTCTCCCCGGATTTTAGAAACCCTTGAGAAGATGGGTTTTACAACCCCCACCCCCATTCAGGAGCAAGCCATTCCAAAACTCATAAGCAAAGCACAAGATTTTATAGGGCTGGCCCAAACCGGCACCGGAAAAACAGCCGCTTTTGGTTTGCCATTGCTAGAGTTGATCGACCCTGATCTTAAACAGATCCAGGGACTGATCTTGGCACCAACCCGTGAGCTTACACAACAAATTGCCGAGCAAATGGCTGCTTTTGCACGGGATGTAAAGTTGCATGTAGATGTGGTTTACGGCGGAACACCCATTTATCCACAGATCAAACGAATTAAATCCAAAATACCACAAATCCTGGTGGCCACGCCCGGTCGTTTGATCGATCTTGCGGAACGAAAAGCCATCCGTTTGGACCACACTGCTTATGTAGTGCTTGATGAAGCCGATGAAATGCTCAACATGGGGTTCCGTGATGAGTTGGATAAAATCCTCTCTTTTACCCCCAAGGAAAAGTTAACCTGGCTGTTTTCGGCAACCATGCCTTCCGGTATAAAAGCGCTGACCAAAAAATACATGGAGCACCCTTGCGAAGTGAAAGTGAGTTCAGGGGTGACCGTAAACGCCAACATCGAACACCAGTATACCGTTCTCAAAAAGGCCGATAAACCGGAAGCGCTTCGTCGTTTTATAGATGTGAATCCGGAGCTTTACGGGGTGGTATTTTGCCGTACAAAAGTAGACACCCAACACCTCTCCGATGCCTTGATCGTCAAAGGCTACAAAGTAGAAGCCATTCATGGTGATTTGTCGCAAAGCCAGCGCGACATCGTAATGAAACGCTTTAAAAAAGGACACCTCCAAGCTCTGATTGCCACTGATGTAGCTGCTCGCGGGATCGATGTAAAAGACCTGACCCATGTTATTCATTATGACCTTCCCGATGGCACGGAGTATTACACCCACCGCAGTGGCCGAACAGCGCGTGCAGGCCAAACCGGTATTTCACTTGCTTTCGTTGGCCGCAACGAACAAAAAAAGATCAAAGGTTTTGCCGGAGCCCTGAAAATTGAGTTCAAAAAAATGGAGGTGCCAGACTTGGAAGATGTGATGGGGTTAAAAGTAACCACCCTTACCAACGACCTGTTGCGCAAAGACGTTTCCCAACTTTATACCCCAACCCTGCGGTCCATAGCCGAGGAGATCTTGGCCGATACTTCTGCAACCGAAGTGTTGGCAGCCTACCTCAGCCGTGAGCTGGAACAAAGCCAATACGAAAGAGAGGCCAGAGACCTGAACGATCATCGTTCCGATCAAAACAGCGACCGTGGTAAAAATGGCAACCGCAAAAGAGGCCGTAGCGGGGAAGAGGGGTACCATCGTTTTTTCATCAACATCGGGCGTACGGATAAGATGGAAAAAGGCGATTTGCTCCGCACAATCTGTGATGTTACCAACCTGATCGGCAACAATATTGGTGCAATTCGTATGTTTGAGCGCCACTCTGTGTTTGATGTGGATAACCGCCATTCTGCCGGAGTAGCAAAAGCGTTTGAAGGGGCACTTGTAAATAACCGCTCAATGCGGGTTAATCGGGATGATGAAGGCGGAAACCGCAAAGGCGGCGGCAATGAGCGCCGCGATTTCGGAAAAGGCAAATTCAAAGCCGGAAAAAAATCAGGCCACAAGGATAAAAACGGAAACAAAGAAAACCTTAAACCGTTTGCAAAAAAAGAAAAAAAGAAAAAGAAACGCAAGTTTTAAACCTTTTCCTAAAGGGCCAACGCATTTAAATTTTGAGTAGTTTCTCCGGAGATAGATGATCCCATGCTGCTTTTTCTCGTTTGGGTTTGATGTCCATTTTACACGTTTTCTCTTTTCCGGTAAGGTAGATTGCCCCCTCAACTCTCTCGCAAGCGTCTCACTTGTGAGATGATAGCTATGGACTTGCTACAAAAAGTGAGACGCTAAGTTAAGCTACATTTTTCAAATGATGTTGTTTTTCAAATTCCCAAATTGTTAGGTTTCCCAAAGCGGAGTG
>CALLUQ010000174.1 GCA_938010565.1 uncultured Flavobacteriales bacterium
GTATTTTTTCAATTATTTGCTAGGAACGATATAGCTATCAGTTCACAAGCGAGACGCTTGCGAGAGAGTTGGGTACTAAAAAATAAACGTCGTATCTGTTTCAAGCGTCCGCTTGGGACACTATTTATAACTTCAATAGCCCAATGGTATTTTTTCAATTATTTGCTAGGAACGGCATAGCTATCAGTTCACAAGCGAGACGCTTGCGAGAGAGTTGGGGAGACGCTTGCGAGAGAGTTGGGAACACTCATCACTCACAACTCATAAACTCCGGAGATCTAACTCCTTTCCCAAACCCCGTTAATCTACCTGCATCAATCCGCCTGATTTTTTAATACGGGGTATTCCGCTCTGAAAGAAAGGAAGGCTTATGGCCAACTTTGTAGTGTTGCCGGATGTACCGCAACCGGGTTGTTAAACGAAAGCTTTTCAAGGTACTATGGCAACAGGCGCTTACCGAAAAGCCTAAACAGAGTAGGTATGATCTTTTTTATACTAACCATTATGAACATCGAATTAACATTCATCGACAAATCGTACGATGCCAACAATTCCGACATCGTTTTTTTTCAGAAAAACGTCGCTACAAATTTCGACGAACTGGCCATCGCCTGGCGTGTGATCAAAAACTGTGGCCGTGGCTGGAGTCATACCTTTGCGTATCCCATGGCTTTTGAGGTCGGAGTGAAAGATTCTTTCAACAATGTATCTGATCGCAAAGCAGCCACCAATGCCGAACGCTGGAACGCAGTACTCGACAATTCCGGAAATGTGTTGATAAAAGATACCAAGCCGGCCGCAAGTACTACCGATGTGGAAATATACAATGCTTTGCCGAAGGGTTCCATTGATGCTCAGATCTTCAAAGACGGAAAATTATTGGCACACAAAACAGGGATCTCTCCTGAACAAAAAGCGGTATTCCAATTCAAGCCAACGCTTTGGGTAGGTGTAGTATCGCAGGTGGAAGAAGGAGAAGTGATGAATTCTGCCATTCTTTCCGACATCAATACGGAACTTTCTTTGCTCGGTATCAAAAGAGCCAATCTGATCATGACCGGAGGCGGTCGCGGAGCAGATGCTCAACCGTTCAAGTTTACCCTTGAGCCCGTTTCGTAAATCCTTATGGTCGGGAGTATGCAGCACGGTACTCCTGGCTTTTTTTCACTTCAAACCATCCGATCATGAACCGAGAATACCGCATTGATTCCGGAGAACAACAGTTTATTCTTAAATTCTCCTTCTCTGAAAATACGCCATTAACGGCATTTAGCAAAGCAATGAAACCGGATAGCTCCTCTGTTTCTGCTGTTCAGAAAGTGCATCATCTTGAGGTCCTTGTATACCGGGAAGATCTGCCCGAACAGCAGTACCACAGCAAACACCTGGCGGGATCGCGGAGCGAAATTCCATTTCAACTTAGCTTTGACGATCTGAACAACATCAAAGGCACGCTTTCTTTATTTCATGATTGCAACTCAGGCCTGCATTTTGTGTGGGGCGATATTCATTGCGGACCGGAATATGAGAAACATTTTATGGGGGCGCTTACGCCTGTTCTTTGAGGGCTAAGACAAGGTGTAAGCGAGCAATTTTTTATCCAGATCAAGATAACCGTTTACCAAAGCATATACCACCAGGCCCACAATATTTCTGGCGCCTGTTTTGATGAGCAGGTTGTTTCGATGCCCGTCTACCGTACGGTGGCTAATGTGCAACCGATCGGCAATTTCGTTGGCAGTATATTGCTCACAGATGAGGGTGAGTACTTCTTTTTCGCGGACCGTTAAGCTGGCGGTATGGGTAAACGAGGGAGAAGTGATGCGTTTGCCCATCACCTGATCGCGCAAAATACGGGTCAGGTCTTCGGTAAAGTAAAGGCCTTTATCCATTACTGTTTTTATTGCGTACAGCAACTCTTTACGGTTGGTATTTTTAGGCAAAAAGGCATTCACACCCAGTTTTACCATCTGACCGATAAACGCCTCGCGGTAGTAAGTGGATAAAATGATGACTTTCATATCCGGGTAGCGTTCCCGCAGTTTTAAGGTGGTTTGAATGCCATCCATGGGAGCCATTTTCAGATCAAGCAAAACGATGTCGGGCAATATGGAAAAGTCTTCCAGTTTTTGCAGCATATCGGAACCATCCGAAGCATCAAAAAGCACTTCAAGATCCGGTTCGGCCCGAAAGATGAGACGCAAACCTTCGATGAACAATTGTTCATCGTCTACAACAGCAAGTTTAACAGGCATTTCGAGTGGTGTTTAATGGAACTTTCAGTACTATTTTAGTGCCTTTTTCCGGATCGGATCGATAGCGGTATTTTCCCCGGATGAATTGCATTCTGGATTCGATGTTACTGAGGCCCATTCCTCCTTTTTCAGTTTCCGGATCAAATCCTGTTCCATCGTCCGAAATACACATTCCAACCCATCTCTCGGAAATCCGCAAATTCACCTGAAGTACATGAGCCTGTGCATGTTTCAATACATTGTTCACCATTTCCTGAACCACCCGGAACAATTGACGTTCCTTGATCCGATCAAAACGAACTTGTGCGCTGTTGCCCAAAAAGCACACTTGCACCTGTAGCACATTTTGCAGCGGTTGTAGAAAATCGGTAAGGGCTTCGGCGAAACCAAAATGTCGGAGCAGAGGGGGATCCAGTTCGTGTGATAGTTTTCGGGTGATATCCAATGCTTCATCGATGAGTGCGATGGGTTTTATTGCAGATGGACCCTGCGCCGCCGGAGACCACTGCAAATTGAGTCTTACAATGTTTAGGCGGGAAGCCAGTTCATCGTGCAGATCGGCAGCAATGCGCCGGCGTTCTTTTTCCTGCACCAGAAGGTTGGAGTGTAGCAATTCTTCCTGGTGATCGAGGGCCTGCAAAAAACGAGTGTTTTCTTCCGACATGATGCGCCGTACGGAAGCCGTAGCTACGAGTATTATCACACTGGCCAGCATTACAATAACCAATAAAGAAATGAAAAGCCAGCCTATTAACGAGTTTGTTTTGTCTGATAATTCCATATCGCAAACAAGCAAAAAAGGTAAAATATTAACGCCAGAAAAGCATTGCTTAAAAAGAAGAATATGCTGATGGATATGGAAACATTCACCAGATAATTCATCGATAAGAAAACGATTAAACTGCCTGAAAAATAGAGCAACACCCCGTTATTGATCAACAAAAAAGTTTTGGTGATCTTATTCCGGACGGAGGCATGCCTGAGGGTGTGTATGAGGTAAAGAATGGCATATACCAAAATGGATCCGTTGATAAGGGCTTTGGGGTTCCATTGAAAGTGCGTGGTGGTAAATGCTTCTTCCCCCGAAAAAAGGAAGAGGGTATAAGCTCCCAAACCGGCGGTTATTACCCATACGTATATGTTAAATATCAAACGTTTACGTTTTTTTAGTTGTAGCAATTCCCTATAAATGAACGAAACCAGAAAAAATTCCAGTACGAGGTAGGGATAGAGCAGGATCAGGTTATTTTGTTGCAACACATAGGTAAAGTATTTCCCGATCAGCTCCGAACACAACAGCATGGTGAGATACACCACAAAATATTGAAAGGCAGGCCCCAGATGGCGGTACTTTAAAATGCCCAGGGTCAAAGCGGCCATCAACACGAAAGTAGAGGTAAACGCCAATACTTCGCAAAACCGTACAAAAAAAGTAACCCATGTTTCGTCTAACATGATGGTTCCGGTTAAAATACTACGGCTTGTTTAAACTAAAACAAACCGTAGTTTTTCAATGGCAGATCTCCTCCGAAAGGCGGTCTTGGGCTGGTAAAATCGGAAACAAAAGTACCGGGCACCCCATTTCCCGATGAGGGAGCTGTTTCTCCCCAAAAAATAAGATCGGCTTTTACTACGGTTTCGTTGGTTTGGGGATCTGTTTCGGCTTTTAAACCGGGAAACACCAATATCGAACTCACTGCCCGGCCTTCAAATTCATCGATAATGCTGCTGATCTCCACATCAAAAACCCGGAATACACCTGATTCGTCTTTGTTTTCGCCCGCTTGTTCAATTTGTTGATCCAGAAACAAGGGGTTGCAAAGGCCCCATCTGGCCAGCCGTTGCCAGGCCCTTACCAGTGAAATGGGCATCCGTTCCTGATCTGTTTCCGGGCCGGGAGGAAAAAACGTCAGAAAACCTTTATCGGCCGTAGTTTTTTCACTGATACACGGGGCTACAAAGATCGGAGCCGTTTCCAAGTCCGGGTCTTTGGCCAATTTCAGATCCTCGGAACGTAAAATACAGAACAAAACCAACCGGCTTTTTTCGATGCCAACGTAAGCATGCATTTTTTGAGTCGGATCGTTCCTTGTTTCTTCCTTCAGATACTCGTAAAACGTTCTGCTAATTTCAAAACAAATGCCCTGGCGGAGGTAGTCGAGCATGATTTTTTTGTCGAAACGAATGGCGTTCCAATGGTCGGTAGCCAAACGGGTCAATGCTACATTTTTCTCTTTAAAGCGATGGCACCCGGAAAAAACGGGTTTGCTTTTTGTGGCCTTTTTTTTCATAGTGATCTTATGTTAAGCGGTTAGTCCAACTCCTAAAACTCCTGGTTAAAGGAGTAAGAAGATAAGCCCGATGGATGGGCTGTGCATCTCAGGGAATTTGGATATACAAATTATTAGTTCTTCTTCACTTTTCAAAAAAATATGGCCCCGAAACAAGTTCATTCGCCTGTTTTTCCGACTCAGGTCCAATAGCGCTAAAAATACACTCCAAAATGCCGAAAATTTATTTCATGCTGATTATCAGTTCGGGAGCAACGTTTCTCACGATCAATAAAAACCCGGCGGCATCCGAAAAGCCATGCATAAACAGCGTAGGAATTTTATCAAAAAAAATGAATGATGACTCAAAACAACCTGCATACCTCATGCAGGTGGCCCACCACGGGCAAGTCATCCATGGCTACCGGCATGCCCAGGCCAAAGAATGGTGTACACCTGAGATATAGCAAGTTCATTTTAATTATTTTTTTGACCTGGCCGGTTAATTGATATTGTCGGAAGGGTTGTTGTAGCAGACTTATGAAGATTAAGCATTGTTCCATCATTCAACTTGTAGGCTCCGCCAGGGGTTCGAGTGCCACCTTTTGTAAGAGAATGAATATCTCATCTGCGTTTCCTTTAACAGTACAACTCAATCGGTGCGCATTTATCTTTTATATATCCCGTAGCCTGGGGACTAAAAAAATAAAGATGTCTATATCT
>CALLUQ010000175.1 GCA_938010565.1 uncultured Flavobacteriales bacterium
GCTCTTCCGGCCCAGCCCGGCCAATCGATGTAGACGATCTTTCCGGTGCTGTGTCCGCTTACCGGGTCGGTAACCCGAACAAGGTAGCGGCCCCAATCCGGATATTTTATCCGGAATTTAAATTGGCCTTCGCCGCGGCCATTGGTATTTGTTTTTCCTTCTAATACGGGAGTATGAGATGTTCTGCCATTGAAATTACTTTCATTGTCGTTGCTGGCTTCCCACCACCAACGCCAGTTGATCTCGTAGATCGCCACATCCAACCCGGAACGGGCCACAGGGTTGCCATTTTCGTCTACGGTTACCATTTCGATGGTATGATCCGTGTCGGTTAGCAACATGCCACGAGCCTTATCTCCTTTGGGAAGTTTAATGCCAACATAAGATTCGTAAGGAGAGTAAGGAACAGAAAAACGGTCGACACTAAAGTCGCCGCTTTCTTCGAACACCCGGCATTTAAAATGGGCGTTCAGCATTCCCGGTGCAACATGGTTTACGCTAATTTTGGCAGGGATCTCAGCCGTTCCCTGATCGTCCAGCCGATCATTATAAATGCGTTCTTCTTCCGATTCGAATGTGCGCATCGGATCATCAAAAATGTAATCGCCGAACTTTCCGAACGTTGTGGAGGCAGGTTTGAGGGTAACTGCAATTTTGGTTTTCAGATTGCGGGCAACAGCACCGTGAAGCCATCGTACATTCAGGTTTCCCCGGATGTTTTTGTCTCGGAAAGAAAGCCGGTCTTTTCCAAAGTTTAAAAGAATTTTCAGCCGGTTTGGTTTGATGGTTTCGATCTTAATGCTTTTATGGAATACTGCCCCTCCGACCCTTACCCGTGCAGACCAGTTGCCGGTCGGGGCATTTTTGCTCGTTTTGGTAGAGAAGTTGTAAAAGCGGTTGAGGGAGGAAATCCGGATAATTTTTTCGGTCACCTGGCCTTTGGGGTTGATCAGTTCAAACGTAACCGGGTGTTCTGCAGGAAGTACCTTTTCGGCATCTTCCAGAATGAAAGAAATGTACAGCGAATCGCCCGGGCGCCAAACGCCGCGTTCTCCGTAAATAAATCCTTTTAATCCTTTTCGGATGTGCACTCCCTCTACATCGAACTTACTCAACGAAAGTGAGGAACCATCGTCCAGTCGGAGGTAGCCTCTCTGGTTGTTTTGTTTTGCGATGAGCAGAAAAGGTTTGTGGTCCGGTTTTTTTACCGAGGCACGGCCTTCTGCATCGGTGGTGGCAGATGCCAGTATTTGTTGCTGATAATTGAGCACTTCTAAAGTAACGCCGGAAAGAGGTCGGGTTGTTTTCAGATCCGTTACGGCCACTTCTATGGAATGATCGGTATTGCTTTTGGCAATAATGCCCAGATCCGAAGCAAGGATGTTTTGGGCTACTGCACGGCTGCTCCGGTAATAGTGCCTGGAACAAGGGTTGTTTCTTTCCCGGTAATCAAAGTCATAATATTCGTCGTAAAAATCCCAACTGCTGCTTTCGTTTTCATCGTTCTGATCCCAGTTGGTAGTGTTGGCTTCGGCCACTTCAGGAATGCTGCGGTCTTCTCCTTCACAAGGATAGGTAGAGTAGTTTTGTTTGAAACCAATTTCAACCCTGTAAATGGCACCCGATTCGGTTTTGATCAATTCGTTCAGATCGATATGAAAGCGGTTCCAGCTGCCATAATCGATGGTGGTATGGTTTGGAGTGAGGCGAATGGTTTTTTTCAGAATACTGCGGCCTACCCGTTTCATTTCACGGTTGCCATCGTATGCGTTGATCTGGAAAAATTGCCCTGTGTTGTTTTCGAAAATTTTGATGATGCGAACATCAACTGCCCAAAGGTTTACGGCTTCAAAAGGGAAAACCAGATCATCGCTGGCCGGAAGAATGTTTCCGCTGCCAACCAGACGTACCGCGGGTTTAATGTCTTCGAAAACAACAGCCTGTCGGAGGTTTTTTCCCAGTTTGTAGCCGAGGATGTTTTTCACGGCTTCGTGAATGTTCACCTCTTTGTGGCCGGTTTGACGGTGAACAGGATAAATGCGGATCTTGTTCGCTTCCACTACATGATTCATCCGGTTAACGCCATTCATTGTGATCAAACCATTGAGATCCTGATCGGGATGAATAGGATCGGAAAACTGAAGCAATAGGTATTGATCCGGTTGTTGAATAACCGAAGCCGACATCAATTTAAAATCTCCGAGAGAGGGTATTTTGAAATCGATTTTACCGGCCTGATCTTTTACTCCTATGGTGCTGCCGTTCCAGGCGATTGAAATGTTGTCGGGTTTTTCTTTCCGGGCCACCGAATCAATGGTGAAACGGTGCATTTTCCGATTGGGAAGGTGATCCCATATAAGATGCAGTTGTTGACCGTTTTGGGAAGCTTTCAGTACCGTTTCGATCTCTTTTCCATCCGCAACATCAGCGGTATGCACAACACCGTTTACCCGTTGCCATTCAGGGTTGTTATCATCTGTCGGGTTCATGCCATCTACAAAAACTTCGAAGGTTTGACGAATAACCTGAAAGCGGAACTTAAAGTTTTCGAATTCGCCCGGAACACGGATGAGTTCTTCCAGCGCAAATGAGCCATTGTAAATTTTTCCGGAAGGAAGCGGTTCCGCAGGAACGTATTCCAGGGTTTGCTGATCCATCCAGTAAGCTTGGCCACTGATAGCGGGGGAAAAGCGAAACAGTTTTTGGTCTACCGGTTGATCGTAAGATATCTCACCTTCGTAAGGCGCAGCCAGTCGGATCCGAATGGGAGATTCCCGCGAAATGACCCCGGAAGTGAAAACGGTAATGTATTCGCTGAAAGCCGGGTTGATCTCTATGGCTTCCATTTGCGAATGATCATCGGGACGAGGGTTGCATCCGGTAAAAAACAAACCGATGCTTGTGGCGATTGCAGCAACGAGGGTAGCAATACGTTTTGGGAACATAAGTATACGGGTTTAGGTCAACTAAAGGTAAGAAAAATTACCCCTCCAAGAAATGGGATACGGAAATTCGACCATTCGGCCGGGTTTGATCTCAGTACTTTGCAAAGACTGAATAAATTAAAAAAGATCAATACCGGTCCAGCAAATCCCGAATTTCCCCCAACTCCCTGATCTTATCCGGGTAACCGCCTACTTTATACGAGTTGATGAGGTGGTTGATCACCTGTTTCACAATGACAATATGGGAACAGGGTTGGTAAAACCCGGGAACCGGATCCAGTTTCAGTTGTTGAATGTGTTTATCAATTTCTTCACGTGGAAAAATATTCCCCCGGCTGAACGCATTGATGTAAAAAACAAGTTGGTCTTTTTCCTCTTGTGGTAGATTGGTTTCAATGTGGGGCGTTTGATAAATCAGTATAAAATGGTGAGGCAGGTTTACACCATACAAAGGAAGGTTGAGGCTTTGCGCAATGAGCAGATAAAGTACCCCTAACGATAGCGGATTGCCTTTGTGCGTTTCCAACACATTGTTCAGATAAGAATTCTGAAGCGCATGGAAATGGGTATGGTTTCCTCTGAACCCATGTACTTCATATAAAATGTGGTTGATCACTTTGATTTGCTCAAAACCCGTCAGATCATCATTGATCTCTATCCATACATCCTTAATGATCTGATTGATCCGGGTACGGATCTTATCTTGGTCCAGATCCGGATACTGATACCGGTTTACCAGAAGCATCCCTTCCAATAAATCTTGCTCATCGCTTTCTGCCCATTGGCATAAATGGGATTTAACATCCTCAAAATGAATGAGGTGAACAATATCTTCGATTCGCGATTGAAACAACAGTCCGAGGGCATGGTTTTCCCATGCATCTTCGAGTAAAGGAATAACTTCCGGACCAAAAGAAAGTAGTTTCGATTTTATCTGTGCGTAGATCTCTTCGTCAGGATCATCAATAAGACTTATAAGTGCATTTAACTCCATACCGTCCATACGTAAAAAACATACGCAATAAATAGCCCCTTTGTTATACAAAGCTAGGGGAGAAACTCGATGCACCGGAAAGCTGAACGCAGCTTTTATCCACAATTAGGCTGTTAATCACTTCGGCACAATAGCAATAAAAGATCTGCCACCTGCTTATCGTCTTTGCTGTACTCAAAGAAAAAAGCACTGCCAAAGCAGTAGGCTCCGACAAAAGCA
The DNA here is from genome assembly GCA_938010565.1 of uncultured Flavobacteriales bacterium. GTDB lineage: Bacteria > Bacteroidota > Bacteroidia > Flavobacteriales_D > CALLUQ01 > CALLUQ01. The sequence continues at coordinate 4,159 of CALLUQ010000175.1, forward strand.
GTGCCGTTTTAGTATGGCGATAGCGCTTCTTTGCTTTAGGTGGAGCAAGAAAGCATTTGGTCTTCCGGAAAAGGGTCAGGCCGAACAGATCAAAACCCGATCCCTGTTGCAAAACGGAAGATCGGCCAAAATAAATTTACAGCTGTTGCACTCAACCTCCCGTAACGGATCCGAATACTTTTTTTAAAAGGTCGGAAATACGAGCCGCCGGATCGTCGCGAATTTTCTTCTCTTCTGCTTTCATCAAAATAAAAAGACCTGCTATGGCACGTTCGGTAATATAAACTTCAAGATCAGGGCTGATCTTTTGGCCACCGGTGAGGGCCATAACCGCATTGTATTTATGCATGATGGGATTCCAGTAGCTCGTTAGTTTTACCTTTTCGATAGCAGCTTTGACTTTGGGTTTAAATTCAGCTGTTAAAGCCGCTTTGGTGTTGTCTTTCAGGTAAGTGGTAGCAGCATCATCCGCACCATTCAGTATCTTAAACCCATCGGAAACCGACATGCCCAAAATGGCCTCCTTAAAAATGGGGAAAGAAGCTTTGGCCGCTTCTTCGGCAGCACGGTTCATGGTCTGTTCAAATTTTTCCACTTGCGCGTTCAACCCCAGATCCAGCGCTTGTTGTTTTACGTTTTCCGCATCAGCAGGAAAAGGAATTTTAATGCGGCTGTTGTTCTGGAAACCACCGGCAACCGAAGCAAGATTCGCTGCGTTTTGGGAACCAATGGCAAGTGCTTCTTTCAGGCCCTTAACAACTTCATCGTTGGTGAGTTTATTTTCTTCTGTTCCGATACCGTCCAAAACACCATCGGTAGTGCTTACAACTTGTTCCAACCCAGGACAGGCAGTAAGAAAAACAACCATACCAGCCAACAATAATAACGGAATGCTTCTTTTGATCATGATGTATTTTAGATGAATATCCGGTATAAAGATAGTGGCTTCCGACCGGGTAACCACGTGCAAATCAAAAATTCTAACCACAAACACATTGCCAAAACTTGTTGCCAGTAGATTTTAAACCGACATTTGGAGCATGATGAAGGCAGAAATAATAAGCATTGGCGATGAGTTATTAATTGGCCAGACCATCAACACCAATGCGGCCTGGATGGGCGAACAGTTGAGTTTAGCCGGGCTGAGTGTAGGCAGGGTGCTGACTGTGGCCGATACCAAAGAAGAGATCATTCATGCCCTGGACAGTTGTGCAGCAAGAACAGACATCATCTTGATGACAGGAGGCTTAGGCCCCACAAAGGATGACATCACCAAGTACACGCTTTGTACCTATTTCAATTCAAAATTGGTGATGCACAAAAACATCCTGAACGAGATCAAGGCTTATTTTGCCTCCTTAGGCCAGAAAATGCCCGATATAAATCACAACCAGGCTATGTTGCCCGATAATTGCACGGTTTTACGCAACAATATGGGTACGGCCAGTGGCATGTGGTTTGAGCACAATGGAAAAGTTTTTGTTTCCATGCCCGGGGTACCGTATGAAATGAAACACTTGATGGAAGAACGGGTCATCCCAAAGATCAAAAAGAAATTTCAGCCCGGTAAGATCATTCATCGGACCGTACAAACCCAGGGGATCGGAGAATCTCGTATTGCCGAAAAGGTAACCGGCTGGGAAAATTCCCTTGCCTCGGATGGCATTCGGCTGGCTTATCTGCCTGCTCCGGGCCAGGTACGGATACGTTTGAGTGCTGACGCTATGCCTGAAAAAGATATGGAAACCATTATCCACCAACGCATTGAAGAGCTAAAAACATTCATTCCCCGTCATGTTTTTGGCATGGGGAACGATGTACTGGAAGAGGTGGTGGGAAAATTACTCCTCCGGCAAAAAAAAACCATTGCAGTGGCAGAAAGTTGTACCGGCGGCTACTTGTCGTCTCTCTTTACCCGTATTTCCGGAAGTTCTGCGTATTACCATGGCGGAGTAGTATCGTATGCCAACCACATAAAAACAGCCCTTTTAAAAGTTCCGGCAGAAACCATTCGGAAAAAAGGGCCGGTAAGCAAAGAAGTAGTGGAAGCCATGGCACTTGGGGTGAAAGCCTGCATGCACACCGATTATGGAATTGCGACCTCAGGCATTGCCGGGCCAGACGGCGGAACCGCGGAAAAACCTGCGGGAACGATTTGGTTGGCCATTGCCGGCCCCACCGGGATCTGGTCCAACGTTTTTTCGTTTGGCAACGCCAGGGATCGGAACATCCGCAAAGCTGCAATTACTTTATTAAACTACCTCCGAATCACCCTGGAAGAAGCAGAACAAATAAAATACAACACAGTTGCCGGCCCAAAATAATGGTTCCGTAAAAGCCGGCTTTGCCATTCATTCGCTCAACAAGGATAATTTCTTTGCATTGAAATGAAACAGCAAAAGAAAAAAGACCGGACAGTACATACGCAAATACAGTGGACACTTTCGGTGCAATCTTCCCTTCCGGTTTCAGGGTACGAAAATAATGTGTATACTTGCACTCCGATTTTTGAAAAACTACCGTTAATTTAAAGCATATAACGATGTCACGTATTTGTCAGATCACCGGGAAAAAAGTGATGGTAGGAAACAACGTTTCCCACTCCAACAGAAAAACCAAACGTCGGTTCTATCCCAACCTGCAGGTGAAGAAATTTTACATCGCCGAAGAAGACAAATGGATATCCCTGAAAGTATCTACTTCCGGTTTGCGTACAGTAGATAAAAAAGGAATTACCGCAGCGCTTCAAGACGCAAAGGCCAAAGGTTATTACAAGTAATTCTGTAACTATTTTTATTTTGCAACGTTGTTACCATTAACCTGGCAGCAACGTTTTCTTTTTTTATATGTATCCTATTTATTTCCTCATTGGCATACTTTTTTTCATCCCTACCATCCTGTTCGGACAGGATAGTATTCCCTATCCAACACTGAAAAAAAGCCTGGAGCAGTATGGCATCTACGATAAAGATCTGCTCCCTCCCGAGTTTCACGAAAGCCGGAGAGAAGCTTTGCGTAACTTAATGCCAGTCAATTCGTTGGCGGTATTTTTTTCTAACCCGATCCGGAACCGCTCCAATGATGTAGACTTTGAATACCATCAGGACCCGAATTTTTACTACCTCACCGGATTGAATGAGCCACACGCAGTAGTACTTATTTTTAAAGAGGCACACAAAATAAACGGTGTAATGACCGATGAAATTATTTTTGTGCAGCCACGAAATGCCCGACAAGAAACCTGGGTGGGAAAACGCTTCGGCACCGAAGGAGTAAAGAACGTACTTAAAATTGATCAGGCTTTTTCCAACCAAGCTTTTGGCAGGTTTAACTTCCGGCCATCAAGAATGGATCATATTTATTCCATTACGCCAAAAGATGATGCACGGGATAATCCAAAGGACGGAGGAGATCTGGCCAGCTTGGTGAAACATTTTCGTAAAAAGACAGCCAACTTGAATGTTGCATCGCAACCTCTGGAAACGTGGATGGCAAGCCTGCGGGAAATCAAAACGAAAGAAGAGATCTATCTGCTTCGAAAAGCGATCAAGCTCACCTGCAGAGCCCAGATAGAAATAATAAAAGCCGTAGAACCAGGCTGGAACGAATACCAATCCGAAGCACTGGTAGAGTATTTCTTTAAATCCGGCGGTGCGGAATATACGGGTTTTCCGAGCATTTGCGGAGGGGGCGAAAATTCTTGCATTTTGCATTATACCTCCAATCGAAAACCACTCATCGGCAGCAATATGTTGGTGGTAGATGTTGGAGCGGAATACCATGGATATACCGCCGACATCACCCGTACCATCCCCATAGACGGCACTTTTTCACCTCAGGAAGCAGCCATTTACAACCTGGTAAAAAAAGCACAACAAGCAGGCATTGACGTTGCCCTAGCCGGCAATAAATTTTGGGACCCCAACACCGCTGCCACCGAAATCATCGCCAATGGTTTATTGGAATTGGGAGTGATCGACAACAGAAACGATGTCCGGAAATATTTTATTCATGGTACTTCCCATTACCTCGGTTTGGATGTACACGATCCCGGTTTGTATGCCGAGCTAAAACCCGGAAGTGTTATTACGGTTGAACCCGGCATCTATATACCGGAAGGTTCGGATTGCGATAAAAAATGGTGGAATATTGGTGTTCGTATCGAAGATGATATTCTGATTACCAAAGACGGCCCCGAAAACCTTTCGGAAAGCATACCAAGAGATATCCCCACCATCGAAAGGTTAATGAAAGAAGAAAGTTTTTTCAACCTGATCCAGATGGAAATGCCGCACATTCCCCAAAACAACTTACCACAGCAAGACCACCACCACGGACACCACCACCACAAGCACCATCAGCACGAACACCACGATGAATAAAAAGGATACCTTTGAAGTTTGATTTCGAAGGATTTGAGGTGCCAACACCTCAAACCGTACAAAAGTGAACAACCGGTGTGCCCATCTTTTTAAACTTGGTATTAGTAACCGTTAGGAAATGCCACTTCGATTTGATTCGCGCATCTTTTCCGCCATTTCTTCGTTCTTTTTTAGTCAAATAGCGATGCTATCTGACTAAAAATCTGGCACGATCAATTTTCAACTTAGATTTCCTAACCGTTACTTAGAAAAATTCAAAATTTCTTCCTACATTTGCAGCCCTGTTTTGAAAAGAAACATCCTACAAAATGGCTAAGAAGAAAGGCAACCGCGTTCAAGTAATTCTTGAATGCACAGAGCATAAAGAGAGTGGAATGCCGGGTACTTCCCGCTACATTTCCACCAAAAACCGGAAAAACTCTCCGGAGCGTCTGGAGTTGAAAAAATACAACCCGATCCTGAAGAAAAACACGGTTCATAAAGAGATTAAATAAACGGATCCATGGCTAAGAAAACAGTAGCGTCGCTTCAATCCGGTGGTGGTAAGCAACACACCAAAGTGATTAAAATGGTGAAATCACCAAAATCCGGAGCTTATATTTTCAAAGAAGAAGTGGTACACAACGACCAGGTGAAAACCTTTTTCGAAAAAGAATAAACATTTTCCAAATAACAGTAAAAGGCTTCAACCTGTTGGATGAAGCCTTTTGCCGTATCAGGATATACCATGGGCCTTTTAAATATCTTTTCCGGAAAACGAAAAGAAAGTCTGGATCAGGGACTGGAAAAATCGCGCAAAAGCTTATTTACTAAACTGACACGGGCAGTAGCCGGAAAGTCAAAAGTAGACGATGAAGTACTCGACAATCTGGAAGAGGTACTGGTTTCTTCCGATGTAGGTGTACCAACCACCCTGAAGATCATTGAACGGATCGAAAAACGCGTAGCCCGCGATAAATACGTCGGCACCTCCGAACTGAACCGTATTCTTCGTTCCGAGATCGCTGCGCTGTTGGAAGAAAACAACAGTTCCGACCTGGAAAGTCTTGCACTGCCAGCCGATAAAAAACCCTATGTAATTATGGTAGTCGGGGTAAACGGCGTAGGCAAAACCACCACCATTGGCAAGTTGGCCCAACAATATAAAAACAAAGGAAAAAATGTGGTCTTGGGAGCTGCAGATACCTTCCGTGCTGCTGCCATAGATCAACTGAACGTTTGGGCAGAACGAACCGGTGTTTCCATTGTGAAACAAAAAATGGGATCTGATCCTGCCTCTGTTGCCTTTGATACCCTGCAACATACAGTGGCAAAAAATGCCGACTTGGCGATTGTAGATACCGCCGGACGTTTGCACAACAAAGTACAACTCATGAATGAGTTGACCAAGATCCGCAACGTGATGAAAAAAGTGGTTCCCGATGCACCACACGAAATATTGCTGGTATTGGATGCCAGTACCGGCCAGAATGCCATTGAACAAGCCAAGCAATTTATCAAAGCCACGGAAGTAAACGCCCTCGCTTTAACCAAATTAGATGGTACTGCAAAAGGAGGGGTAGTCATTGGGGTTTCCGACCAGTTTAAAATTCCGGTGAAATACATCGGAGTAGGAGAAGGCATTGAAGACTTACAACCGTTTAACAAAATGGAGTTTGTCGATTCCTTCTTTAAATAATCATTCCTCCATCCGCAACCTTTGAAAACAAAGTCCTTCAAACCGAATAAGATCAATGTCGTTACTCTGGGTTGTTCAAAAAATATTTTCGATTCGGAGATAATGATGGCTCAGTTACAGGCCAATGCATACGAAGTAGAACACGAATCCGAAAAAGAAGATGCAGGCATTGTCATCATCAACACCTGCGGTTTTATCGATAATGCCAAAGAAGAAAGCATCCGTACCATACTGGATTATGCACATGCAAAAGAAACCGGCCTGGTAGACAAAGTATACGTTACCGGATGCCTCTCTCAACGATACAAAAGCGATCTGGAAATCGAAATTCCCGAAGTGGACGCTTGGTTCGGAACCCGGGAACTTCCACGCCTCCTGAAAACGTTAAAAGCAGATTATAAGCATGAACTGGTAGGCGAACGTTTGCTTACCACACCTGTACATTATGCCTATTTTAAAATAGCCGAAGGCTGCGATCGGCCCTGTTCTTTTTGTGCCATTCCTCTGATGCGCGGAAAACACCGCTCAACCCCTATGGAAGAGCTGATCAAACAAGCAAAAGGCCTGGCGGCCAATGGTACAAAAGAGTTGATCCTCATTGCACAAGACCTGACCTATTACGGCCTTGACCTTTACGGAAAAAGAAACCTGGCCGAACTCCTTCGCCGTCTTTCCGATGTTGAAGGCATCGAATGGATCCGTTTGCACTACGCTTTTCCATCCGGTTTCCCCATGGATATTCTGGATGCCATGAAAGAACGCGATAACATCTGCAATTACCTGGACATGCCTTTGCAACATGCCAGTACACGAATGCTAAAAGCCATGCGAAGGGGCATTACCCGCAAAAAAACAACCGACCTGGTGAAAAGCATCCGCGATCGTGTTCCGGAAATTGCTTTGCGTACCACTTTGATTGCCGGATACCCGGGAGAGTCGGAAGCTGATTTTGAAGAAATGCAGGAATGGGTGCAGGAAATGCGCTTTGACCGTTTGGGGATCTTCGGCTATAGCCATGAGGAAAATACCCATGCCTACCACTCCGACGACAACGTTCCTGCCCATGTAAAACAGGAACGTTGCGATGCCATCATGGCCATTCAGCAAAACATCTCCCGCGAATACAATCAACAAAAAGTAGGTAAAACCTTCAAAGTACTCTTTGATAAAATGGAGGGCGGTTACTTTATAGGGCGTACGGAATACGACAGCCCCGATGTAGACAACGAAGTGCTGGTAAAAGCAGACAACACGTATGTTCGCACGGGCGATTTTACACCGGTAAAAATAGACCGCGCTGAAGATTACGACCTTTTTGGTACCGTTGCCAACTGATCCGGACAGGATCAGATGTCTTTCCAACGTTCCATATCACGACGCTCCCGTTTGGTAGGTCGACCCAAACCTTTTGCCCGGTTGTTCTTTTGGCTCAGTTGCCAGACCTCATATTTTTCCAATTCTTCAGGCGTGGTAATTTCTTTCAGATAGTCCGCCACCAGCTTGGCCCCTACCCTACTTTTGGGAATGGCCAGCACCCGATAACTCCGCCAGATGGGAAGGCGCCTGACCTCAATGATCTCATTCGGTTTCACATCGCGCGAAGCTTTTACCTCTTGTCCTTCTATCCGAACCCAACCATCATTCACCGCTTTGGTAGCCAACGAACGGGTTTTAAAAATGCGAACGCACCACAAATACTTATCAATGCGCATCGGAAAGAGGAGGATTGTGGGGGAGTGTCATGATCGTGATCTTTTTGCCATTTTTGTTTTTTCGGAAGTACACTTCCGATTGAGAAATGCACCCGGCCCGGCCCGTTGAATAAAACGGAACAGGCCTTGCATGGGTTGAATTTACCATTTTCATCCCTGTAGAAGAAATAAAAGCAAACCGAAAACTATAAAAAGAAGGCCGTAGGTGCATGTTTTATTTCGTATATCGTGTCGTATAGCACGAAAAAGAAACATTACGGATCATACCCAAGAAGAACAACGAACGGATACTCCTGTTTTTATGCTTGTAACAAGGGAATAAACTTAAATTTGACCGCAGTGCCCAACATGCAATGGGAAAAAAATTTTTAGCCGATCTCCGTTTTCCGGAAGGGAAAAACGTTCGGGGAGGAAAAACAAAACAATCCATGGAAGTTCCGAAAGGCATCACAACAGAAGCCAACTACATCAACCACACCTTTACCACCGGCGAAACAGGCAATACGCTCACCGTTCGCCACAAGTTTACCGGTGAGATACTGGCCCGGCTGCCACTGGGCGGAACAGCAGAAATGGAGACGGCCATACGCGGAGCAGAACAAGCATTTGAAATTATGCGGCACTGGTCGGCGGGCCAGCGTTCGGAAAAATTGGCTGCCTTGCGAAATGCATTCGATGTTCGTAAAGAAGAATTCATATCCCTGATCACGGCCGAAGCAGGCAAACCCATTGCTTATGCAACCAACGAGGTAAAACGCTGTTTGGTTACCCTGGACACTGCTGTACGCGAAACCCTTCGCATTACAGGTGAAATGGTGCCCATCGATTTTGACAACGGACAAGGTAAAACGGCTTTTACCCAACGGTTTCCCATAGGACCGATTGCAGCCATTTCTCCCTTTAACTTTCCGCTCAACCTTGCTTTGCATAAAATTGCCCCTGCATTGGCCACCGGATGTTCTGTGGTGCTGAAACCTGCTCCGCAAGCTCCTTTGGCTGCCCTGGCTTTTGCCCCTTTGTTACAAGCCGCAGGCTATCCGGAAGGCGCACTGAATGTTTTGGTTTGCGATGTTCCGGTAGCACAGAATCTGGTCACCGATGAACGGATGAAAATGCTTTCGTTTACAGGAAGTCCGCAGGTAGGCTGGTACCTCAAAAACCTGGCCGGCCGGAAAAAAGTTACACTCGAATTAGGAGGCAATGCTGCTGTGGTGATTGATGCTACGGCAAACCTCGATAAGGCTGCACAAAACATAGCCATCGGTGCTTTTCTTTATGCCGGGCAAATTTGCATTTCCACACAACGCATTTACGTAGACCAGGCAGTATATGATGCTTTCCGGGAAAAACTGATCGTTGCTACCGAAAAACTGATCAGCGGAGATCCGTTTGATCCCAACGTAATCAACGGGCCTGTGATCGATAAAACACACCTTCGGCGCATTGCTCTGTGGGTTCGGGAGGCGCTGGATCAGGGAGCCGAATTGCTCACAGGCGGAAAAGTACTCGATGAAGCAGGAAACATTTATGCCCCTACCCTGCTCACAAACACCCATCCGGATATGAAAGTAGTTTCGGAAGAAATATTCGGGCCGGTAGCCATCCTCGAAAAAGTAGCCGATTTTGACGAAGCCCTCCACCATGTCAATGCATCCGGATACGGTTTACAAGCAGGGGTTTTTACCAATCGCGTGGATCAGATGAAAAAAGCCCACAATACATTGGAAGTAGGTGCGGTATTGATCAACAACATACCCGGCTTTCGAATGGATAACATGCCTTACGGCGGTGTAAAAGCTTCCGGCCTGGGCCGCGAAGGAGTTCGCTATGCGATGGAAGATATGACAGAGGAAAGGTTGTTGGTGTACTGATAAAAAGCCTCATGCACTGCCATATTCCGGTGCATGAAAACCAAGGTGAACGGGAGGAGTACAGGTAAGGTGGTGCCGGAGTTCCAACATTCATTCGCCAGCATCTTCCTCCGCAAAAACATACAGTACCTCATTGCTTTTTTTCATGAAATATTTTTCACGGGCAAACTTTTCAAGCATCTCAGGATTACTGGTCAGTTCGTGTAAAGCCTGGTTGGTGGCATCTATATCCTTCCGGTGTTTCACCTTTTCCATTTCCAGATCGTTAAGTCGGCTCCGGTAACGGTATAACGAAACCACATCTATGTTTTCAAAAAACAGCAACCATACCACAAAAACAACAGCAGTTATGCTGTAACGGTTGCGCAGAAATTTTGGAACCCTTTTCCACATAACGGCAGTATTTCCGGTGCAAAATTAGCAAAAAGAAAACTCCTGCTATAGCGATCAACAGGAGTTTCCAAACAGTTGGTATATATCTCAACGTTTTTATCCGAGAAAAGGATACTTGTAATCGGTTGCCGGTACAAAGGTTTCTTTGATGGTTCGGGGAGAAACCCAACGGAGAAGGTTCAAAGGCGACCCTGCTTTGTCGTTGGTACCCGAACCACGTGCCCCGCCAAACGGTTGCTGCCCCACCACTGCTCCGGTTGGCTTGTCGTTGATGTAAAAATTCCCTGCGGCATTTTCCAGTTTTTGAGTGGCCAGTTCGATCGCATAACGATCCACACTTATAATGGCACCGGTAAGGGCATAATCCGAAGTGGCATCCACCAGATCCAATGTGGCCTCAAAATCAGCTGCATCGTACACATAAATGGTAATCACCGGCCCGAAGATCTCTTCGCACATGGTGCGGAATTTGGGATTGGAGGTTACCACTACCGTTGGCTCAATAAAATATCCCCGGGATTTGTCGTAGTTTCCACCCACCAGGATCTCCGCATCATCCTGCGTGTTGATGTAATCGATGTAAGCCGCAATTTTATCAAAAGCACGTTCGTCGATCACTGCATTGATGAAATTGGAGAAATCATCGGGAGCTCCCATTTTAAAGGAGCCGACCTGTGCCATCAAATTTGCTTTCACCGCATCCCAAAGGTTATCCGGAATATAGGCACGGGAGGCAGCAGAACATTTTTGCCCCTGGTATTCAAAAGCACCGCGGGAAATGGCAGTGGCAACCTCATCGGCAACCGCCGACGGATGCACCATGATAAAATCTTTACCGCCGGTTTCACCGACAATGCGCGGATAAGAGCGGTAGTGCTCAATGTTGTTCCCGATATCTTTCCAGAGCTGGCGAAAAACACCCGTACTTCCGGTAAAATGCAATCCGGCAAAATCGCGGTGTTTGAAAATAACATCGCCTGCAACAGCACCGCTTACCGTAACCATGTTGATAACACCATCCGGAAGTCCGGCAGCCTGGAACAACTCCATAATGACCTGCGCAGAATATATTTGTGTAGTGGCTGGCTTCCAAACCACTACATTGCCCATCATCGCTGCAGCAGCAGGAAGGTTGGCACAGATCGAAGTGAAATTGAATGGAGAAAGCGCAAAGACAAAGCCTTCCAGAGGACGGTATTCCAAACGGTTCCACATGCCGGGGTTGGAGCCGGGTTGCTCGCGGTAAATATCCTGCATGTAGGCTACATTAAAGCGGAAAAAATCAATGAGCTCACACGCAGCATCGATCTCGGCCTGGTATGCATTTTTTGATTGGGCAAGCATGGTGGCTGCGTTCATCTTTGCCCGGAACGGACCCGCTAAAAGGTCGGCTGCTTTCAGGAAGATGGATGCCCGATGTTCCCAGGAAAGGCTGGCCCATTTGGTACGTGCTTCCAAAGCAGCATCAATGGCTGCCGCTACGTGGGTGCCGTTGCCCGGATTAAAATGACCCAGTAAATGTTGATGGTCGTGGGGAGGATGCATGCTCTGCTTGTTTTCCGTACGAACCTGTTCGCCGCCAATGTACATGGGTACATCAATGGTCTGACCATACATTTCCGAATACTTAGCCTGAAGCTCAATACGTTCGGCAGAACCGGGAGCATAGCCTTTTACAGGCTCGTTGGTTGCTGGTGGCACAAGATAAATTCCTTTGGGCATATTGTAGACTGTATTAAATAACGGTTACTAATTCTCGGTTTTTTTCAGCCGACAAAGGTAGGAAAATGGCGTGTTGCAACAAGGTGAATTTTCGGATTATAGCTGCCCGTTTGCTGATTTAAACACCGTTGTACTTCTTTGTTGCGCCCTCCTTTCCCCAAGTGGTTTCGGAAAACGGGAATGCCCATGGCGAAAAATAACCCCGGTATGGAGACCTGAAACAACGGCGCCTGTAAACAGAATGCTGCCTGTTGTGCATGGTTGACTGGCGGAACGATAAACCCACGAGCGGTTTACATTTGTTGGCTTGCGGTGTGAGAAATAATGCAAAACGTGAGTCGTGCTTTTTTCAGAGCACGGCGAAGCCTTACAATTTGTTACCTTTGCCCTTTCTCAGAGATGCTATATGAGTCACCAAAAACTATTCGGCAATTTTTCTCCTACTTCCGATGAAGCTTGGGAAGAAGCATTGCTAAAATCGCTGAAAGGTAAGCCGGCTGAAACATTGATCTGGCAAACACAAGAAGGATTTCACCTGCATCCCTATTACCGGGCTAAAGATTATCAGAACCATCATCAGCTGCCCGGAACAGCCCCGTTCCGCCGGGGTATCAAAACCGGGAACAACTCCTGGGAAATACAATTTGATCTGGAACCTGCAGATCCGCAGGCAAGCAATGCCCGCATGCTGGAAATGCTCATGCTCGGTGCCACTTCCATTCGTTTTCAAGCTGCTTTTTCGGATCTGGATGTGATCTTGAAACAGGTTTCGTTGGCCCACATCCATATCTGCTATCAACCGGAAGGGAAAATCGCTCCGGCTTTGAAAGCTTTCCAACACCATGCATCCCGCCAAGGCCTTGATGACAATCATTTGCGGTTTTCTGTAGATGCCGATCCGCTGGGCGATGCATTGCTGAAGGGCCATTGGAAAAACAATTGTGAAGAAGATCTGGAAGATGTTGTTCAGGCAGCCGGTGCTTTAACCCAAACGCCTTTGGGGAAATGCATCAACGTGCGGGCAGATCACTACCACAATGCCGGAGCCAGCATGGCCCAAGAACTGGCTTTTGCCCTTTCGCATGGATTGGAATACCTGGACCGGCTTACACGATCAGGACTTTCCATTGATGACGCCAGTGCCCGCATCCGGTTCACTTTTGCGGTAGGTTCAGGTTACTTTTTGGAAATGGCCAAATTGCGCATTTTCCGCGTACTTTGGGCTGAAGTAATTGCCGGATACAAACCGGAGCACAACTGTTCCCATGCCACATATTTACATGCCGTTACTTCCTGCCGCCAACAATCCGGATGGGATCGCCCCACCAACATTCTGAGGGCCACCACCCAGGCCATGTCGGCGGTTTTTGGAGGGTGCGATTCGCTTACGATTCAGCCTTTTGAGATCGGCAAACCTGCCAACCAACCCGACTACCGGTTTGCAGAACGGGTAGCCCTTAACCTCCAACTCGTATTAAAAGAAGAAGCACATTTCGACAAGGTAGCCGATGTAGCAGGAGGATCGTGGTACATTGAAACAGCAACCGATAAACTGGGACAAACTGCCTGGGAACTGTTCAAGGCCAACGAATCGGCAGGCGGCTGGTTAAAAATGGTGCTTTCGGGCCAGCTTCAGGAGCAAGTTTTTGCATCAGCGCAAGCCTTAAAAACAAAGTTCGAAAACAAAGAAATCGTTCTGGTGGGAGTAAATAAATACCCCAACCCGATGGAGGAAACGGTTCCGCCGATCCATGTTCCTCCGGCACAAAAAGATCCGGTAATCCGTCCTCTGGTTCTTTTCCGGCTTGCGGCCTCCACGGAAAACGCCCGATCAACTTCTCAACTTTAAAAGCATTTGCCATGCGTCCGGATTACAGCAATACCTCCTTCCTTACTTCTGCCGATGTAGAAAATGATTTTTTATCCTGGGAAAAAAAACACGGCAACCCAACCGGTTGGAATACACCGGAACAGATCCCGATAAAAGGCATTTACGGAGCGTCTGATCTGCACCCTCTGGAACACCTGGATTTTGCAGCAGGAGTTGCTCCCTATCTCCGGGGTCCGTATCCCAGCATGTATGCTTCCAGGCCCTGGACCATCCGGCAATATGCAGGTTTCAGCACAGCAGAAAAATCCAATGCTTTTTACCGCAGAAATTTAGCCGCCGGACAAAAAGGACTTTCGGTAGCTTTTGACCTTGCTACCCACCGCGGTTACGATTCCGATCATCCCCGTGTATCCGGAGATGTAGGAAAAGCAGGTGTGGCGATCGATTCTGTGTTGGATATGAAAATATTGTTCGATCAGATCCCGCTCGATAAAATGTCGGTTTCGATGACCATGAATGGTGCTGTGATCCCCATTATGGCCTTTTACATTGTGGCTGCAATGGAGCAAGGGGTATCGCCCGAATTGCTTTCCGGAACCATCCAAAACGACATTCTAAAGGAGTTTATGGTGCGCAATACTTACATCTATCCGCCCCGCTCTTCCATGCGCATCATTGCCGATATTTTTGAATATACCTCGCAGCAGATGCCGCGTTTTAATTCCATCAGCATTTCCGGTTACCACATGCATGAAGCCGGAGCTACTGCCGATATTGAGTTGGCTTATACGCTTGCCGATGGGCTGGAGTACATTCGCACCGGATTAAAAGCCGGCCTGAACATCGATGATTTTGCTCCCAGACTAAGTTTTTTCTGGGCCATCGGGATGAACCATTTTATGGAGATCGCAAAATTGCGTGCGGCACGCATGCTTTGGGCCCGACTGGTACAACAATTTAAACCAAAAAATGCCAAATCGCTGGTACTCAGAACCCACTGCCAAACTTCGGGCTGGAGCCTTACCGAGCAGGATCCTTACAACAACATAGCCCGGACCTGCGTGGAAGCCATGGCAGCTGCTTTGGGAGGTACGCAATCGTTGCATACCAATGCGTTGGACGAGGCCATTGCCCTCCCGACCGATTTTTCGGCACGCATTGCCCGGAATACCCAACTCTACCTTCAGGAAGAAACGGACATCTGCAGAGCAATTGACCCCTGGGCCGGATCGTATTATGTGGAGCGCCTTACGCATGAACTGGCACAAAAGGCCTGGACACACATCGAAGAAGTGGAGGCATTGGGAGGCATGGCCAAAGCCATTGAAAACGGCTTGCCCAAAATGCGGATTGAAGAGGCGGCCACCCGAAAGCAGGCCCGGATCGACAGCGGAAAAGACATCATTATAGGGGTGAACCGCAACCCGCCGGAAACCGAAAAAAACATCGATATTCTTGAAGTGGACAACAGTGCCGTTCGCCAATCTCAGGTGGCCCGTCTCAAAAAATTACGGGCAGAACGCGACCCTGCTCTGGTCACCCAAAAGCTGGAAGCCATTAAGCATGCAGCATCCAGCGGAGAGGGAAACCTGCTGGCCCTGGCAGTAGAAGCGGCGAAAGCACGGGCTTCGCTTGGCGAGATCAGCCAGGCTATGGAAACCGCTTTTGGGCGTTACAAAGCAACCATACAATCCGTTTCCGGTGTATATTCGTCGGAAGTGATGCAAAACAACGACTTTAAAAACGCTCGTGAACTGGCCGATCGGTTTGCCACTGTCGAAGGCCGCCGCCCCCGGATCATGGTGGCCAAAATGGGGCAGGATGGGCACGACCGCGGTGCCAAGATCATTGCAACATCGTTTGCCGATATTGGTTTTGATGTCGATATCGGACCGCTTTTTCAAACGCCGGAAGAAGCGGCCCGGCAAGCCATCGAAAACGACGTACACATTCTGGGGGTTTCTTCGCTTGCAGGCGGTCATAAAACATTGATACCCGCAGTGATCGGAGAGTTGCGAAAAAACAACCGGGAAGACATCATGGTGGTTGCCGGCGGAGTGATCCCACAACAAGATTATCAGGAGCTTTACGATGCAGGGGTTGCGGGTATTTTTGGACCCGGAACTGTCATTTCAAAGGCCGCTATGAAAATTCTGAATATCTTTATCGATGCATCTGCTTCATAAATTGCCGTTGTTATGCCACGGATCTTAGTACTTATCGGTGTTGTAGTTCTTGTCATGATGATCGGAATTTACTTTCAGCAAAAGGCACGCATTCAAGACTTAAAAAACATACTCAACGAACGCGACGGGCGGATCTTTGAACTGGAACGCCAGGTGGCTGAGTTACAAAAAAAAGTAGAACAGTTACTACGAAAATAATCCATCTAATGCGCATCTGTACCTTTCTTTTCGCTCTGTTTATCACCACTTCCCTGTTGCTTTTTTCCGGTTGCAGAAACCAACCGTCTGCTCCCCGAAAATTCGGATTTATTTCCGGAGGGCCTTGTACATACACCACCACTGCTTTCGAAGCGACCATTTCTTCCATCCGGCAGGTGCAAGCACCAGACATCGACCACCACACCGATACGTACGAAGTAGAACTTCGTTTTTCAGACGGGGCTTCTTCTAAAAAGCCACAACTGCTCAATGATCTTATAGATATACCTGTCGATAGCACTTTTTTGGCGAAAAATGGCTACGAACCCGGAGCGCCGGTAACCGGAAAAGTCCACAAAATTACAAAAGGGACCTGTACTCCCCGGATCTATGAGATTGATTTGAAATGACCCCGACTGAACCGCGGCAAGATTTTTGTGATCGAACATAAAAAAACAAACGGCATGCGTTTTTTCAGCTTAACTTCTCTGATCTTTATTGCTCTTTCCGCTTATGGCCAGCCGGCCATCAAAACTCCCGAAACATTGCCCGATTCTTTTTTTTCAGCCATATCAGGCCCCGCAGGTGCACGCGATTGGGGTAAGATCCAAGCCATGTTCCTCCCCGAAGCCCGCCTTGATGCGGTGCGGTACAAAGAGGGAAATGCGATGGTTCGGCAAGGCACCTTTGCCGATTACAAAGCCAACACGGATGCCTTTTTTAAGAAAAGGGCTTTTGTTCAAAAAGGAATGGAGAAAAAAGTATTTCTCTACGATCAGATGGCCCAGGTCATTTGTAAATACGAAACCACCATCCGGTACTCTGTCGAAAAAAAGACGGTATCTCACGGGATCGCCTGTTTTCAAATGCTGAAAAATAACGGCCAGTGGCAGATCGCTGCCATTACCTGGAACGATTGGAACGAAGCCCTTGGCGAGCTGCCTGTTTTACATCAGACCGATGCGGCCGATTCCACAACCGCACCTGTGGTTATTCCGGAGCAAATGAAATACGAAATAGGAGTTGAAGGCCCCATTTACATGGAAAACGAAGTGGATTCCATGGCGCAGTTTAAAGGAGGCAACCCGGCCATTTTTGAATTTTTGGGCCGATACATGGAAACGCCTGCCGATCCGGTTGAAGCTGCTCTGTCTGCTACGTTTAAACTGGAATTTGTGGTCGATCACAACGGATATATTTCCAATGTGAAGTCGCCTGATGCTCCCGGGCCGGGCTGGCACCTTTCTGCTGCTCAGGCGTTAATGTCGATGCCTCGTTGGATTCCGGCAAAGAAGAACGGCCAGGCCGTGAATTGCAGAGCAACTCTTGTTCTCCGTGTAAATAATTAAAATCCCGTTTTCCAAAAGGAAACCTTATTTTCGTACAAAGGTTTTCAACGATGTCAGGCGGCGAAATTTTCATTTTCTGTTTTGTAGCTTTCTTTTTTATGGGCGGTATTTTTGTGCTTTTGAGGTTGCGTAAAATCAGTCGGGCAGATCGAAAAAGAATGGAAAAACGAAATGCAAAGGTTAGGCACCGGACGGAAAGATAGCAGAGGCCATACATGTCTGAAAATGGTCTTCCTGTACCGCCGAACATCTGGGTTTGTACCATAGTGATCTGCCGGACGAACACAAAAAAGGGCAACGGTTCCCGCCGGTTATCATACAATCACCGGTTTCTACCCACCTGTTTATGAGGCTTTTAATGAAAAACACACCCCTTGTATACGTAAAAATGTTAACGGCGCTTTTAGTCGTTACCTATTGTATTGTTCAGGGATCCAAAGGTGGAGACTTTAAGATCTATATGGGAGCCGCAGAATTACTTCGAAATGGCAAAAACTGCTATCATGTAGGATAGGCTGCATATTCCGGAAGCAACAGTGCCGGCACATCCGGAAAATCGTGTCACTCCAACCGGTTGCAATGGTGCCATCGGTTTTCCATGAAGTTGATTATATCGATGCTAGTTTAAGGGAAAATTAAACCGCGATGACAGGAAAGAAGATAAACCGGATCTCATTTTGCCGGTGATTCCGGCGCGAACTGTGCCAGAAAACCCGGATCCAAAGAATACCCGCAATAAAACGCTGATTCCTTCTTAATGAGGAACTTGATCGGGAAAAGAAATCGAAGGCATTGGCCGGTTTATCAAAGGTAACGGTATGGGGGTATTGGGTCACGATATTAGTAAGACCATGCAGAAACATGAACTTTTGTATTGGGTTGAGCCGCTAAGGGCTTTTGTAATTTTGAAACATGACTGTTAAAAAAGAATAAAAGCACAATATTTCATTATCCCCTCTGTTTTGATATTGTGATTTTTTCCTGGCTTCGTCGGTTTAAATTCGTATACACCTGAAAACCAATAGCGTGCTATTTCAACTAGGCACTACTCCTATTTTTTACAGTTTAATCTGGCTAATGGATTTATTTATTTGATCCGGAAGGGTACATCAGAGAGCTTGCTCCCCATGACCTGATATATTTTGTTGGCCAGTATTGTTTTTTTGGATGGTATAGTTACTTGGAGTTTGCAGTCCTTTGGACTCATTGAATTAGGGAAATAAACGCAATTGTGTATATTTGCTGGTTATTACTCATCGACAGATCAGGTGTTTACCTAACTTTAAAATTTTATTTGCTCCATTCAAAATTTTGAACACTATGAAGAAATGGATATGGTTAATCATTATTGCCTTAGGGATATTTGTAGTATGGGGAGGATATCTACAACTAATTGCACGAAATGCTATGGAGAAGGTGAAATAGAAGAAGAATACACGTACAAAGAAAAATGCTCTAAATGTAATGGGACAAAGCAAGTAGATGAAGAATATCAACAGACTTGCAAAAAATGTAAAGGACGAGGTAATACTTTTTGCGATTACTATCAATCAAGCAAAGGTGGTTATCAAAAGTGCGATAGAGGTACAATGTACTATTACGAAAAAGGGATAGAATGGTTTGGTAACCCTAACCCTGGATATTATCTTGATGGAACAGCAACTTGTTTTAATTGTAGAGGAACTTCTTATGCTGAATGTTCAAAATGCAAAGGATATGGTAAAGCAATGCTAATTCGAAAAATAACTGATCCACATTGCAATGGAACAGGATATGTTGATGCTATTCGAACAAAAAATGTTTATGATGATTTCTGTGAAGGAACTGGAAAAGTTAGTAACTTTTTAAAGTTATTGGACTCTTTTAAAAATTAACAACCTATGTCCGAGATTTGTAGATTTTATGGAATAGTGATTTACTTGTTATTTGACGACCACAATCCTCCACATATTCATGTTGAATATAGTGGAAACAAAGCGTCAATTAATTTAAAAGATGGCATTGTGAAAGGTTCTATGCCTAAACGAGCATTAAAATTAATTTTTGAATGGATGGAACTTCACGAAGATGAACTTATAGAAGCATGGAATTTAGCAGTAAAAGGTCTGCATTTCCCTAAAATTGAACCATTAAAGTAAAGCATCATGGATTTGATAATTGTTACCAATGCGAAACATGTAAGTGATTATAAAATATTATTAACATTTAATACTGGAGAAAAAAAAGTAGTTGATTTAGCTAACAAACTTGATAAACCAGTATTCATGCCTTTGAGAGACATAGAAGAATTTAAGAAATTTAAATTGAATCCTTTTACAATTGAATGGGAATGTGGTGCTGACTTTTCTCCTGAATATCTTTATCGACTCGCAAATAATTATACTAAAACGACCACTAACAAAGGCTAAACAGCCTTGCCACCCCGCGGGGTGGCAAGGCTGTTCTCGGCAATCCTACCTATTTCCCAAAAATTGATTACCCCGGCTAACGATAACTTCCGTAGATTTGGTGTGACTCTCTGCAAAGCCGATTTTCTAAATACAACAAACAGAGCTGCTCCTCTCGGAACAACTCTGTTTGCCTTAGTTCGGGCACAAACCCTTGATGATCTTTTTTTGCTTACAAAGCAACGGTCCAGTTGGCTGTCCAGTCGTTGGCCGCTTCGATGGCCCCGATAAAAGCAGCCTCCGAAAACCAGCTTCCCAAAGTAGTCGGATTCGTAGCGTTGACATCGGAAGTACCAACAGTTCCCATCAAAGTGATCGCCTCAGTGGAATTGGAGGGATCGTTTTCGAATGGAGAATCAGGTGTGGCTGCAGCACCGTCGGAAGTGGTGTATACAAAGGGATTAACGTTATCCACTCGGGCACTTTTTACGATTAGGTTATTGCTATTCATGTTGGTAAGGGTTTGGTCGTGCTCTACCTGAATACCACGTTTGGGGAAACCGGTTACAATCAGATTATAGATCTCGGCCTTGGTTCCTTCCCGCAATTTCAAACCCTGATTGGAAGCATCTCCGTCATCGGCACCCACAAAGGTAAGGTTGGAAAGAATCGGATAAGAAAAGGGAGTAGCAACGTTGTTGTTCCCGTTGTTATCGGCTTCAACAGCACGATCACCGGCATCGGTATTTTGTTCAACAACCCAGAATTGGCCTTTTCCTCTCCATCCGTGCGTCCAGTCGAAAGAATCATCGTGGTTTCCGGTAGATACGGCGTATTTTACATGAACGGTTCCGCCAAAGAACTCTATTCCGTCGTCTGCACCCCGGTAAGCCTGAATATATTCTACGGTAGTTCCGCTGCCCACACCGTTGAAAGAGAACCCATTCAATTCATTATCCGTACCAAGGATCTGCCCTGCATACTCCACGCGAACATAGCGGAGAACTCCCGAGTTATCGCTATCGTTACTTCCTCCGTAAACACCTGTTCCGCCTTCTCCCTGTGCGGTAGTACCGGTATTAATACTTGCATAACCGTTTACGATAATGCCTCCCCAATCGCCGGGAGCAGGATTGTTTTTAATTGAGGTGAAAACGATCGGGCAACTGGCTGTTCCGTTTGCCATGATCTTCGCACCCTGAGTAATGGAAAGAAAAGGCGTTGTACCATCGTCGGCTGCTACAATTTTGGTACATGGCTCTATGGTAAGGGTAGCCCCGCCGGCCACAAAAACACCGCCCGAAAGCATCCAGTTGGTTCCGGCAGTAAAAGTAAAGTTCTCATTAACCGTACCTGCGATCTTGCTGTAATTTATTCCATTTATACTTGTGGAAGTAATGCTATAAGTAACGTAGTCGCAACTGCCGTCATCTTTTTCAGCATCCGGGTTGTAGTTGTTTGCCGTAGGGTCCATACAGCCTTCAACTTTATCGCAGGATGGCGTCAGGAAAGCCACACCCGCCATCGCCATTGTTCCCGCAATTTTGCCAATCATTTTCATGTTTTAAATATTAAAGTTATTTGTTTTATTCTGATTGTATCTTTTATTGATACAAATGTAAAAACGCACTGTTATTACAACAGATGGAGAGGGTTATTAGTC
>CALLUQ010000176.1 GCA_938010565.1 uncultured Flavobacteriales bacterium
TAGCCAGTAAAAATTCAAGGAAACGAACAGGGATCCCAATGGCACGGGCAAAATCCGGATCAAAGGAGATCAGTTTGAAACCCTTGTAGTTAAAAATGATCATCACCACCAAAAACACGGCCATCCCACCAAAAGTATACACATCCTCCCGGGTAAGCCAGGCGGTTTCGCCCAGAAGAAACTTATCCAGCCCAGCCTGGTTGGCAGCACCCGAATTTTGGATGGAAGTAAGCAACAATACCCCTGTACCAAAAAAGGTGGCCAGTACAATGCCAATTGCAGCATCGGTTTTAATCCGGGAACGATCGGATATCCAGTCGATCGCCATCAGAGAAAGCCATCCGGTGGCTACTGCTCCGGTCAGTAAAACCCATGCTTGTTTGGTTCCGGTCATCATAAAAGCAAGGCATATTCCGGGCAAAATGGCATGGGCAACCGCATCGCCGGTAAGAGCCCTTTTCCGGAGCAGCGTAAAACACCCCACCATGGCAGATCCCGCACTCAGCAGTAAAACAGAGATCAGAACATTCAGATCGTTGATGTTGCCGAACGAAAAATATGCAATCAGGTCTTCCAGTGTAAAAGGATCAGGTGCGTTATCAATAAACGATCTTTGGTTTTTTATTTGTTTTTATCGGATTTCTCGCGAAGTGGATACTCCTGTTCTGCAACCAGGTTCCTGACCCTGGAAAGCAAGGTGAGTTGACCGCCGTATGCCTCCTGTAAAAGTTGATCTGTAAACACCTTTTCAGCCGGACCGGAAGCGATCAGCCTGGTATTCAATAAAACCATCCAATCGAAATATTGCCTGACTGTTTGTAGATCGTGGTGTACAATGATCACCGTTTTTCCGGCCTCTTTCATGGTGGTAAGCAGTTGAAAAATGGCTTCTTCGGTAGATGCATCCACTCCTGCAAAAGGTTCGTCCATGAGGTAAATGTCGGCTTGTTGCGCCAGTGCCCTGGCAATGAAAACACGTTGTTGCTGTCCGCCTGAAAGTTGTGCGATCTGACGGTTGGCAAACTCCAGCATACTCACTTTTTTCAGTGCTTCAATGGCTACCTTACGGTCGGTTTTTAACAAACGGCGAAAAAGGTTACCGGGCCGGTAGCGTCCCATCAGTACCACATCCATCACACTGGCAGGAAAGTCCCAATCCACACTTTCCCTTTGCGGAACGTAAGATATGCGCGGCCTTACCTGATCCAGCGTTTGTCCGAAAAGCCGGACATAACCGCTGCTTACGGGAATCAGCCCCATAATGGATTTGAGCAAAGTGGTTTTTCCCGAGCCATTCGGCCCAATGATCCCGATGAGCTGGCCTTCCGGCAGCGTAAAATCGATTTCCCAAAGCACCGGCTTGCGGTGGTAGCTTGCGCTGAGGTTATGTACTTCAAGCGCCGGATGATCTATGCGAACCTGCATCTTTAAACCAGGGTTTTACGGAAGGGCATTTGCCGGTGTTTTTGCGAAAGCCTCTGCCAGAGCAGTAACGTTATAACGAATCATACCTATGTATGTGCCCTCCGGAGTGCCGGTGGCGCCCATGGCATCCGAGTAAAGCGTAGCTCCCACCCGAATGGGGTGCTGCTGAGCACGGCAACCTTCCAACACCGAATGCATGGCTTGTTGCGGAACGGAATTTTCCAGAAAAAGGGTATGTACTTGTTTTTCTACCAGAAAAGTAACCAGGTCTTTTACATCCTTAACCGCAATGCCTGCTGTGGTGGAGATGCCCTGTAAACCGCGTACTTCCACCTGATATGCCCGTCCGAAATAGGCAAAGGCATCGTGGGCCGTAACCAATATTCTTTTTTCCGAAGGGATATGGGCCAGGCTGTTGCGGCACCATTGGTCCAGTTCATTCAGACGTGTTATGTACTTTGCCTGGTTGGCTTTTAACCGGGATGCTTTGGCAGGCAGAAGATGTTGCAGGCTGTTGCCCACTTGCTGCACGGCATCTTTCCAGAGGGCCACATCAAACCAAATGTGGGGGTCGTATGCATCTTCAAAATCGGCCAGCCGGATCAGCCGCGAAGCATCCAGTGCATCCGCCATAGCAAAAACGTGTTTGCGCCTTTTTATGCTTTCCAGCACTTCCGTCATTTTCCCTTCCAGGTGCAAACCGTTGTAAACAATGATGTGGGCTTCCGAAATCGCTTTCATATCGGCCTGGGCAGGCTGGTAAAGGTGCGGGTCTACGCCTGGCCCCATCAAAGCAGTAACGGTTGCGCTTTCACCCGCTATGGCCTTCACGGCATCGGCTATCATACCGGTGGTGCATACGATCCGTACCGTTTCAACCGCATTCAGTGTATCCGCTTTTTTTTCTACTTTACAGGCGGTCAATGCCAGTACCATTATCCCTGCAAGCCATCCCTTTGTTCGTATCATTTCTCCTGATTTATCTTTTTAATACATAAGTTTTTACACACCTGTAACGAGAGCATCAACCCTGTTCGGTTGTCCGCATCGATCTCCATAGACCGGTCGTAAGGGTACAGTGTTTTTACTTTTACAGGCGTACCCAACATCAAACCTTGCGTTTCGAGGTAGCGTAAAAATTCGGTGGAAGAATCGTTTACCCCTATTATAATGCCTTCGGCTCCTGCCGGTAAATCGCACAAAGGCAAACTTTCCCGTTCGTTAAATTGCCCGGATTCGTCCGGAATAGGATCGCCGTGCGGATCGTATTTGGGGTGGCCTAAAAAAGCATCGAGCCGGTTGGTGAGTTCAACGGAGCGGATGTGCTCCAACTGCTCTGCGATGTCGTGTACTTCATCCCATTTAAATTGCAGATGTTCTACCAGAAAAAATTCCCACAAGCGGTGTTTCCGGATGGTGTTGATGGCAATGTTCCGGCCTTCGGCCGTAAGGGTAACCCCTTGATATTTCCGGTGGTTCACCCATTTTTTGTCGGCCAGCCTTTTTACCATGTCGGTTACCGACGAAGCCTTGGTGTTCAACAGTTCCGCGATGGAGTTGGTCGGGGCACCTTTTTGGGTTTCGCGGGTAATGGAGAAAATGGCTTTAAGGTAGTTTTCTTCCGAATGGGAGGGCATTTCATTTGTTTTACGGGCAAATATAATTCATTTTTATAGTGTTTCCACGAAATATATTTAGGCTGGTCTAAAAAATGCTTTAGCTTTGTGTTAAATTTACGTTGGTTGAATGAAAATTATCGCAACACTTGCCGGTATGCTGCTCTCTGTGTTGGTGTGGGGACAAAACCATGCGGAAATTAGCGGACGCGTTTTTTCCGCTAAAGGTGCTTTGCCTTACGCAACGGTAAAACTACAGGGTACCGGAAACGGGAGTATAACCGACGAAGAAGGTCGTTTTGTGATCTCGGGATTGCGTGAAGGAACCTATGTTCTGGAAGTTTCGGCCGTTGGCTTCAAAAAGAAACAGATCCGCATAAGCACCTCCGAAGTACCCCGCCGCGCAGCCATAGAATTAGAGCGGGATATTCTTGGTTTACAGCAGGTAGTGGTTACCGGAACCCGCAACGAAGTAGCACGAAAAGATGTGCCGGTGGTGGTAAGTGTGCTGAATGGGCGCCTGCTTGATGCCACCCAATCGCAAACGCTTTCCGAAGGGTTGAACTTCCAACCCGGATTGCGCCTTGAAACCAATTGCCAGAATTGCGGATTCAGCCAGGTACGCATGAACGGGCTCGAAGGAGCTTATGCTCAGATCCTGATCGATGGCCGGCCTGTTTTCTCCGCACTTCAGGGCATTTATGGTCTGGATCAGATCCCGGCCGCTATGATCGACCGGATAGAAGTGGTGCGCGGAGGAGGGTCGGCCCTGTTCGGTTCCAATGCCATTGCAGGAACCATTAACATTGTGACCAAAGAACCGGTGAGCAACACCTGGCAACTGGCCAGCCGGCAGGGGCTGACCGGAGGCCGTGCCTACGAGGGTTCCTATACCCTGAATGCCACACTGGCAGATCAGGCACAACGGAACGGCTGGTCTGTTTTTGGCGTTTACCGCAACCGTACCCCTTACGATGCAAATGCCGATGGTTTCTCTGAAATTACGCAGCTTCTGAACCATACCCTTGGTTTCAAAGGGCACCATAAAACAACCGATTTCTCACGCATAGGCATAACGTTCCATGCCATCGATGAGTATCGGAGAGGGGGCAATTTATTCGATCGGCCACCACATGAAACCGACATTGCCGAAATGCTCGATCAACTCACGTTGGGCGGGCAGTTAAGCTTTGAGCATTATTCCCGGGATCTCACCAAAAAAATATCGGTTTATGCTTCTTTGCAACACATCGGGCGCGATAGTTATTACGGCGGAGGAGGGAACATCGATGCATACGATTCGACGTTTTCCTTTGAGGCCATTCGGGAGGCGCTGGAACAGGCCAAAAATTATTATGGCAAAACCGACGATTGGTCATGGGTAAGCGGAACCCAATTCACGTTTCCGCTGGATTCATTCGGAGGCAACCCGGTAAAAGCATTGGCAGGCAGCGAACTCATTTATAACCGGGTGGAAGACAGGATGCCCGGTTACGGACGTTTTATCCGGCAGCAGGTAAGCCAGTGGGGAAATTTTGCCCAGTTGGAAATGCAACCATTCAAACATTGGCGGTTGTTGGCAGGAGCACGTGCCGATTATATCGACATCGATGGCTTTTATGCTTTTGGCGTGGGTACGGATCGGAAAAACAAACACCGAGTGTTGGTGTTCAGTCCGAGAGTGAACCTCCTACACGATCTTACGCCAAAAATGCAGGTGAGGGCCGGTTGGGGTTCCGGGTTCAGGGCTCCTCAGGCTTTTGACGAAGACCTTCATGTTGAAATACTGGGCGGGTCTGCACAATTTCATGTGCTGGGAAAAGATCTGCAACCCGAACGATCGGAAAGTTTTACCCTTTCGGCAGACCGGACCTCCAAAATAGGGAGCTGGGATGCTTATCTGCTGGCAGCGTATTTCTATACCCGTTTGAAAGACCCATTTGTGCATGTCGTTTCAAATGCGATCCCGGAAGAAAACGGAGCGGTATTGGTCCAAAAACAGAACGGACCGGGAGGAGCAATCGTAGAAGGCCTGAACCTGGAAGGAAAAATGTCGCCTGGAAATGCTTTTTTTATCGATTACGGTGCTACCTTTCAAACCGCAAAATATGAAGAAGTTCAGGTGGTTTTTGAATCGGAGAGCGAGGTGTTTACCACGAAAAAATTACTCCGGACGCCGGATCTTTATGGTTTTCTTGCCGGAACCTGGTCGCCT
The DNA here is from genome assembly GCA_938010565.1 of uncultured Flavobacteriales bacterium. GTDB lineage: Bacteria > Bacteroidota > Bacteroidia > Flavobacteriales_D > CALLUQ01 > CALLUQ01. The sequence goes on from CALLUQ010000176.1 coordinate 5,257, forward strand.
TCCGATCCATTGCGTGTTAACTTAAGCAGTGTGTATACCGGAAGCATGAAGGTACTCTATGAAGGTGGTTTTGAGGGCCCTGACGGGGATGGAACACCGGCTTTGGTAAGCACCAGGCCTTTTCTCGAATGGAATGCAAAACTTTCCTGGAAATGTTCCGTCCGGAAGAAATACCAACTGGAGTTTATGGCTGGCATTCAGAATATAACCAATGCTTATCAGTCGGATCTTGACCGGACCCGCCTGCGTGATCCGGGATATGTATACGGGCCTTCCCGCCCCCGAACCTGGTTTGCCGGGTTAAAGTTGGGACAGTTTTAAGCGCTGAGAACCAACGGATGTTTTGCGGTTACCGTTTTTTTTCGTGAAGA
>CALLUQ010000177.1 GCA_938010565.1 uncultured Flavobacteriales bacterium
CCGTGTCTCCGACGATCATTTCCGCACCCCGATCCAAGTCGATCAGCGGTTAACTCCGGGTGTGTATTTTGTGCATGTACATGCCGGCAAAATGCGGATGAGTGAGAAATTGATCATCCGATAATCGGAAAAACAACCTTAAAAAAAGACCTGTTCCAATGGCCATTGGAGCAGGTCTTTTCATATAGAGACCTCTTTTACAAGTCTCCACGATCCGAAAAGGAATAATATGTATCACGGGTTAGAATAACATGATCCAACACCAGTATATCTAAAATTTTTCCGGCATCGACAAATCGCTGTGTTAGAGTGACATCTGTATTGGATGGATGGATTTGTCCTGCAGGTGATTATGCGCAAGTATTATGGAAGTAGCCAAACTTTTTAATGCAGCAACAAAGGCTAAACGAATATCCGCTACGGTTCCGGAAATCCCTCCTTCACTCAGGCGGTAGTAATGAACGACCTCCATGGCGCGATTAAGCATCAAAACATACATATACCCCTTTACTTCAATGCAGCAATTTTCATAACCATAAATTTCATAAAGGCATGTAACGACTTTTTGGGATGAGTCTTTGTCCGTGCCAAATGCAATTGAACCGAACTCAGGTTGTAAAAAGAGCCATTCGTTTTTTCGTTTCGGGAAGCATCCCAAAGTGGCCTTTACTTTTGCACTCTGGTAAGTAAGGCATCTCCACGCACAACATTGCGGGTGTTTTTTCTGCAGATCGGAGCCCTGTAATTTTCCCGGTTGGCCGGATCGGTCTCTTCCGGCCCTCCTTGAACATTGGTGTAGCCCCGGTCATCAAAATACACGGTTACATACCAAAAGCGGCTACTTTTAGTTTATCATAACGAACAGCAGATACACCTCATTCTGATGCATTTTAAGATTGCCTGTGCGTTTCGTAGCTTTGCAGCTATGTTTAGCTTTTTTCCGTATGTTCCGGTGTTGGTTCTCCTGGCTTGTTCCATGCTTTCCAAGGCACAGTCCGGGTTGGTAAATTCGACGGACAGCACGCCGGCCAACAGCTCCGGTTTGTTTTCGGATCCCATCAAAAAAGATCTTTTACTGGTTCAGTTTTCCGGTGTAGTCGTTTCCGGTCATAACCTCGAACCGGTTCCTTTTACCCACATCATTGTAAAAGATACGCACCGGGGAACAGCAGCGGATGTATTCGGATATTTTTCTTTTGTGGCCAAAGAAGGCGATACCATTCTATTTTCGGCCCTGGGGTTTCAACCCTCGGAATTTCGGATACCGGATAGCCTTAGCGATAAACGTTATTCCCTCATCCAAATGATGCAAAGCGATACCATTTTGCTGAAAGAAGCAGTCATTTATCCCTGGCCAAGCAAAGAAGATTTTACACGTGCCTTTCTTGCATTGGAACTGCCCGATGACGACTTACAACGTGCCCGCCGCAACCTGGAAAGAGAAAAAATGCATAAACAAAGCAGAAATTTGCCCATGGATGGTACCGAAAATTTTCGCCATGCCATGCAACAGCAACAAAGCCAACTGTATTATGCCGGACAGGCTCCCCCAAACCACCTCCTCAATCCACTTGCTTGGGCCAGTTTTATCGAAGCCTGGAAAAACGGAGATTTTAAAAAGCAAGAATAAACAAGAATCAAACAAACGCTCCGCGTCGATCTGTAAAACACCATCAAACCGCTACTTTTGAACCTCCGAATATGATGCGTACCACCATACTGATTTTTCTCTTTCTGCTGAGCAAAGGCGCCGTAAATGCCCAGGAAACCGCTACCGTTTCCGGGTTAATTAAGGATGAGTTTGGCAATGCCCTCGAAGGTGTTCATGTCATTTGTACGGGCCATCAGAGCGGAGAATCCACCAATAAGGATGGATATTATAAAGTTACCGTTCCTGCCAACCGGCTGGTTGTACTGGAATTTACCTTTCTTGGTTTGCGTAAAGAATCGGTTCGGTACACGCTTAAACCGGGCGAAAATAAAACTAGAAACATCCGGATGGTGGCCTCTGTAACCACCTTCAATACGGTAAATGTGGAGGATGCACACCGCACCAAACCCATGAAGTCGCTCGATCCGGAGTTGGTCGGTTTTGTGCCGGTTCCCGGAGATGGAGTGAGCATGTTGCTTTCGCGCGAAGGTGCCATTTCGCGCAACGAACTCAGTTCTGCTTATTCGGTACGTGGCGGAAACTTTGATGAAAACCTCATTTATGTAAATGATATTGAGATCTATCGACCTTTTCTTGTACGTGCCGGCCAGCAGGAAGGGTTGAGCTTTCCCAATTCCGACATGATCGAATCCATTCACTTTTCGGCAGGCGGATTCGAAGCCCGGTATGGCGATAAACTCTCTTCGGTGCTCGACATTACTTACAAGCGCCCGATCGATTTTGCCGGATCGGTCCGGATGAGCTTACTGGGAGGGGGCATTTCGCTGGAAGGTGCCGGTCCGGACAAAAGGTTTCGGCATGTTACCGGTATTCGCTACAAGGCCAACTCCTACATCCTGAACAGCCTGGATACACAAGGCGATTACAAACCTTCCTTTACCGATGTACAAACCTACCTCACCTACGATCTTACCGACCAGTGGGAAATCGCTTTTCTCGGCAACCTGAGCCGCAACAGGTTCAACTTCATTCCTTCCACCCGGGAAACCGAGTTCGGAACGGTAAACGAGGCCCTCAAATTAACCGTTTATTTCGACGGACAGGAAGTGGACGAATTCCTCACCATGACCGGAGCCGTATCGGCCAACCATGTAAGCCATGATGAACGTACGCTCCTGAAATTCATAGGATCTGCGTTTAAGACATTTGAGGATGAAACCTTTGACATTCTGGGCCAGTACTGGCTGGATGAGCTGGAACGCGATTTGGGTTCGGATAATTTTGGAGAGGTAGCATCGAACCGGGGGGTGGGTACTTTTCTCAACCATGCCCGCAACCACCTCGAAGCCCTTGTGACCAATTTCAGCCACAAAGGATTTCATTACTATGGCAACCAATATTTGCTATGGGGCATGAAAGTACAGCACGAACACATTGTGGACCAACTGAGCGAGTGGAACATGATCGATTCCGCCGGGTTTTCCTTGCCACAGGCACCGAGCAATGCGATTCTTTTACAGGATGTGGCGAAAGCAGATATCAACCTTTCTTCCAACCGCATAACCGCCTATGTACAAAACAACTGGAACTGGAAGTTAAAGAAGCAGATCTACAACTCCGATACCGCAGAGTTGGACCTGTCTTTTGGAGTGCGCGGCCATTTCTGGGATTATAACCGGCAGTTTGTGTTCAGTCCCAGGGCCAACCTGGCGTATACACCGCTTTGGTTTAAAAAAACAATACAAACCGATTCTACCGGTACCGATACCACCCACATTCGCCGCGATTACGTTTTCCGGTTGAGTACCGGTTTTTATCATCAGCCTCCGTTTTACCGCGAACTCCGCGATTTTCAGGGCAACCTGAACCCGCAAATTCAGGCACAAAAATCAGTGCATGCCGTATTGGGAATCGACCGGCAATTCCGACTTTGGGGGCGCAGTTTTAAGTGGGTTACGGAGTTTTATTACAAGCACATGTGGGATCTGATCCCTTATGAGCTGGATAACGTTCGCATCCGTTACTTTGCTACCAACAACTCCAGGGGTTACACCTACGGTGGCGATACGAAGATCAACGGAGAATTTATCAAAGGCGTTGAATCTTGGGCCACACTTTCTCTGATGAAAAGTGAAGAGGATCTGTCGGATGATTTTTATTACGACTATTTCAACGAAAAAGGAGAAAAGATCATTTCGGGTTTTTCCACCGATCAGACCGTTGTTGACAGTGTTCGTTATGAACCGGGGTTTATTCCCGGAAACCAGGATCAACGCATCGCCTTTAGTTTGTTTTTTCAGGATGAAATGCCCCGGTGGCCTTCTTACAAGGTACACCTCAACCTGCTTTTTGCGAGTGGGCTTCCCTTTGGCCCCCCTACCCACGAGCGTTATAAAGATATTTTGCGTACTCCTTCCTACCGGCGGGTAGACATCGGTTTTTCCAAAACGTTGATCAACAAAAACACCCGGTTCCGAAATTCGGAATCGAAACTCCGGCACATCAAGGATGCATGGGTCAGCCTGGAGGTGTTCAACCTTTTTGGGGTTCCCAATGTAACGTCTTACCTCTGGATCAAGGATGTAACGAACCGGCAGTATGCCATTCCGAATTTTCTGACCGCACGGCGGTTAAACGTAAAATTTGCGGTGAAGTTCTGATCGCTTATCTTAGAAAAAGATAAAAAGCCTGCCCAAACGGTTTTCGGCAAGCTTTTTATCTTTTGGGATAGTTATAGTTGGAGAACGGTTTTACAGGTTATTTTGCTTGGTATTCGGAAATGGTTTTGCGGATAATGTTCACTCCTTCTGTCAATTGTTCTTCGTTTATAACAAGCGGTGGGGCAAAACGGATGATGTTTCCGTGTGTGGGTTTGGCCAATAAACCGTTTTCTTTGAGTTGTACACAGATGTTCCAGGCGGTATTGCTATCGGGCGTATCGTTGATCACCATTGCATTGAGCAAGCCTTTGCCGCGTATCTGTTGAATTAAGTGGGTTTCGGTTTGCAGGGTTTGCATTTCATCGCGGAAGCGCTGGCCCATTTTTTCCGCATTTTCCGCCAGGTTTTCGTCGCGCACCACTTCGAGGGCAGCCACCGCTACTTTACAAGCCAATGGGTTTCCTCCGAAGGTGGAGCCGTGTTGTCCGGGTTGCATCACCATCATAATGTGGTCGTTGGCCAATACGGCCGAAACCGGATAAACGCCTCCGGAGAGCGCTTTTCCAAGGATCAGGATATCGGGTTTTACATTTTCGTGATCTACCGCAAGGCGTTTTCCCGTACGGGCAATTCCGGTTTGCACTTCGTCGGCCATAAAAAGAACGTTGTTGTGCTTACAAATTTCGGCAGCCCGGGTCAGGAATCCTTCGGCAGGAACCTTCACGCCTGCTTCGCCCTGGATCGGTTCTACCAGAAACCCCACTACATTGGGATCTTCCAGTGCTTTTTCCAGGGCTTCGGTATCGTTGTACGGAATGGTTAAAAAGCCTGGGGTAAAGGGCCCGAAATGGTTGTACGCATCCGAATCGTTGCTAAAAGAAACGATGGTGGTGGTTCTGCCGTGGAAATTTTCTTTGCAGGTAACGATCACGGCTTGGTCTGTTGCAATGCCCTTTTTCTCGTACCCCCATTTCCGGCAGAGTTTTATGGCGGTTTCAACCGCTTCGGCGCCCGTATTCATGGGCAATACTTTATCAAAACCGAAAAATTCGCTTACAAACTTTTCATATTGCCCCAGGTTGTCGTTATAAAATGCCCGCGAAGTAAGGGTTAAGGTAGCTGCCTGGTTGGTGAGGGCTTCAATAATTTTAGGATGGCAGTGCCCCTGATTTACTGCAGAATAGGCCGACAAAAAATCAAAATACCTGCGCCCTTCAACATCCCATACATACACTCCTTTTCCTTTGGTTAATACTACGGGGAGGGGATGATAGTTATGTGCACCATAACGGTTTTCGAGGTGGATTGCTTCTTGAGACAGGTTGGATTTGGATACCATGGCTTCCATTTTAATGCTGAATTAATGTCCCGATCTCCGAAAGGAAAACGAGATATGTTTTATAAAAAAAGAATGGTTTGAAAAACTCATTACGGAGAGCCTCCATCCTTTCCTCATCAAGGGGAGAAATCACCCTGACCAAGGGATTTGGTAAGGTAAAATTACAATTTTTGCCGGTAAACTGCCCATGTTAACGTTCTTAATTCGGAGCAATCGTATTTAAAATCCTTCCATGATCCACCTCCCCACCGGCGAATTTACCACCCGTGAAGAAGATTTTGCTCTCTATGCCAAATCGTTTTTATTTGACGATCCTTTTTTAACCTTCTCTTAAGTCGGTCCAATCGGTTACCTGAGGCCAGTCGCTTTTCCTGAAACGAATTTTTGCATCTGAGATCGGCCGGTTGGGTTCAAACTTGTCGAAACGGTAAATATAAACGTTGCTCTGGCGGTCTTTTACAACAATCCGGACCACTTCGTTTTTTTCTTTGTTCACCTTCAGGCTAACCGTATGAAAGCTGGCCGCTTTTGGATCTTTCGGGAACATATCGATGTGTGCATATCCGCTCTCGTCTTTTATGAGCTTGTATTTAAATTCGGAATTGTGCAGGTTGAAGAGGTTGGAAATATCAATCCCCAGTTCTTCGGCATCCGGAAGGTCGTTGATCAGTCCGGTACCATCATCGGGGCTCATCGTATACATGGCTTTGCCATTGTTGATGATAACGGTATTGTCCAGTTGGATCTGATACTTCTTGTCTTTCAACCAGATCTTACCTTTTTGGACAATATCCATTTTCTGAGCCGTGGAAGTATTTTTAATGCGGTAAGTAAATTCGGAATAAAGAGAAGTATAATTCTCCGACTTTTTGCTTACCCTATCGAGGATGATCTTTGCTTTTGGATCCTGATCGTCCGGTGTTTGTGCATGAACTGCGGTGGTAGTGACAAAAAGTGCTGAGGTCAAAATAAAAAAATACTTCATGTTTCAGTGGTTTATTGCGGGTACAAAAGTAAGATGCTTTTTTCAATTTGATGCAAATGAGACATAAAGCATGCCAAAGTAAAAAGGTTATTCTTTCCGGTCAGACGATGCTCCCCGGTTGAGCATTTGTTCAAGGCTATATTCATCGGGGATGAGCACTTTTCGTGCTTTCGAGCCTTCGAACGGACCAATGATACCGGCAGCTTCCAGCTGATCAACAAGCCTGCCTGCCCGGTTATAGCCCAGCTTGAGTTTTCTTTGCAGAAGTGAAGCCGAACCCTGTTGGTGCAATACCACAATTCGGGCAGCATCGTCGAATTTGGCATCTCTTTCCTCCAGGTCTACATTGCCCGATCCTTCTGCGTTTTCGTCGTCATACTCCGGCAGAAGAAAAGCATCCGGATAACCGCGCTGGTTGCCGATAAAGTCACAGATCCGGTCTACTTCCGGAGTATCTACAAAAGCACATTGCAAACGGATTAGATCGCTGCCCGTACTGAGGAGCATATCGCCACGCCCGATCAGCTGATCTGCCCCACCGGCATCCAGGATGGTCCGGGAATCGATTTTCGAAGTTACTCGGAAAGCGATCCTGGCCGGAAAGTTGGCTTTAATGGTACCGGTAATGATGTTGACCGACGGGCGCTGGGTAGCAATGATCAGGTGAATGCCAATGGCACGGGCCAGTTGCGCCAAACGGGCAATGGGTTGTTCTATCTCTTTGCCGGCAGTCATGATCAGGTCGGCAAATTCATCCACTACCAAAACAATGTAAGGCAAGTATTTGTGGCCATTTTCCGGATTCAGCCTGCGGGCAACAAATTTGGCATTGTATTCTTTGAGGTTCCGCACATGAGCATTTTTCAGCAATTCGTAGCGGGCATCCATTTCCTTACAAAGGGAATTGACCGTAGCCACCACTTTACTGGTATCGGTAATAATGGGCTCTTCGGAATCCGGAAGCCGGGCCAGAAAATGACGCTCGATCTTATTAAAAAGCGTCAGTTCCACTTTTTTTGGATCTACCAGTACAAACTTTACCTGTGCAGGGTGTTTTTTATAAAGCAAAGAAACAAGGATGGTATTTAAACCCACCGATTTACCTTGTCCGGTAGCGCCGGCCATGAGCAGGTGTGGCATTTTGGCCAGATCGGTTACAAAGTTTTCGTTCTGAATGGTTTTGCCAATGGCAACCGGCAAAGCCATATCCGCATTTCGGAATTTATCGGAAGCAAGCACCGTTTTCATGGCAACCGTTTCCGGTTTTCCGTTGGGTACCTCTATTCCGATGGTTCCCTTGCCGGGAATGGGGGCAATGATACGGATCCCCAATGCGGCAAGGCTCAACGCAATATCGTCTTCCAGGTTTTTGATCTTTGCAATGCGTATGCCCGGAGCCGGAATAATTTCATACAAGGTAACCGTAGGACCAACCGTAGCTTTAATTTTTGAAATTTCAATGTTGTAGTTCCGGAGGGTTTCAAGGATCTTGTTTTTGTTGGCTTCGAGTTCTTCTTTGTTTACGTTGATGCCGCTGCCGCCATGCGCTTCCAGTAGATCGATGGGGGGCAGTTCGTATTTGGCGAGGTCGAGTTTGGGGTCGTACTCTCCAAACTCCCGAAGTTTTTCATTGATCTTGTCTTCGCTGCTTTCTTCCTGCACAACGGTTACTTCCATGCTCAGATCTTCGCCCACAGGCGGTTCGGAAGTCTCAGGAATTTCGATGTCCAACTCAATGTCGGTGGATGCCGGTAAACCGGATCCCGGCGTCGGATCGGAGTGGTCCGTTCCATCGGTTTCCGTTGCATGGCCTTCTGTGGGGTCCGACTCGGATGCCGGGTCTGCTGTAACACGGTCTTCTTCCTCGTTTTTTTCTTCACGAAGGGCATTGACAGCAGCCCGCTGTTCTTCCGTTATTGCTTCAGAGTCGGAGTGTTCTCCTTCCGTTTCTTTTTTGCGGATGCCCGGCCATTGGCTGAGGAGTGCAAAAGAAGGGTTGAAAAAAACAATGACAAATGCACTGGCCGTGAAGAGCAGAAAAAATCCGGTTCCTATACGTCCGATGGCAGAACTGAGCCAGAGGTTGGCCTGATAACCAAAAGCCCCTCCGATAAAAAAGTTGTTTTCCTGAAACAAAAAACCAAACATCAGCGAAATCCAAAGGAGGGAGAAAAACGAATATTTCAACATTTTGCGTATGGGCAGTATCCCCAATTTGAAGAGGAAGCGAAAACCGATCACAAAAAAATTCAGCACAAAAAGAAAAGAAGCAATGCCAAACCAATTGTGAATGAATTGGTGGGCGGTAACGGCTCCGATCTTCCCGAGCCAATTGTCTACTTCCACCTCTCTGTTCCGGATCAGTTCCCATAAACCGTTTGCGAGTTTATCCTGATCGGCTTGCCATGTAAAAAGAAAAGAAGCAAAGGCGATGAGAAGGTAGACCGAAAACAACATAAAAAGCAGTCCGGTAACTTTGCTTACCCGCTCATCGGAAAAAAAACCTTTTACTGCCGCAATAGGTTTGGCCAAAGGGTTTTTAAAGCGAATCTTCTTTTTTGAAGAACGCTTCTTGTCCTTTTTCCTTTTTTCCCTTTTAGGAATATTTCGCAATCGGTTCGATTTTGCCATAAGTATGCAACTACACCAAATCCCTCCAAAATTACAGAGATGGTTTATACATAACGAAAGAGAGTTCACCGTATTTCAACAAAACGATGTTAATGGGGAAGATCCGTTCAAGATGCCTTCGGGTTGTAGCCACACCAACCGCATGGCCCATGTGCTTTCATTCAACCCAAAGCTGCATGCGTAAGCTTGGAACAGAGGCCGGAAGGGCTTCACTCAAAACGAAAGCCTAACCAAAAAACCAAATGTGTATTCCCTACATGCCCCCCATGCTTCTACGAAACTCGTCCATGGTCATCTTGGTGAATCCTTCCGGAACTTCGAAATCGGAATCCAGAAGGAATTCTTCCGATACGCTTTTCACTTCGAACCAAGCCCGCATGCCGCTCACATCCATAAAATAAGCCATCGGATATCCTTGAAGGCCGGGGAAAAGATCTTGTCCTTTTACCCTGATCTTTGGCGCATACCACACTTCGGTAGAATCTGCCACACCATCGGCCGGTTGGAACACACACAAGGCTCTTTTGCACGTTACCTTCGCTATTTTTTTCTTGCCTTTCAGATACGTAATGGTGGGTTTTATTTTTTCTTCCTCGTTTTGGGTCACTTCTTCTTGGGTCATTACAAGGTGTATCCTTTGTCCCATTAATTCCAGCGCAATGTCCATGTTTTTTTGAATGGCATCCGTATATATGCGTTGCGTACCACCGGAAAGCGACTGGATCATCACTTTTTTTTCGCCTTTTACCTTTACCACGTTGTGGTCGGGCAATATACCCACGTAGCCTTGCATTGCATCGGGCACATTCCGATACTCAATTTTCGTAACAATGGTTCCTCCAAACTGAGCTTGAACACTCCAACTACAAAGCAAGATGCCAACAAGCATCGCAACGCGAAAAAAGCGGAACAGGGTTAAAAACGGATATCGGATCATGTTACGGGTAGGGATAAGGCAATGAAGCCGGTTGGTATAATCAGTATAATACATCCTTAAAAATGTGCT
>CALLUQ010000178.1 GCA_938010565.1 uncultured Flavobacteriales bacterium
TTGAAGGGTAAGTTAAAGCAACTCACCCGTAAAACCTGGTCCATATCTATGTGTGAACGCCTGTTACGGCTGAAAGCATTGTGCAGAGGGTGGATTAACTACTTTCGAATGGCCAACGCCAAAAAGCACCTGCAGCGGATAGACGAGTGGGTACGTAGTCGATTACGCTACTGTATATGGAAACAATGGAAGAAAGTACGGACAAAGTTTAGGGCATTAGTGAGGTTAGGGATTGGTAAAGGGAAGGCATGGGAATGGGCCAACACCCGAAAAGGAGGATGGCGCATATCTCATAGTTTCATTCTAACCTGTTCCATCACCAATGATCGACTAAAGCAAAAAGGCTATATTTCATTAACAGAAATGTATTCAAACGGATTATCTACTTAATGAACCGCCCTGTACGGAACCGTACGCAGGGTGGTGTGAGAGGACAGATAGGGAATTAATCCCTATCTTCCTACTCGATTGCGTCGGCCTGCACATTCTCTCCTGACAATCCGCCCCGGATATGCCTCTGATTACAGGAAACGTTAAACCAGAGCAAAACGTTTACCCCGTGAACAATATGAAGGAAGCTGGAAAAAAACCTTGGCCCGGGCAACTCCAAACGGCATATCAAACCTTACCTGCAAAGCAAGCGGGGATACCACCATACATCTTAAAAAAATCTGCCCGATACGGTTCAATCCATATTTTGTGGTATAAAAAAGGGCTTATAATGCAGCTATTAAGCTGTTTAAAAAGCACGTATTGAATCTTTTATTTGCATGTAAGTCAGCTATTTATGAATTTTTTCATAAACATATAAAATCCACTTTTTTAAGCCTTTTGTAAGTTTATCCTATTCTTTTATCTGATATTGCAGTGCGTTCTTTAAGAAAAGAGAGATCAACACAATATTTTTTTACCGGAAACGGTGTAACGATCTCTACGCCTTTGGCATATAAGCCATTCAAATACGGATCGGTCTTTTTGCGAAATGAATAAGAATTAGATACCAATTTTCACCCTAAAACCCAAAACAAAATAAAGCTGGCTGGCGCGGTCAGCTTTATTTTTTGCAATGCATCCGGAAGCCTTGCTTTTATCCTGCATGTATTACAAACGGTGGTTTTGTTGTTTACAATTTGTGGCAGATTTTTCACACACACCTCCCGAAAGGGGCGGCCTGTGTTGCAGGCTTATCCAACCTGCTCTTCCCGCATAAAAAAACAGAAGCAATTCCATAAGGCTTTGCATGCGGATTTATTATTCACAATTGACGGGCACAAAAACCAAATGAAAGTTGAACAAAAGCAACCGGCCGATGCTTTTGTTCGCACAACAGGTCTTAAAAATTACAGAAAACGAACACCGGCCCGAAGGGATAAGGCGATGGTTCTTTATACGCAACGATTGTGCGGATTTGTTCTGCGGCAAATGAGAACTCTGTTTGGGAATGTGGATTTAGTACCAAAACTACTTTTCGGGCTCTGTACTCCGCTTTTGTCCGAAACTCAAATGCCAAAACTGTTTTTTTAACGCCGTATAGAGATTAGAACGGGAGATTCCAAACCCACCACAAACCATCCACCTTCTTTACCCCAAAATCCAACTCCGCTTCGTGGATTTCATCGCTGGGCTCCGCAGCCGATCTTACGAAAGCTTTTACCTTGGTGTTGTTATGGCTGGTACCGCGTATACCGAAACCGGTTATTTTCATCATTTGCGTCCAACGTGTCCAATTGCGTTCAAACCGTCGCTTTTTTTGGACCTTCGGATGTACCAATTGCAAAGCGGAAACAGGGTTTTTCTGATACAAACGTATAAATCCTTCCACTACCTTTTGGGGAGAGGATTGTGCATCAGGCAGGTCTATGCCACTTCTTCCGCAGGAAATCAGCACAAGGAAAACAAAAAGCATGCTGCAAAAACGCATCATAGCAATGGGTTTAAAAAGAAAAAGCACCGGCCCCTGATCAATGGAGGTGCCGATGCCTTTAAAGATAATCTTTTTACAATTTATCCCAAATCGAACTTAATGCCCTGAGCAAGGGGTAATTCATCGGAATAGTTAATGGTGTTGGTTTGACGGCGCATGTAAATTCTCCATGCATCGGAGCCGGATTCACGCCCGCCACCGGTTTCTTTTTCACCGCCAAATGCTCCGCCTATTTCGGCACCACTGGTACCGATGTTCACATTGGCAATGCCACAATCCGAACCCGCAGCCGAAAGGAACGTTTCCATTTCGCGCATATTGGTGGTCATAATGGCAGAAGAAAGGCCCTGAGGAACGGCATTTTGCATGTCGATAGCCTCGTCAAGCTCGCTGTATTTCAATAAGTAAAGTATCGGAGCAAAGGTTTCTTGCCGAACGATCTTAAAATCTTTTTTTGCTTCTGCAATGGCGGGTTTCACATAGCATCCGCTTTCGTAACCTTCGCCTTCCAATACACCTCCTTCTACCGCAATACGTCCTCCTTCTTTCACTACTTCCGAAAGGGCTTGCCGGTAACTGGCCACCGCATCTTTATCGATGAGCGGTCCCACGTGGTTGTGTTCATCAAGCGGATTTCCGATATTCAGTTGGCCGTAGGCTTTTACAAGCGCATTTTTTACCTGATCGTAAATACTTTCGTGGATGATCAGGCGTCGCGTAGTGGTACATCGTTGTCCGGCAGTTCCTACCGCGCCAAACAAAGCACCGATAATGGTCATATCAATATCAGCATTTGGAGTAACAATGATGGCATTGTTGCCACCTAACTCCAAAAGAGAACGACCGAAACGTTCGGCAACTTTTGCACCAACCACGCGCCCCATCCGGGTAGAACCGGTAGCAGAAACCAAAGGAATACGAGCATCGCCGGTCATCATTTCACCTACGGTATAATTGCCGTTGATGAGTACCGAGAGCCCTTCCGGAAGCCCATTGGCAGCAAATATTTCGGCAGCAATATTCTGGCAGGCCACCCCGCAAATGGGTGTTTTTTCAGAGGGTTTCCATACACAAACATCTCCGCAAACCCATGCAAGAGCAGTGTTCCAACTCCAAACCGCCACCGGAAAGTTGAAGGCCGAAATAATCCCGACAATTCCAAGGGGGTGGTATTGCTCGTACATGCGGTGGCCCGGACGCTCGGAATGCATGGTTAAGCCATGCAACTGGCGGGAAAGCCCTACTGCAAAATCGCAGATATCGATCATTTCCTGCACTTCGCCAAGGCCTTCCTGATACGATTTACCCATTTCATAGGAAACCAGTTTGCCAAGCGGCTCTTTCAATTCGCGCAAGCGCTGACCGAACTGACGAACGATCTCTCCGCGTTGCGGAGCAGGCATTTTACGCCATATTTTGAAAGCTTCCGAGGCAGACTGTATGGCCTGTTCATATTCTTCGGGAGTAGTGGTGGTCACTTTGGCGATCAACTGTCCGTCTGCCGGAGAATAAGACGAAAATATTTCTCCGGTTCCCTGGGAATTGTTGCCTGTTGAGGTTCCGTGGTTTACTGCTTTAATACCAAGGCTGGCCAAAGCTTCACGAATTCCGAACGGATCGGTGGCGACTTCTGTAGACATAGTACGCTGTATTGTTTTTGAGATCTGTTTTCTATAAAGGAGGTAAAATTAGTGAAAAAGGACTGAAGAACCGATACCACATTCCAGCATGAATGGCCTTCAACACAATTCTTGTCTTATTTGTTGTTCTGCGAAGCTTCTCGTATGGGGGAGTATGCTTCGTTTTTGTTTTTTTGTCGGTCGTACATTCTCATCCATGCTGTGGACTTGCAAGAAAAAACCGGGCAACAAGTTAAGCCACCTTTTTGAGATTTGTTACTAATTCAAATTCATGGATGGTCAAGTTATTAAGTGCGTTGTGTCTTCGATGCTTATTGTACCATGTTTCGATCCACTCTACTGCTTTTTGCTTAAAGCTCTTGCTATAAATTTTTCGTCCTTTTGTCATCTGTAATAAAGTTAAATGTTGGGCTTAACTTATTGTCCGGTGAAATATAGCAAGTTCATCCTTCAGATTCCTCCTCGCGAAGGACACCCTTGCCTTTAGCTAACACTTCCCACTATAAAGGCGTGTTCGGGACTTGAACCCTAAAGCCATTGCCCATGCCGGGCGCACCTAAAAAAAAAGGCCACCCGTTGCAACGGATGGCCTTTTGTATATTCTTTTTAAGAGGAAGATCAATGTTCTTCTTCATTTGCTTCGAGCGGAACCACCTGCGATACCCAGTCTTCTTCTTTTCCGGGCTTGCTGTAGTCGTAAGGCCAGCGGTGTACTTCCGGAATAGCACCGGGCCAGTTTCCGTGTACATGCTCCACCGGAGTGGTCCATTCAAGGGTATTGGATTTCCAGGGGTTTTGTACCGCGCGTTGTCCTTTAAAGATGCTGTAAATAAAATTCCACAAAAACAACACCTGAACGATTGCGCCTATAATGGCAAATACCGAAATGACCACGTTCAGGTCCGTCGTAATGTCGAACATTTCGAATTCACTGTATTCATAATAACGGCGTGGTGCTCCGGCCAATCCAACAAAGTGCATGGGAAAGAAAACACCGTATCCGCATACAATCGTACCCCAGAAGTGGAAATAACCCAGGCGGGTGTTCATCATCTTTCCGAACATTTTCGGGAACCAATGGTACACTCCGGCAAACATACCGAAGATGGCCGACATGCCCATCACAATGTGGAAGTGTCCGACTACGAAGTACGTATCGTGAATGTTGATATCCAATGCCGAATCTGCGAGAATAATACCCGTTACACCTCCGGTGATGAAGGTGGATACCAATCCGATGGAAAACAACATTGCCGGTGTAAATTTCACATTGCCTTTCCAAATGGTGGTGATGTAGTTAAACACCTTTACTGCAGAGGGGATTGCGATCAAAAGGGTGGTGAATACGAAAACCGATCCCAAAAACGGGTTCATACCCGTTACGAACATGTGGTGTCCCCATACAATAAAGGAAAGGAAACCAATGGCTATAATGGAACCGATCATGGCACGGTAACCAAAAATAGGCTTGCGCGAATTGGTCGATATGATCTCGGAACTTAGGCCAAGGGCCGGCAAAAGAACGATGTATACCTCGGGATGGCCCAGGAACCAGAATAAATGCTGGTACAAAATAGGACTACCGCCTGTTTGCGAAAGAATCTCATCTCCGATTACAATATCGGAAAGATAGAAACTGGTTCCCATGAGGCGATCCATGATGAGCAATACCACACCGGACAATAGTACGGGGAAAGACAACACCCCCAGAATGGCCGTAACAAAGAAGGCCCAGATGGTCAATGGCAAACGGGTCATCTTCATTCCTTTTGTCCGAAGGTTGAGAATGGTTACAATGTAGTTCAGGCTACCCAAAAGGGAAGAGGCTACAAATATGGACATGGAAACCAACCAAAGGGTCATCCCCGTTCCTGATCCCGGAATGGATTGCGGCAATGCACTTAAAGGAGGATAGATGGTCCATCCGGCAGAAGCCGGTCCTGTTTCAACAAACAAGGAAGAAAGCATAATGATGCTGGACAATGCAAAAAACCAGAAAGAAAGCATATTCAGGAACCCGGATGCCATATCGCGTGCGCCAATCTGAAGAGGGATGAGCAGGTTGGAGAAAGTTCCGGACAGACCGCCTGTCAGTACGAAAAAAACCATAATGGTACCATGAATGGTGACAAGCGCCAGGTACATGTTTTTATTCAGTACTCCTCCTTCGCCCCATTTATCGCCCAAAAAGGTTTCAAGAATTCCAAAAGACTCATCGGGCCATCCCAGTTGCAAGCGGAAAAAGATCGACATCATCATGGCAATAACACCCATGATAACAGCAGTGATCAGGAACTGCTTGGCAATCATCTTATGGTCTTGTGAGAAGATAAACTTCGAAACAAAGCTTTCTTCGTGGTGGTGATGATGTGCGTGATCTGCAGCGGTTACAGTAGCCATATCCTGTTAAGTATCTTATTAACGATATTCTCTATTATCCAATTACTTGTTTCCGTTGATCGGCAATTCAACGCCTGAAGGCACTTCGACATTTGCAACAGCATTTTCGTTGCCGTTTACCGGTGCGTAGTTTGGTGCTTCATTTCCGGATGTTTCCACCCTTGCCAAGGTATTTTCGGTTTTCGTATCAATTCCGGCTATTTCCTGAATTGCAAGGCCAAAAGTTTCCTGTTCTTTCATCCAGTCGTCGTACTCTTTCTGAGGTACCACGCGGATCTTCATTTTCATGTTGTAATGGTTGGCTCCGCAAATTTTGTTGCAAAGCAGGTAATATTCAAAGTTCGGATCATCCAGTTTTTCCTGCATCTCACGGGTAGTGATGGTGGGCGTAAAACGAAATGGTGTTATCATGCCCGGTACGGTGTTCATCTGAGCACGGAAATGAGGCATGTAAGCAGAATGGATGACATCTTTCGAACGCATCAGAAACTGTACTTCTCTGTCAACCGGCAGCAAAAATTCTCCGATTACAATGACATCATCGGTGCCGATGTTGTAAGGGATGCGTACGTGGCGGCCCTGCATTTTTTTAATGCGTGCGGCAAAACGGGTATAACGTTTGTGATCGGCAGCCGCCATGGCGTATTCTTCCGTGCCCATAATGCCCAAGCCATGCGCTGCAATGATCTTCTTGCACTCCATCACCATCTGCTTCAATTTCTCAACGCCATGGGCTTGATCACTGTACCACATTTCGAGGTAAGGATGGATGTTCCCCAAATGCTCCCGTTCAGGTGCACCGTGCCCGTGCCCATGATCTCCATGGTGCGCATGGTCTGCTTCGTTCCCGGACCCGCTACCTTCGGTTACATCATGTTCCTGGTGTGTCGTTCCTTCTCCGTGGGCGTTACCATGACCGCCATGTGCCCCGTGGTGTTTCTCGCCTTCGATCAAAGCTTCGAGTACACTTTCATTCTTTTTGTGGGTCCAGGTGGCAATTTTGTTCAGCGCCATTTCAATGTTCCGAACTTTCACGTCACAAGAATCACAAACGTTGTGTGTAGCCAATTTTTGTTCGTTCAGCTTTGCCAAGCGAACAAACGCATTGAACTGCTTTTCGAGGTGTTCTTTGGAGATCAGTCCAAGCGGGTTTCCGCTCATTCCGGTAAGGAGGTAATTAAAATCTCCCAGTTCGTTATCGGCTCCGCCGTAACGGGCAGTCCAATCGAATTGTTTGGAATATAATTCAACAACAATGTTATCCGGATCTCCTTCCAGATCGGTAATGTCTTGCCAGGTTTTTAAACCATAAATGATGATAACGGCCAATACCACAGCAGGCACAACGGTCCAGAGCATTTCCAGTTTGTTGTTGTGCGGGAAGTAAAGGGCTTTCCGATCTTCGCGATGGTAGTATTTACGGGCAAAGCCGAACAACAGCGCATTGCAAAAGAAAAATACGGCCAATACAATGATAAAGTTAAAATTCAACAAGTTATCCAGTGCAACACCGTGTTCGGAGGCCGATTCCGGAAGGGTAATGCCAAATTCAATGATCTGCCAGATGGTAGTAACGAAGAACACCAACATGAAAACAATCATCAGGTTTGCATTCAGTTTGTTGTCACGCGGACTGATATCTTCCTCGCGTTTTCCTCTAAGATCTCTTGTGAGGTCGTAAACACGAGCCAGTTGGCCAATGGCTACAACAGCTAGAATAACGATCACTACTGCCAGAAACTTTGCCATGAGTTCTCTCTCTTTTAATCTTTGCCTTTAATGCGTGTTTAAAAGTCTTTTTTTACTGGTGAAAATGTATGGCTTCATCAAGGTATGGATGATTCACCGGAGTAAGCGGCGCTTTGGCTAAAGTGCGCAATACGGTGTGAACAAATATCCCGGCGAAAAGGAGGAACATCCCTACTTCAAGGAAGCTAAAGTGCCAGTGTCCGAACATCGTTCCTGGCATGATCACAATAAAAATATCTACAAAATGACCACAAAGAATAATCAATCCGGTCACAATCAAAAACTTGTTGTTTCGTTTTGCATCTCTTGACATGAGAATGAGCAATGGAAACAAAAGGTTCACAAAGAACATCGTCATGTAAGGAATTTTATAATTTTCCCAACGATCAAGGAAATACGTTACTTCTTCGGGAATATTCGAATACCAGATCAACATAAACTGAGAGAACCAGAGGTAGCTCCACAAGATGCTAATGGCAAACATCCACTTGCCCATATCGTGGATGTGGTTTTCATTCACATTGGGCAGATAGCCTTTTCCTTTGAGGTAGATAACAAACATCAGGGTTACGATGGTTGCAGAGACCCACATCCCGGAGAAAATATACCAACCGTACAGGGTGGAGAACCAGTGGGTATCAATACTCATCAGCCAATCCCAGGAAAGGGTGGTGGAGAATACGGAAAAGAATACCAGGAAAAGCGCACCGCGCCGATACATTTTAAAATGTGTGGCCAAACCACCTTTCTGATCTTCCTGAAGGCTCCATTTGCGGAACAATACAAGGAAAATAAGGAACGTAGCAGTATAAACAAGGGTACGCAGCCAAAAGAACCACGAATCGCCACCTACTCCCAAATAAGGAGTTTTGTTGGCAATGATCAGGTCAAAATCTTCATGGCCAACGGTGTAAACATCGGGGTTCATCCAGTGGAACAGGTGGTGCCCATGGAAAAAACCGGCTACCAGTACCAGAAGAATGACTGCCAGCCCTATGGGCAGGAAGGACATTACCCCTTCAAATACTCTTTTAATCAATACTGCCCAGGCCGATTCGGTGACATACTGTAAAGCAATGAAGAACAATGCTCCGAGTGAAATGGCAAAGAAGAAAAAGCCACACGTGTAAAGGTTGGCCCAAAATCTTTGCCCGTCAAATCCATTTACAACCAAATCAACTCCTAAGAAGATCGCTCCGATGATTACGAGCGTATAGGTGAACATTTTGGCTTTATTCGAGAAAGTGAATTCCATCTTGAATGGCTTAATATTGTCGTTCTACTGAGAGTCTTCTATAAATTCTTACTCGTGGTTATTATCGTGGTCTGCACTATGATCCGTTTCCGGAACAATGGCAGCCCCCGTTATTGCGGGAGTTGCTGCACTGGTTTCCAGAGAAGCCAGCACCTCGGGTAATTTCTTACCGGTTTGCAATATCTTAACATATTGAATGATCTGCCAGCGCTCTTTTTTAGTTAACTGAGAAGCATGCGACCCCATGTTGCCTTTCCCATAAGTAAGGGTATGGAACATTTTGCCTTCCGTTAATCCTGCAATGGAGTTGTAAGCCGGTACAGGTGGAAAATTGCCGTTGGTTACGATCTTGCCATCGCCGCCACCTTCTTTTCCGTGGCAGTGGTCGCAAAACTTATCGTAGATGGTCTTTCCGGCATTGAGATTGGCAACGGTAAGCGGAACAGGGTTTTTCAAAAATGCACCCGCAGAATCGTAACCGGCAGCCGAATTAGCATACATGTAAGGGAAATTTTCCCATGCTTTATCTGCATCCGTCGAAAACGGAATGGTTCCTTTTACCGGTTTACGGGCCGACGGCGTGTTGCGCTGAGCAATAGCAAGCGAATCTCCTATGTAATACGGATCCTGACCGTAATCTACATAAGCTTCTATGGCCGGAGAGCGGTACATGTCTGGCATATACTCTAACCCGGGGCTGGCCTCTTCAGTAGTACACGAAACGGCCAACATTAAAGCAGCTGCTCCAAGAACGACAGGGTATGTAAAGTTGCGTTTCATTAATACAACGGTTTTCCTGATCTAAATATCCTTTTGGTCCAATTCGATGGCACCTGTGCTTTCCAGCATTGCAGTAAGCTCACCGGGAGTCCAGGCATGGTTTTCCGAAGCACGAAGCTCCATTACAAATTTATCATCGGTGGTTCGCGGATCCGGGTTTCTTGCGGGCATACCGGGTAAGGTTTTGTTCACCAACAAATACGTTAAAGCCATGCCGTGTGCGGCACAGAATACGGTAAACTCAAAGGTTACCGGAATAAACGACGGGATGTTCATGTACAAAGCCATGCTTGGTTTACCACCAATGTTCATCGGCCAATCCTGGATCATGAAATAATACATTCCCAACAATGCGAGGGAAACTCCCATACAACCAAACATAAAAGAAGCTATGCCCAATCGGGTGTTTTTCACTCCGATAACCGGATCCAGCCCATGGATGGGAAAAGGAGAAAATACATCTTTCACTTTCACCCCTTTTTCAACGAGTTTTTCTGCTCCGCGAAGCAAGATCTGCTCATCGTCATACATCGCATATATTACTTTATCTGCCATGCTCTATTATTATGGTTGTTGTTCTTCGTTTGTGCCATTGTCTTCCATCTTTGTTTTTCCGTTGCTTCCGGTTAATGCAGGGTGGTCTGATGGCAGACCTTTATAATATTCGCCCGAAGATTTAAGGATGGTTTTTAATTCGTTCAGTGCCAAAACCGGAAAAAATCGTGCAAAAAGCAGGAAAAGGGTAAAGAAGATGCCGATGGTACCCACAAAGATCCCAATGTCTACAAAAGTAGGATAAAACATCGACCATGATGAGGGAACAAAATCCCGATTGAGCGACATGATGATCACAAAACGTTCGAACCACATCCCAATGTTAATAAAGATGGATACCACGAAGGTGATCGTAAGGCTGGTTCGTATCTTTTTGAACCAGAAAAGTTGCGGTGAAACCACATTACACGTCATCATCCAGAAGTAGGCCCACCAATAATCGCCGGTGGCCCGGTTCAGGAAGGCATAACTTTCATACTCCACTCCCGAATACCAGGAGATGAAAAGCTCCGAAAGGTAAGCAACCCCTACAATGGAACCGGTTACAATGATCACAATATTCATGTATTCCACATGCTTCACCGTAATGTAAGCTTCGAGGCGCATGGCTTTGCGCATCACCAGAAGCAGAGTTAATACCATCGCAAAACCGGAAAATACTGCACCCGACACAAAGTAAGGAGGGAAAATGGTGGTATGCCATCCCGGAATTACGGAAGTGGCAAAATCCATCGATACAATGGAGTGTACGGAGAATACCAGTGGAGTGGCAACACCCGCCAACACAAGGGAAACCAGTTCGAAACGGTTCCAGGCTTTTGCATTTCCTGTCCACCCGAAACTCAGTATGCCATAAATTTTCTTTGGAAGTGGTTTTTTCAGCCGATCGCGAATGGTTGCAAAGTCGGGAATCAAACCAATGTACCAGAACACAAGCGATACGGTAAAATAGGTGGATATCGCAAATACATCCCATAGCAGCGGGGAGTTGAAGTTCACCCAGAGTGAGCCGAATTGGTTGGGCAACGGAAGTACCCAATAGGCTACCCAGATGCGCCCCATATGAATACCAGGGAAAAGGGCCGCCATCATTACGGCAAAGATGGTCATGGCTTCTGCCGAACGGTTAACCGCCATCCGCCATTTCTGGCGGAACAACAATAACACAGCAGAGATCAGGGTACCGGCATGGCCAATACCTACCCACCATACAAAGTTGGTGATATCCCATGCCCATCCAATGGTTTTGTTCAACCCCCAAACTCCGATACCCGTTCCTAACAAATAAAGGATACACCCTACTCCCCACAGGGCAACGAGCCCTGAGATCGTGATCATGATGTACCAACTTTTCGGTGCCGGGTTCTCAATTGGCTTGCAGATATCCTCGGTAATATCGTGATAGGATTTCTGTCCTAAAATGAGAGGCTCCCGTATTGCAGCTTCCTTATGCAGCATTCCTGTTCATTATTATAACCTTCAACTTCAAAATTAATGTGTACGGTCCGAATGATCGGTTGCCGGAACGGCTGATGTTTCAGCTGCAACAGGCACCTTTCCTTCTGTATTTCGTACTTTCACCATATAGGTGATGTTAGGGCGAACACCCACTTCTTCGAGCATATAGTAGGCTCTGTCGCTGGCACTGTGTTCGGCGATCATGGATGTTTCGTCGTTGTAATCTCCAAATGTAATGGCATTTGTAGGGCATCCCGAAGAACAAGCCGTCTGAATTTCTCCATCCATTACACCACGGCTTTCTTTCCGGGCTTGCAGTTTACCTGCCTGGATGTTTTGTACACACATGCTACATTTCTCCATTACACCACGGGAACGTACCACTACATCCGGATTAAGGACCATACGGCCCAGATCGCTTTGCGCAGGATTAACTCCTGTAAACCTTTCGTTGTTCTGATAATTGAACCAGTTGAATCGGCGTACTTTAAACGGACAGTTGTTCGCGCAGTAACGGGTACCGATACAACGGTTGTAAGTCATCTGGTTTAAACCTTCGTTGCTATGTGTGGTGGCCGCTACCGGACAAACCGTCTCACAAGGAGCATGGTTGCAGTGCTGGCACATCATCGGAACAAAGGTTACTTTTGGATAGTAGGATGGTTTTTCCAATCCTTTATAGGTGAAATCGCCATCTCCTGTTTCTTTCCATTCTCTGTGTCCGGCATCATCGTCCGTGGAGTAATACCGGTCCAGACGCATCCAGTGCATATCGCGCGAACGCCATACTTCGTCTTTACCCACCACTGAAATGTTGTTCTCAGAGTTGCAGGCTGTAATACAGGTGCCGCAACCGGTACAGGTATTCAGATCGATGGACAATCCCCAGCGGTGGCCTACCTTCTCTACCGGGTGTGCATCCCAAAGGTCAATATCTTTAATCGGAGTTTTTACGGTTTTGCCGTGTTCGTGGCGTGCCAGTAAATGCTCCGGGTTGAATTGCTGTTTGTCTCCGGATTTATAAACATTGATCTCCGTTTCACGCAATATGGAAGTACGTCCCATTACCGTGTGATGGGTTTGGGTACAGGCCAGATCGTACGTCATGGTTTCGGCGGTTACGGTTCCCGTTCCCGTATAACACATGGTATCAGCCGCTAACCGGGTCATCGGGGCCACGTTTTTCCCTACGGCCTGGTGGTTGCCATTAGTATCCAAAACAGGGGCGCCATAACGGGCGTAATGGTAAGCAGCTCCTCCGATCTTATCGGCCCCGGCAGTACGACCATATCCCATGGCTACACCGATGGTTCCGATGGTTTGCCCGGGCGAAGGATAAACCGGCAGCCACATGGATTGTCCGTTTACATGGATGGTGGCTACGGATGCGGGACGTTCCTGACCGATCAAAAGGTTAAACCCTCTGCTTTCCGCATCTTTCGGATTCATGGTGATGTAGTTATCCCAAGTTACCTTGGAGATCGGGTCGGGCATTTCCTGCAACCATGGGTTGGCGGCTTGTGTGCCATCGCCCATAGAGGCATCTACATAAAATACCACTTCGGTATCGCCCTCTCCTTCCATGGCAGGAATAGTCATCAGCGTTCCGTTGTGGGTTTTTCCGGATGGGGTTGCTTTATGATTGCTTACACCGCCATCGTGTATCGTTTGGTTCCAGTAGGCGGTAAAATCGACCCCGGTGTAAATGTTGTTTCTCCAGTAGTCTTGCATAAAAGCAAGAAAATCGGTGCTTTCGCCACACCATTTCAGGAAACTCGAAGCTGCCTGACGCGAGTCGTGTAATGGACTGATCACCGGTTGCACAATCGCGTAATTGTCCGGCATAATTTCATAATCCATCCAAGATTCGAGGTAGTGGTTGTCCGGAGCGATGAAATGGCAATTGGTTGCTGTTTCATCCTCGAACATGGAAAAAGAAACCGCCATTTTTACTTTTCCGTCTTGGAGTGCTTTTGCCAGTTCGGCCCCACGCGGGTGGCTGTAAACCGGGTTCACTCCACAAATAAACAGGGTATCTATTTCACCTTTGGTTACCGCAGTGATCAGTTCGTCCACTGCTTTGTCGTCTCCTTGTTTGATGGTCAAAGCGTTGTCGAGATCGATGGTTGAACCGTAGTTCTCCAACATAACATTGATCTTATTGACAACGGATTGAATGTTTTTATCGTTGGATCCGGCAACCACCAAAGAGCGACCACGGTTCGCTTTTAAAGCTTTTACGGCTTGGTCTACTTTCGCGACAGTATCCGGATCAAGGTTGCCGCCTCCGCTAACAGAGCCACCCAGTTTATTGCATATTGCTGCAACAACAGCCCCTTCCTGAGAAGGTTTGATGGGCACACGTACATCGGCATTTGCTCCCGAAACCGACATAATGGTTTCAAACTGGAAGTGCTTGGACATTTCGCCCTTTGGATCCCGGCCTTCAGCCCACTGTCCGGGGTATTGGTTGCCCAACAACCAATTCGCCAAAAAATCGGCTCCTATGCTAACAATTGTTTTGGCTTTGCTAAAATCGTAATTGGCAATACCGTCTATACCAAAGTTTTCTTTGTTGGCGATACGCATTCCGTTGTAAGAGATCGGATCGTAGGAAACGTGTTCGATGTTTGCTCCTCCGCCCAACATTCCCGTTGAAGCAGCCATCTGACCGCCGATAGGGTTGGTAGCGGATGCTCCCCCCCATTTGGCTTTAAATTGATCGATAGCAGCCCGCATGGAGGGACTGATAATGGAACCGGAAAGAATGCGAACCTTTGCACCTGCATCTAGCTTACTAAGGTGCTGAACGATGCCTGCATCTACTTTAGACCAGGATGCAGGTTCTTGCTGCATCTTGGGCCATTTCAGGCGTTTATCGTTATATAAGTCGAGAACCGATGAGTTGATCCGGGGGTTAATGCCTCCGGTTAAAATACCGGTGGAAGTATTGCCCATAATGTGAATAGGGCGTCCTTCACGGGTTTTCACCAATATGTTGGCAAAGTCATTGCCATCAGAATAAGTCGATGCATACCAGTTGGCAACTCCCGGAGTAATTTCTTCGGGTTTGTTCACATAAGGGATGGAACGGATGACCGGTGTTTCACATGCGGCAAGCGTTGCTGCTCCGACACTGAACCCGAGGAATTTCAGGAAATCCCGACGGTTGGTACCAGCCTGTTGAACTTTTTCGTCACCGATAAACTCATCGATAGACATTTCTTTCGGGAACTCATTTTCCTGTTCCTTCAGGAATTTTTTGTCGCCGATCAGTTCTTCAGGGCTCTTCCAGTATTTTTTTGTATTACCCATATCCTAAAGCCAAAGAGGAGGATTAATAATGACACTTCGCACATTCCCATCCACCCATCTCACGGGCAGTGATCTTCTTATCCTCAAGGAATTTGCGGAGATCATCCTTGGTAAAGCGCTTGTGCATTTCCTTGTAATAGCCATTTTCTTTGTAAGCCACTTCGGTTTCGTTGTGGCAGTTGATACACCATCCCATGGTGAGCGGTGCAACTTGTTCCACCACATCCATTTCCTCAACCGGGCCATGGCATTCCTGACATTCGATGCCGGCTACCACAACGTGTTGAGAGTGATTGAAGTAAACGTGATCCGGCAGGTTGTGTACCTTCACCCATTTTATGGGTTCGCCTTCTTCACCGTATGTTTTCGTATCGGCATTAAAGCCAACAGCATCGTAGATCTTTTGGATCTCTTGCTCCGAATTTTCACGTTTCCCTTTTTTGATGTGCTTGTGGCAATTCATACACACATTTGATGACGGAATCTCTGCGTGTTTTCCTTTTTCTGCCGATGAGTGGCAGTATACACATTCGATCTCGTTGCATCCTGCATGGATTTTATGCGAAAAATCGATGGGTTGCTCCGGACGATAGTTCAACCCGGTATTGTAATCGTGCCCACCATAAACTCCCACATCTTTCAACGTGTACCAAATGTCTTTTGCACCAAAGGCAACCAACAAAAGCACGATAACGGAAAATAGTTTTCGGTTGTTTCCAATGAGCATTTTCAACTCATCCATATAAGATGGCATCTCATCGTAGTGAATGCCCTCTTTTTTGAGGTTGGCATATTTTAACTGACGGCGTACACCGGCAGCTCCAAAAATGAGTACAAGCAACAGGAAAAGCGTTATGTACATCCAAAGAGAAACACTTTCTTCTTCTTCCGGCAATACCTGAGGAGGGCACCCGCCTCCTTCTGCTTTGGGTTTACAAGGCTTGGTGTCCAAGTACGCCAATATCGACTCCACATCTTCGTCGGAAACCGCTTGGGCAGTCATCACACCGGCAGCCCGCCTATCTACCCATTCCGTCCAGAGGGTGTTGATGTATTTTTCTCCGGATGCTTTGGCTGCATTGGGATTTTGCACCCACAGCCTGAGCAACTCCCGTGACAAGCCTGCTTCGCTCCACCTATCGGCCACGCCAAAAAGCGAAGGACCTGTGATCACCTCATCGGGACAAGATGAGTGACAAGTAGCACAACTTGCCTCAAAGATCTTCTTCCCGCTTTCTACGGTAATCTTGGTTGAATCCAGCTGCGCATGCGCACTGAAAGTTAACATGGTAAAACATGAAAAAAGGACGACAGTCGTCGTAAGTCCTTTTAGTTTCAATATCCTGAAATAGTCAATCCTCATAAAGCGCTATGATTACCTGAAACGCATTAATGACAGGTTACTTTATCGAGCGCAAATTTAACACAATACTTGAGCCGTTATTACTTTGAAAGGGAAATAAAGACCGGGCGACCTAATTTATAACTATTCTAAATAATGTTATTTTATGCTGTCATTGTTGGTTTTCCCGGAAAATATTCTATCCTGCGACCCATACCTTATTACTATGGTATTTCAACTGCCTTTATAGAATGAGTCGTTCCGAAGGTGTAAATAGGGTATGGCACGTTTTTAGTGTTTTTCAATGTGGATACAAAAAGTTAATTTTGGGGGCATTAACAATCGCTTTCATGCGCACACTTCTTCTTTTCACCGTCCTATTTTATGCTGTTGGTTTGTCGGCACAAACCGATTCGATACAAAAGGATAACGATAACTGGAAAATTTACCTTCCTAAAAAGGCGGACCAACTCCGAGTGGAACCCGACA
This sequence comes from uncultured Flavobacteriales bacterium, assembly GCA_938010565.1. Lineage (GTDB taxonomy): Bacteria > Bacteroidota > Bacteroidia > Flavobacteriales_D > CALLUQ01 > CALLUQ01. Next base: position 16,908 of record CALLUQ010000178.1, read on the forward strand.
CCAACCAAGTGAAAGCGGAACCCGATACCAATCGAGTAAAATTGGTCTTTCAACCGGCGTCGGGCGGAATGGGGGATGTAAAAATAGTGACGACCAATCCGTACATTGATTCCCTTCGGAAAGAATACAACCGCCTTGGCAAACGCACCGGTTATCGGGTGTTGATCTATCGGGGCAAAAGCAGTGCAAATGCCAAATCGAACAAAACCCGTTTTCTTCAGAACCGGGACGATCGGAAAGTGTATGTGGAATATCTGGAGCCCAATTTCCTGGTAACGGTTGGTAATTTCCGCACCCGCCTGGAATCGATGAGGTTTTTGAAAGAGATCAAAAGCAAGTATCCCAACGCCTACATCATCCGGGCCAAAATTGATGCTATTGCCTTTCCGAATCGGACCGGCGAGGTGGTGCCGGATGATCCGGACAGTACCGATCAGGTTCCTTCGTCCGGTTCCGGTGGTGAAAATTGATCGGGAAGGATCAAAGGGGGAAGGCGGGGCCGGGGTCGTTTCGATCACTGCATAGTACAGTGGATACCCCGCACAACAGCTCAGGCCGATGAATAGATAAGGGGGATACAACGCAGGGCAAACGCATTTAAATTTAGAGTAGTATGGCTTCCTATTGCCCAACAGGAACGCATTTTCATCCATGCGTACCGAAACTTCTTTTCGGCAGGACATCCCCGTAAAAACATCCGCTTACCCAAGATGTGCCAACGCAACGTTTCCATTTTACGGACCACCGAAAATCCCAAAGATGCGGCCTGAAAACAAGCACCACATACCCCATCACTCCTAACTCCTAACCTAGGCAAGCCAGCACCCAACCGGTTGACCGGTCTTTTACAAGGTGCTTTTTCAAACAAGCGCAATGATGGGTTCCGGTAACGGGCTTTCTTGTGCTTTTCCTACTATATAACTTGATGATGCAGTGCTTCAGCTCATACCGTCAAAAGGCGGAATTTGTGAGAACGCAGGTTTAAACCATCAAAGAAAAGTTATCTTTTCTGATATTCAAGGGGGAAACTGGTCAAAGACTTGATGAAACATCCATGTCTAATTTTTAGACACACAGCGGAATGATTATTTTGC
>CALLUQ010000179.1 GCA_938010565.1 uncultured Flavobacteriales bacterium
TCCCAATTGTTTATAAAAAAGTTTCATGACATTTAATTTTAGTTTGATAATTGTAAAGTTTAATTTTTACTGCATTTGAAATGAGACCGCTTATTGATTTAATAAATTTTCTAAAAGTCTAATAAAGATGAGGCTTTCATTTCAAAAATAATACCATTTGTAGTTTAAGATTTTTAACCTGAGCCTATTAATAAATAAACACAGTAGAAGTACTTTCATTATATTTTCGGAATGAAAGCGTCCTTAAAGCCAACACATCCTGTAGAGATATTTCACACTATTCGAACAAATCCAATTAAATGAACTAAACAAAATTAAGATTTATAAGAGCATTACACTGCCCTCAATAGCAGAACACAAGGATGAAAATATTATGAATTAAAGTCAAGCTTCGTAGAGCTGAGTGTCTGACACCGGGCCCAGCCATAGCGAAAGCAGGATAAGCCACAAAAAGTGATTTTTCATATTTTTTTTGTAGTTTGTAGTTTGTAGTCTTAAAAATGCCCTTCTTAAGATGTCATAAATGTAGTGATTGTTATAATCACTCGCAAATTTTTTTTCTCCCTCCTTAAGTCTGAAAAGTTCGATAAGGCACCTATGAAATATGTTAACTCATTGACAAAAAACGGATTAAGTATATTTGACGTGTGTTTTTGGTTACGCCAGATAGATAAAAATCAGATGCGATTTTTTTTGCCGAAAGTGGCAAATACACGTTGTTCATTATAGCCGGCTCGTATGCTAACAGCTCTTTTTCTATAATCCCGAAAGGTACGGAAGGTGATTTTTCCGATCTCCTGCTTGTTTTACATGGTGCAATAAATGCCGCGAAGTTTTCCTTGTGGATGGGCCAATAAATCTCGGTAATGCTCGACTTGCTGCTTACATAGTACCGAATGCTCGGAAAGGGATTAAAAAAAAATCGGGATCTGGTTGCAGTAACTTTGCAAAAGACGGAAACAAGCCGATCCGGTTTGATGTTTTGAAACGGCCACGAATGGCTATATTTGCAGTTCCCCCCGAGTTGTACTTGTATGCGGCTTTCGGGTGTTAATTAAGATCGAACGGAAATGGAAAAGATCACCCCCTACCAACCCAAACATAAAATCAGGATTGTTACCGCTGCATCGCTCTTTGACGGGCACGATGCCGCGATCAACATCATGCGTCGGATCATACAATCTACCGGAGCAGAGGTGATCCACCTTGGGCACGACAGAAGTGTGGAAGACGTGGTAAATTGTGCCATTCAGGAAGATGTTCAGGCCATTGCCATAACTTCCTACCAGGGAGGACACATGGAGTATTTCAAATACATGCACGATCTGCTAAAAGAAAAAGAGGCCGGACAGATCCGCATTTTTGGCGGAGGTGGCGGAACCATTCTGCCGGAAGAGATCAACGCATTGCATGCTTATGGAGTAGAACGCTTATACCATCCGGACGATGGCCGGAGAATGGGCCTTCAGGGAATGATCAATGACATGCTCGAACGTTGTGATTTTGCTACAGGCCAAGGTTTAAACGGAGAAGTGGACCAACTGGAAGAACGAAATGTGAAAAGCATTGCTCGCCTCATTTCGGCAGCCGAAAACTTTCCCGAAGAAAGCAAAGCCGATCTCGACAGGGTACATGAAATAGCCTCCAAAGCCGATACACCCATTCTTGGAATTACCGGAACAGGAGGGGCTGGAAAATCCTCTATGGTAGATGAGCTGGTGCGCCGATTTGTGCTGGATTTTGAAGATAAAAACCTCGCCATCGTTTCGGTTGACCCTTCGAAAAAAAGAACCGGAGGAGCACTTTTGGGCGATCGTATACGGATGAATGCCATTCACCATGCTCAGGTTTATATGCGTTCGCTGGCTACCCGACAAAGCAATCTGGCACTGTCTAAGCATATAAAAGAGACCCTCAATATTCTGAAAGCAGCCCATTTTGATCTGATCATTCTGGAAACCTCCGGAATTGGTCAATCCGACACAGAGATCCTGGACCATTCGGATGTGAGCTTATACATCATGACGCCTGAGTTTGGTGCTGCCACACAGTTGGAAAAAATCGATATGCTCGACTTTGCCGATATCGTGGCCATCAATAAATTCGACAAACGCGGAGCACTCGATGCCATCCGCGATGTAAAAAAACAATACAAACGGAACCACCAGTTATGGGACATGCCCGATGAGAAAATTCCGGTTTATGGCACCATAGCAAGTCAGTTTAATGATCCGGGAACGAACCGGCTTTATCGGAACCTGATGAACAAAATAGCGGAGAAAACAGGAGCCGATCTTGTTTCAAAAGCAATGGTTTCCGAAAAAGAGTCGGAGAAAATTTTTGTGATCCCCCCCCATCGCACCCGCTACCTTTCGGAGATTTCGGAAAACAACCGTGCTTACGATAAATGGGTGCAGGATCAAGTGGTGGTGGCCAACAAACTGTATGGGCTAAGGCAAACCATCACTGCCTTGGAGGATACCGGAGCAGAAGACAAAAAACACCTGGCGAAAGCATTGCAGGAAATCCTGGAACAGGTTAAGATGGACCTTGATCCGCACAATTGGCAGATCATCGATGGTTGGGACGAGAAAGTAGCCCGTTACAAAGCACCTCAATACATTTTTAAAGTACGCAACAAAGAGATCAGGATCGATACCCACTCCAAGTCATTGTCTCAAACCGATATCCCAAAAGTAATTTTACCTCGTTTCGAAGGTTGGGGAGACCGGCTCCGTTGGGCTTTGCAGGAAAATGTGCCCGGAGAGTTTCCTTACACAGCAGGGTTGTTTCCTTTTAAACGGATAGGAGAAGATCCAACCCGGATGTTCGCCGGAGAAGGTGGCCCGGAAAGAACCAACCGCCGTTTTCATTATGTGAGTGCAGGCATGCCCGCAAAACGCTTGTCTACTGCTTTTGATTCGGTAACCCTTTATGGAAATGATCCCAGCTGGCGACCGGATATATATGGTAAGATCGGAAATGCAGGAGTTTCGATCTGTTGTTTGGACGATGCTAAAAAACTGTATTCCGGTTTTGACTTGGCCGACCCTAAAACATCGGTTTCCATGACAATCAACGGACCGGCGCCTATGTTACTTGGGTTCTTTCTGAATGTGGCCATCGATCAACAATGCGAATTGTACATCCGGAAAAATAACCTCGAAACAGAAACAAAAGCAAAAATTGAAACCTGGTACAAAGCCAAAGGCATAGCTCGCCCGCAATACCAGGGCGATTTGCCGGAAGGCAACAACGGGTTGGGTTTAATGCTACTCGGAACTACCGGAGATGAAGTACTCCCCGCAGAGGTATATGCTGCCATTAAAGCGGAAACACTCACCAAAATTCGCGGAACCATTCAGGCAGATATCCTGAAAGAAGACCAAGCACAAAATACCTGTATTTTCTCTACGGAGTACGCCTTGCGGCTGATGGGGGATGTACAGGAATACTTCATCGAAAATGCGATCCGGAACTTCTATTCGGTTTCCATCTCCGGCTATCACATCGCGGAAGCAGGGGCAAATCCCATTACACAGCTGGCCTTTACCCTGGCCAACGGGTTTACCTATGTAGAATACTACCTGAGCCGAGGTATGGACATCAATAAATTTGGTCCTAACCTCTCCTTTTTCTTCTCCAATGGAATTGACCCGGAATACGCCGTGATCGGGCGCGTTGCACGCCGCTTATGGGCCAAAGCGCTGAAGAATAAGTATGGCGCCAATGCCCGGGCCCAAATGTTGAAATACCACATTCAAACTTCAGGCCGCTCCTTGCACGCCCAGGAAATTGATTTTAATGATATCCGAACTACATTGCAAGCGCTTTATGCGATTTATGATAACTGCAACAGTTTGCATACCAATGCTTATGATGAAGCCATTACCACTCCCACGGAAGAGTCGGTGCGCCGGGCAATGGCCATTCAGCTGATCATCAACCGAGAGCTGGGGTTGGCGAAAAATGAGAATCCGATGCAGGGTTCTTTCATCATTGAGGAACTCACCGATCTGGTGGAAGAAGCCGTATATGCCGAGTTCGATCGCATTACCGAACGCGGAGGAGTGCTGGGTGCGATGGAAACGATGTACCAACGCAGCAAGATCCAGGAAGAAAGCTTGTATTACGAAACGCTTAAACACAACGGCGAATTCCCGATTATCGGTGTAAATACCTTTCTCAGTTCAAAAGGATCACCCACCCTGGCTCCGCAAGAAGTAATTCGGGCAACGAAAAAAGAAAAAGAATACCAAATAGACATGTTGCACGCTTTGCATCAGGCACAAGCAGATAAAGCCAAAGAAGCCATTCAACGGATACAACGTGCCGCGGTTCAAAATGAAAACATTTTCGAAGAACTCATCGAAGCCTGTAAATGTTGTTCGCTAGGCCAGATCACCCATGCCATGTTTGCGGTTGGTGGCCAGTACCGCAGAAATATGTAAAATGCGTGGGGTTTGCATAGTGTGCCCGGCATGAGCAATGGTTTTAGGGGCTTATTATTCCGACAAACGAACCCACATGCTGGTCGTCATCGTATATTGCTCCCCCCGCTTTGCGGCTTTTCGGATTTGATCTCAAAAAAAGGCCGTGCCTTACCGGTGAACTTGAACTTCGTGTTCTTTTTGGCAGAAGAATAATAAATGGAGAAACCATTCCTTCGGATCCCTCCTCGCGAAGGACACCCTTACCTTTGACGAATACCTCCCACTACAAAGGCGCGTTCGGGACTTAAACCCTAAAGCCATTGCCCATGCCGGGCACACTAAAAAAGCACCCCGATCCTAACAACCGGAGTGCTTTCGATAAGATAAAGATCGTGTATTCTTAAACCACACCCTGGTCAAGCATAGCATCTGCTACTTTTACGAATCCGGCGAGGTTGGCTCCGCGAACATAGTCCACAAAATCGCCATCGGTTCCGTACTCCACACATGCGGTGTGGATACTTTTCATGATGTTGCGCAATTTTTCATCTACTTCCTCTCGTGTCCAGGCCAGGCGAAGTGCGTTCTGGCTCATCTCCAAACCGGAAGTGGCCACACCGCCGGCATTAGAGGCTTTACCCGGAGAGAAGAGGATCTTAGCCGCATGGAACGCAGCAATTGCATCCGGAGTTGAAGGCATGTTTGCTCCTTCGGCCACACAAATACAACCGTTGGCTATAAGGCTGTTGGCTTCTTCTTTGTTCAGCTCGTTTTGCGTAGCGCAAGGCAAGGCAATATCGGCTTTCACTCCCCAGGGGCGTTGCCCTTCGTAAAAATATGCTCCTTCAAAATGGTCGGCATACGCAGAGATCCGGCCACGGTGATTGTTTTTCAGGTCCATTACCCAAGCCAGTTTATCCGCATCGATGCCCGCAGGATCGTGAATGAAGCCTTTGGAATCAGACAAGGTAACGACTTTGGCTCCAAACTGAGTGGCTTTCTCGGCAGCAAACTGCGCCACATTTCCTGAGCCGGAAATGACAACCGTTTTACCTTCGAAAGAATTGCCGGCATGGTGCAACATTTCCTGAGCAAAATATACGGTTCCGTAACCGGTAGCTTCCGGACGGATCAGCGATCCGCCCCAACTGATGCCTTTACCCGTTAATACACCGGTAAACTCATTGCGCAGGCGTTTGTATTGCCCGAAAAGGTATCCGATCTCACGTCCGCCTACTCCAATATCACCTGCAGGTACATCCGTATCCGCACCAATATGGCGCTGCAGTTCGGTCATAAAACTTTGACAAAAACGCATGACTTCGTAGTCTGATCTGCCTTTGGGGTCAAAATCCGAGCCGCCTTTTCCACCGCCCATCGGGAGAGTGGTAAGCGAGTTCTTAAATACCTGTTCGAACCCAAGAAACTTCAGGATACTGAGGTTTACGGAGGGGTGAAAACGCAATCCTCCTTTATAAGGCCCGATGGCTGAATTAAATTCGACGCGGTACCCGCGATTTACCTGTACGTTGCCCTGGTCATCGATCCACGGTACACGGAACATGAGTACACGTTCCGGTTCTACCATGCGCTCCAATAGATTAGAGTTCTGGTACTTTTGGTTTTTTTCGATGAAAGGAATCACCGTTTCGGCAACTTCCTGCACTGCTTGCAGGAATTCCGACTCATGACCATTCTTCGCCGCAACGGATTGCATAAAGCGATCGATCTGAGTTTGGTAAGCAGTATTAACGCTCACTGTTTTTTTGCATTAGTTTATACCAACCCAGATCACGTCACCCGACGGCTGGGAACAGGCAAATGTATTGAAATATTTATTATTATTCGACTGGCTCTGTCCGTGAAAAAGATGATCGCTATAGGACCTGTGCATTTAAAGTTAGGTTTGAACGGCGTGACTTGGTCGGTTTTTGTGGGTTTGGCGAACAAAAAATTGTGGTCCGCAATCGAGTAGAGGAAAATAAAAGCCGCTGCTAAGTCGCCTTTATTTTACCCCTTTCACACCACCGGACATACGGGTCAGTACCACGGCGGTTCGTCAAGTTCAATGTAGTCGAGATAGCATCGGCACTCGTTTTCATCGTTCTTACTCTTCGATCGGCGAGATCCCGTCCCTCGGCACTCCCTCCTTCCCTTCGCCTTCCAGACTATTCTCAGAGGGTAGGCTCTACCTACTGGCAGCTGGATAGCTTTCTATGCGACCGGATCAGCCGGATCCAAAAAAAAAGAACTCCTGACATTCGGCCCTTCCCATCTCAGCCATGGCGAGTCCGGTACTATCGCCTCTGCTGACTTCTGCAAACCCAGTCCCACATCGCTATGAGGGTTGTCGGGCCCAGGTTATTATGTACCACAAACGATGCACTTGCAGTGTTTTCATTGCAAACTTTTAGTCTGGTACGATGGTAGTTACAACATGCCTGTTGTTATCCAAATCACGCTGTATGGTTTGAAAAGTAGGGTAAGTAATATTATCTTCTGTTACACCATATCGGTATGCTACTAAGTCCACATTCTCTCGTAATGCTCTTATTACGGACTCTCTTGAGTATTCATTCTTTAGTGTCATAAACCCATTTTCAATCCTTACATTTATTCTCCCTACTCCTCCTGCATTGTTGTATTCAAGCCTTGCGAATTCATTGTTCTCTTGCCCTGCACCTTCCGCTACTCCTTCTAAATCGATGGGAGTAAGCGGAGTGTTTACCTGCCATAGTTGATCTATAGGGTTTTCAACCTCTTGCGTACCGCATGCATTATGAACCAAAACGCGTTTACTGCTGACCCAATAATTGTGCAGCTTATCCACCTGTAAATTATAAACCGTGGTTGCTTTTTCCAGCCGTTTTGTTGCTTGCACCACCCGGGTATTTTTACCGGAGGTAAAGAGAATATCTCCGGCTTTCAGCATAAAGGCCGGCCTCCACTGTCCGTTCGCCATAAACGGGTGTTCGGGCGTTGTGGTGATCTCGGCTCCATCCACCCGGATGTTTACCAACCGGTCGGTTTGCCGTTTACTTATTCCTGTAACGGCTCTCAATTCTTTGCTTTGTGTTTCCTCGTTCCAGGCCCATACCTTATCGCCTTTTTTAATTTCTTCGATGGGCTTGTTCCCCCTTTCGGTGGCAATCAGTGTTCCCGCCACAAAACACATGGATTCTCCATTGTTATCCATTTTGCCGCAGTCGCAATCGGTGAGGTTTTCGGTGGCGGACTCCACTTCATTTTTGCCCATCGATTCTCCGGTTTCCGTAATCGAATAGGTTGTCATTTCCGTTCCTTCTTCTACTCCTGCCTCAGCACCTACAGCTGCTACATCTCCAACTACTTCTACCGGAGTGGCCAGCCCTGCCGTACCCACGGCTACGGCCACCTCGGCAGCGACAGTTACTGCAATGGTAACCCCCGTTACAATGTCTTTTACAATGCCATGCCCGCTGGGGTCGCTGTTTTTGATGGGGTTGTTGAGCACATAGGCATAACGGTTGAGCACATCGGTTTGCCAAGGGTGCCCGCCCAATCGGGTATCTGCGCTGATAAACCTTCCCGTTTGGGGGTCGTAATACCGTGCATTGAAATAATAGAGGCCGGAGCCTTGGTCCAGTTCTTTGCCCCCGAATTTATACCGGAAGTTGTCGGGCCCTCCGGAGGCCTGTTCATAGATCTGGCCGTAAGGCTGATACACCAGCTTGCTTTGCGGTGTCCCTTCAGCCGAAGTGGTGAGTTTTGTATTGTCGATGTGGTCCTGGTGGAAATACAACACCCCTGTAACCGGCATACCACCGGCAGCCGGGGCTGCATTTTCCGTATCGCTGTCCGAATAGCTCACCGTGGAAATTAAACGGCCTGCTCCCAGGATGTTTCGGGTATACACCGTGCTGTCGGCATAGGTGGTAATCTCATAATTGGGCGATACATACGTGCTTACGATGCCGTTTGTAAAATCAATCTTCTGAAGCCTTCTCCCCGTATAGTCATACCGAAAGGTGTAGAGCAAACTGCCTTCTTTCTCCACGCTTTTCAGCCGGTTCAGCACATCGTATTTGTACGTATAGCGTACCGGTTTTCCCTCTTCCTGCACAGTTTTTCCGATCCGGTTGCCCGTTTCATCATACTGTGCTTTAAACACCGTATCGGTCGGGCTTTGCTGTTGCACTCCGTGTATGATCCGGTAATTGTTGTAGGTATAATTTACCTGGTCTTTGAGCAACATGTTGCCCGAGGCATCGTATTGATAGGTTTTGGCACCATAAATTCCGTCGGCGGTAAGCAATCTGCCGGAAGGGTCGTACGTAAAGTTTTGGGTATATGTATTGTCCAGCAGATCTTCTATGGTTGTGATCTGCATGGCATCGTCCCAGGTATAGTTTTTCTGCGTCAGTTCCTCATTTCGGGCGTTTTTAAGATGGCTGCTTTGTATTTTTCCCAAAGGGGTATAACCGTAACTTCCGCTTACCTGGTTGCCGTACAGTACATCCAGAATACCGCCTCCGGCATCGTATTGCTGGTAATTGATGCAGGTTTGTGTTCCTGCGCCCGGGTTTCTAACATCGGTAAAACCAATGGCCTTCAGCAGCCCTTGTGGGGTATATTGATACATTTGTTCGGAAGAATCCGGGAACACCAATCCGGCGAGGCTCCGGTTGGGGTTGTATTTTTGTACCTGGGCATAGGATTTTCCGTCTATGTGTAGTAAAGTGCTGTCGAAGTTGCCATAGCGATCATACGTATAGGTATAATAAAGGTCGGGATTCATCAGTACTTTGGCTAGTTTACCCTGTGTGTTGGCGTAGTTTTCCAGGTCGTATTCGTACCGGATGGGTTGCTCTTCGGAGCGTTTTTCGAGGATCACTCTGTTCAGGGCATCCATCGTATGGGTAATGGTATCGTTTTTAGCATTGACCATCTGGTAAATACGCTGGTTATCGTTGTAAAGGAACTGCACTGTGCCCAAGCTGGCATCCTCAGCCCGGGTGCGCCTGTCAACGCCGTCATACCACAGCAAGCTTTTGATGTTTTGCGGGTCTGTTACCTGTTTTATCCTGCCTAAAAGGTCATACTGCACGTGTGTAAGTTCGCCGTTGGCATTGGTCTGTTGGGTGTATTTTCTTTGGGAACCGTAATAATCATATACCAGGTTCATTTGCGCCTGGTCTGCTGTGCCTACCGCATGGGTTACCGCAATGGATTTGCCCTGGTAGCTGGCCTGGCTTATTATACTATCCGTTGCGCTTTTGGGTAAAACCACCTTTTCAATGCGTTCGTAAGGATCGTAATGCACCTGTGCCCGGTATGCCACGGAGTCTTTAAAATGCGGAAAGGAACGGCCGGTTACTTTGTTGTTGCTGTTGTACTCTTTTTGCTGGATCACCACTTGGTTATCCTGCCCCATGGTGGAAGTTTTGTAATTGCGGATAATACCGTCGTAATCACTTTGGGTGGTTTTCCATATCTCTTTCTCCCAATCCAGGCGAATGCTTTTTATGGTGCTGTAGCCCACATCAGGATTGGGAATATAGTCCAGTTTGGCCAAGGGCACCATGGTGCCCTGTACATCCGGGCCCTGTATTTCTTTTGCTCTGCCCAGGCCATCCGAAAAGATCTGCAGGGAGTTGCCGTTGGGATCGGTGTAGTGTTTGATTTTTCCAAAATAAGGATCGTACTCAAAATGGGAGATGAGTTTTTTGCCCCATTGGTTCGGAGGCGTAATGTGTTGCACGGAAAAAGTATGGTAGGTGGCATCATAAACGATTGTGGTGGTATCGCCCGCCTGGTTGATGCTATGGATCATATTCCCATAGTTATCGTACACATAGCCGGTGTCTATGGATTGGCCGGGGGCTACCCAATAGTTTCTTCCCGTCATGTTTTTGCGCACAGGATCGTAGGTTATGGTCTGTTGGCTCAGGGTATCTGTTCCCGAAAGGTCGGATGCATCGAGCGTTTGGGTGAGGTAGCCCAGTTGCCAGTTGGCCGTATCGTTTTGGTAGGTATTGATCGTGTAAAGCGGGGTGTTGTTGGCCGTATCGCCCCAGTCGGTGATCAGGGTTACATTGCCGTAGGCATCGTATTGATAGTCTTTTCCCAGGGTATAGGCAAATGTGCCGTAATCATAATTCTCGGTCCGGCTTTGGGTTTGGTTCACCCGGTAGAGTTTGTTTGTGTTTTTCAGGCTGTCAATTTTTACATCATAAGCCGTTCGGCTTTTTGTCATCAACTTTTGGTCCAGAGTATAGGTAGTGATAAAGTCGGTTTTTCCGGAAAGGGGAAAAGGTTGAAGGTAATGGGTATTGGTGATGTTTTGGGCGGAACTGTCGGTGAGAACCTGGCTTTGAAAACCGAGCCATCCTCGGCCGTTTCTATCGACCTTCGCATCCCGGTAAAAATAGCTATAGGGATAGACAGCTCCCCGGCCGTCCTGTAGGGTATACCGGGCCACGGCATAGGTCGGAAGGGTAACATTTACAAGGGGAAAGGTGGCCCCTGTAATGGTTCCGGCGGTTTGCCCCAGGGCATAAGTGGCCCCTGTAATTTTGTTCAATACGCTGTTGGCCGGATAAGGTCCCGTGGGGTTATTGTCTGCCATCCGGTATACGCTTTTGTCGGTCAGCGGCTTGTAGCGGACCGTGATCAGGCCGCCAATGGCATTGTCCATGCTGTCGATCAGATCCGGATAAAGACCGGCGTTCATCAGGCTGGTAAAGTTGAGTTGCGGAATATTACCTGAAATGGTGCGGGAAAGTAAAAAATCGGTTTTGGCATCTCCGTTCATATCCAGCGGCATAGGGTTTTGGCCGGCAGCAATGCTCTTGTTGGTGATCGTTTGCCCGGACTGAAAAGCATGTCCTTCGGAAAGATAGCTGATAAACTGAAAACCATCTGTATACGAGCTATTCACATAGGTCAGGTCGGTTAAATTATCGCCGTTGATCTCCATGGCCATCAGCCAACCTTTGCCAGGGTATTGGTGGGATTGTGTGATCTGCACAAACTCCTTTCCGGTCGAAAAATAGGTGGAAAGATAGAGCGAATCCTGCAAATAGGCATAGACCAGGTCGCTCATGCCATCTCCGTTTACATCGCTTCCGAGCAGTTGTCCGCCGGCGCCTTTAAAAAGCGGAAAACTTTGGGTATTTCCTTTGCGATAGCTGGTTCCTTGTTCGGAGAAAAGGGGAGTGATCTGAAAAGGGTTGGCATAATTGTCTTTGCTAACATACACCAGATCGCTCATGCCATCTCCGTTTACATCCATGGCAGATAAAACGGCTCCGGTCTGATCGGTCCAGTGAATATACTGTGTGGTTTGTGCCTCAAACCCGTTTCCTGTGGATAAAAAATTAGTCAGCTGTACTTTGGAAGAATCGTTGTACGAAAAGATCCGGGCATGCACCAGATCGGTTCTTCCATCGCCATTCACATCGGCAGGACTTAAAAAAGCGCTACCAAAATTACCATAGCTCACCGAAGAAGGGCCGTTGTATACCAAAGGAGAAGCATCAAACCCTGTTCCGTCGGAAAGAAAGGTATTCACGGTGAGTTGTTCGTTCAGATACACCTTCATCATATCTCCCAGGCCATCTCCATTGAGATCGGTGGCAAAAAAACGGCCTCCGGTATCGTTGGTAAAATTCACCGAATCGGCTGTGGAAAAGCTGTTGCCTTCGGAAATATAGGCATTGAGTTGTGTAGGGTTGATCTCCGTTCCTACTTTGTTGATGTTGGCAAAGTCCGTAAGTCCGTCTCCGTTGATATCCAACGGCATTAACTCTCCTGCTTTTATTTGTTGGGATGAAACCTGAGGGCTTTTAAACAAGATGGCTTTACCATCCTGCCAGGAAAAAGAAGTGGGTGGCAGGCATTTTCCGTTCTTATCGCACTCTTCCACACGTACCAGGCGGCTTCTGCCGGTGGCCATGCCATATTCGTAATGAAACCGGTAGTTCAGCACATTGGTTTCTCCTACATAGGTGCTGATGCTATCCAGCCTCCGGGTGTTTGTGATCCGGCCCCCTCCCTGATAGGTGGTTACGGTATCTTTTCGGTTTTCATAGCTGAATTTTACGCTTCTTTGCGGAAGAAGCCCCGTGTTGTCGTTTCCCGTATAGTTGATCTGCGTCGGATAATAGCTTCCGTTTATGCTGTCTTTATGATACGTAAATACGATGTAGTTGCCGTTCAGATCTGTGATCTTATTTAAGGCCCATACCCGTATGCCTTTTCCGTTGGTCGATCCGATTCCGGAATCTTCGGTATTGCCGAATTCCAGCGTATAGCCTTTTTTGGTCGTCACTTTAAACCAGCAAGGGCCGCTTCCGCAATCCGTTCCGTAGGAGGTCACTTTTTTCCAGCTTTCGGTTTCGGTATGATAAACCGTTTCGTGGGCACCATAAACTCCTTTTGTGTTGATCAGGCGGGTACCGTTGGAAGAAAAACGATCCTTTTCATCGTAATTGATGCTTCCCGTAAACCCATCCTGTGCTACTGTGGCCGCCACCCTTTCGATGGTGGGCAGCCCGCTCACGGAAAAGCCCATGCCCAAAAGCCCGTTGCCACTGCTGTGGGTATAATTAACGGAAAGCCGGGGAGCTATGTTGTGGGTGCCGGGAGGCACACTAACAGGAATGCTATAGCTGGCAGCCCCGGAGGAACTGACCCGGAAAGTGCCCTGCAAAGCCCCTGCATGGGTTGAAACATCCGGATTATATGAGCCATCTGAACGGTTGGTTTTTACGGACGTACATGCAAAAGACAGCGCCAGAATGGCAACAGAACTTGCAAGCACAACAAGCGCTATGCGCTTTTGAGCGGCATTCGAAGAAAACATAATTAAAGTGAATTTTGGGCAGGAAAAAGCCTCTTTTAAGCCCGATAAAAAGGGATTAAAAGGAGGCTTTTTAATTTCGGATCAATAAAATAATAAAGTACGGTTATAACTTATGTTCAGCTAACATCTGCCATTACCAGAACACTTGCCGTTCCCAGCATGGTGTGTTTCGAAGGGTTGTCGTCGGCGTACAAAAACTCCAGGTTTACTGTAACGCTACTTCCGTTAACTTGTTGAACCGTAGGGATAAATTTGGAAATGCCACGGTTGTGGTCGTTGTTATCACCATTATAGCTTACATCCACAGATTGCATGCACGCCCAAGCCTTGTTATTCGTAAGGGAATTGCCGGAAAATGTGGCTACTTGTTGTTTGCTGAAGTTCCCTTGATCAGAGATCGTAAAATTGAGCACTTGTCCTTGAAATGCCATAAAATTAAATTGTTAGGTTAATAACTAAGTGATTAGTGATCCCCAATTTAATACATTTTGGTTTAAAAAAAAATAAAATCGTTAAAAGCCCTAGCTTTTCTCTGTAGGGGCAAATGCATTTGAGAATCGGATCGCACACACTGGCGTTAAGTCAAGCATCCTTTAGCCGCACCAATTTTTGATTTTTTTACTCCGTAATTTCTTGAAAAAGAATCACTTAATCACACCAGACTCCTATTTTTCGCATTGCCCGGAACAAAAATACCGGCAACTTATACGACACAGTACACCTGACTTAACACCAACTAAAAAAGTACCCTTATTATTAAACCGGATAACCGCTTTTTTTTTTGCAAGCACAACGTTTAATTTCCGAAGAGGGTATATCGTTTTCCGGGAAGTGAGCGCACTTTTTCTCTAAACTCTAATTCCAACAGCCAGGCCATCAATTCCGAAACGGACAACTGCAGGTATTCGCACAGGGTTTCCAGGTGGGTTTCCTGGTGTTGATGCAAGTAATCGAAGAGTTTTTCTTCCATGGCATTGCCCGGTATGGGTTTTAAGAGCCTGGGCGATGGGTCACAATCCGGAGTTTTATCCCAATTCAGCAGGTATTCCATATCCGCAATACTTTCCAGCAGCGCTGCTTTATGTGTTTTAATAAGGCGGTTACAGCCGGCAGATAAAGGATCCCCCAAACGGCCGGGAACAGCAAACACATCACGGTGATAGCTGATCGCTAAATTTGCCGTAATGATCGACCCTCCTTTTATTCCCGACTCTACCACCACTACTGCATCTGACAAACCGGCAATGATGCGGTTCCGACGTGGAAAGTTTTCTCTATCGGGTTTGGTTTTGCTTATAAATTCTGTGACGAGGCCGCCTTTTTCCAACATTTCCGACGCTACTTTTCGATGTGCCGAAGGATAGATGCGATCCAGTCCGTGGCCCATAACGGCTACCGTAGATAAACCGCATTTAAGTGCTTCGCGGTGTGCTGCTATATCAATTCCGTAAGCCAGCCCACTTATAATAAGCGGCTGATGTGGCACCAATTCTTCCATAAACTCGCGACACTTTCGCAGGCCATAAGCTGTTGCTTTTCGAGTGCCGATCAAACTCACTACTTTTTTTTGATCCAGATCCATACGGCCTTTCCAATACAACGTGAGTGGTCCGTCTTCACACTCGCGAAGGCGAGCAGGGTAATGCGCATCAAGGTAAAATGCCGACCGGATATCGTTTTGTTGCATAAAGTTCCACTCCTTTTCGGCACGATCCAAAACCCGGGCTTCCGATATGCGTCCGGCCAACGTTGGGCCAATGCCCGGAATCCGTTCGAGGTTTTTCCGTTTTTCTTTAAAAACGGCCTCAACACCACCACAGTAGGCCACTAATTTTCGAGCGGAAACAGGTCCTATGCCTTCAATTATTCCTAATCCGATCTGATAAATATGTTGTTTGTCTAAAGTTGGCATTTTGATCAAGAGGTATTTTTTATCTTAATTTTAGTGCCTGTTAAGGGCTTTATCCAAAATTACTTTAAATGCTTGCTCTATGATGAAAAAAATGGGTCTGATCTTATTGCTTTACGCTTTTTCCCCCAGCGCTTTTGCACAAAACACGTGCACCATAAAAGGTGTTATTACGGATGCCAGATCCATGAAACCACTTATTGGGGTAAACATTCATCTGAAAAACGGGGAAGGAACGGTTACCGATATTTGGGGCAAATACGAGTTGAAAGCAGAGCCCGGGCCTCTGCAGTTGCATTTCAGTTTTGTCGGGTATGAATCTCGTGATGTTCCGGTAACAGCAATCGCCGGAAAAACCATTATTAAGAACCTGGCCATGGTTGATAGATCCGAGGAATTGGGTATGGTGGTAGTTTCGGCAGGGCGGTTTGAACAAAAACCGGAAGACCTTACCGTTTCAATGGAAGTGCTTTCTGCTTCGTTGGTTGAAAACAAAAATACCACCAGCCTTGAAACAGCACTCGACCAGGTTCCGGGTTGTACGGTTCAGGACGGGCAAATTTCCATTCGGGGCGGAAGCGGGTTTGCTTACGGTGCCGGAAGCCGTGTTTTGATGATGGTAGACGGAATGCCTCTTCTATCCGGTGATGCCGGCGATATCAAATGGAACACGCTGCCGGTTGAAAATTTGGAGCAAATTGAGGTGGTCAAAGGTGCTTCGTCTGTTTTATATGGCAGTTCGGCACTGAACGGCGTTGTCAATGTACGTACCCGCTACCCCACAGATGAGCCCGTAACCCGGCTTACGCTTTACCACGGGGTATACGGAGATCCGGTACGGGTAGATTCCCATACCGGTACCAAACAAGATACGAACGGGTTGGCTTACAAGCCTGCCAAATGGTGGGATCAGACACCCTACCATGCCGGGTTCCATTTTTTGCATGCACACAAAATGGGCAACCTCGATCTGGTGGTGGGCAGTGCATTGTTTACGGATGAAGGGTACCGTGAAGGGGAAACGGAACGCCGGGCAAGGGTGAACGTAAATACCCGTTATCATTCAAAAAAAACGGAAGGTTTGAGTTATGGGTTAAATTTCAACAGTCAACGTGCCACCGGTGGCCTTTATTTCCTTTGGCTTGATGCCGATTCCGGTGCACTGCGACCAGCGGGTGGCCTCGATCCGGCTACTACAACGATTAGCGAATACATCGCCCTTCGCCACAACATTGATCCCCATCTTACGTATTGGGCGACCAACGGCGACAAACACACATTACAAGCACGTTGGTATCGCACTGACAACAAAAACAACACCAACCAGGAAGCACTGGCCGATCAGTTTTACGGCGAATATCAGTTTCAGAGGTCGTACGAAGGAGAGCTAACGCTCACCTCGGGCCTGGCTGGTTTTTACACCCGGGTAAGATCCGATTTATACGGCGTACACAAAGGCAATAATCTGGCTCTTTTTTCGCAGTTGGATAAAAAATGGGAGAAGCTCAGTATTTCTGTTGGGTTGCGGGCAGAATATTACAGCATCGATACTTTTACCTCGGTTTCGAATTTCAAATTGGGAAACAGCACTTTACCAATACAGCCGGTATTCCGAACGGGGATAAATTATAAATTGGCAAAAGCAACTAATGTCAGGGCTTCGTTCGGGCAAGGCTACCGTTACCCCACAATAGCTGAAAAGTTTATTTCCACTTCGGTTGGTCCGCTCCAAATTTTTGCCAACCCCGGATTGCAGCCGGAAACGGGTTGGAGCAGCGAGATCGGGATGAAACAAGGCTTGAGAGCAGGCAGTTGGAAAGGGTATGTGGATGCCGCATTTTTCTGGCAGGAATACACCGATATGATGGAGTTTACTTTTGGTGTTTATCTTCCCGATTCGGTAGCAGAACGCCTTGAGGTTACCGATCCTAACTACATTTCCACTGCAGTGAGTTATGCTGGTTTCCGTGCCGAGAACGTAGAAAAAAGCCGCATTACGGGCCTGGATCTTTCCTTTGTTGGGTCTGGCAATCCGATTGGAGCTTTGGACATCGCCGTATTTATGGGATATACTTACATAAATCCTGTTTCTTTTAACACCGATCCGACCTATCGGGCTTCTTTTTCCGACACTTCTTCCAACATGTTGAAATACCGTTACAAACACCTCATAAAAGGCGATGTTCAGTTGGGTTATAAGAAATGGTCGGCTGGTTTTGGTGTTCGCTACAACAGTTTTATGGAAAATATCGATGTGGTTTTTCAGGATCTGCAAATTCCTATAAATACGGGTTTCCTTCCGCTGGGCGATGTGCTCTTACCCGGTATCGAAACCTACCGTGAACGCAACAACAAAGGCGATCTGGTATTTGACGGGCGCCTGGCTTATGAAGTTTCGGAAAATGTACGTTTGTCCTTTCTCTTGAACAATGTACTCAATCGCGAGTATACTTCACGGCCCGGCGATATCCAACCTCCACGTACATTCATCGGACAATTATTGGTGAACCTTTAACGGGGAATGATACGCAAAGCGATGCAGATAATTGTAAACCATCCGTTTGCATCCAACCCAAAACGATCGGCATCGGGGAGGAAAAAAAAGAAAGGGCGAAAGCCTTAAAACCCATGCTTTTTAATTTCGAAAACAAGAAAGATGTCCTTCCCGAAAGCGCTATGTTCCTGTTTCGTTTACACATCGGCTGCTGTACGCATCAACCGAAAAAAACCATGTGGCAGTTTGCCCGGGAAACCCTAATTTTAAGGCCATGCAAATCATTGGCATTATACCTGCGCGATATGGCTCTACCCGGTTTCCAGGAAAACCGTTGGCTATGGTTGGCAAAAAAAGCATGATCCGATGCGTTTACGAACAAGCTTCAAAATGTTCTCGTCTTCAAAAGGTGGTGGTGGCTACTGATGATGAACGCATTTTTGACCACGTAAAAAATTTTGGAGGAGCAGTGACCATGACCTCCTTCACACACAAAAGCGGGACCGACCGTTGCCATGATGCATTGCAACAGCAGCCGGAAAAATGGGATGTGGTCATCAACATTCAAGGCGATGAACCCTTTATCCGACCTGAGCAAATTGAAATGTTGACCGAAATGTTTTTGTCGCACGACACCGATATTGCCACACTGGCCCGAAAAATGGATACACAGGAGGATCTTTATAATGCCAATCGGGTAAAAGTGGTATTGGGAGAACAAGGCAAGGCATTGTATTTCAGCAGGCATGCGATCCCGTATCAGAAAGGTATACCCAAAAACCAATGGCTGAACCGCCATGCTTACTTTAGTCATATTGGTATTTATGGCTACCGTACAAAAGTATTGCAAACCATTTCCCAGCTGTTTCCTTCGGTCCTTGAAAAAGCAGAATCACTCGAACAATTGCGGTGGCTTGAAAATGGTTTTTTGATCCGGGTGGGCCTTACTCCATGGGAATCAGTCGGAATTGATACCCCGGAAGATCTGGAGCGAGTGAAACGATCTTTTTTATAGGGTTTTTTTGAGTAAAAAAAACTACTTTAGCCTCTGTGTAATTGTCTGTGTAATTGTATGCTTCCGATTAATCCGCATATCTGTGAACTACTGGCTTCTTACAACTGTGTTGTGGTGCCGGAATGGGGAGGTTTTGTCGCCAACCGAATCCCGGCACGGATACGGGAAGATCAAGGCCGGTTCGAACCTCCCGGCCGTCAGGTTATGTTTAACCCCAGTTTGCAAAGCAACGATGGTTTGTTGGCTCATAAACTGGCCATCAAAGAAGCCATCACCTATCAGGAAGCATTGGTCCATATTCGGGAATATGTGCTACATGGCAAAGCAACGTTGCAGAATACCGGCCGTTTTGAAATGGATCAGTTGGGTATTTTCTATCTGGATCAGGAACAAAAAATGCGTTTTCAGCCCGATGATGCTTTAAGCATTTTACCCGATGCATTTGGTTTGGTTGCTTTCCATTGCGATGTCCTTAAAAACGAACACACAATAGTCAAAGCATCGCCTTTGGTTGCTCCACCTGTTGGTTCGGGAACTGCTTCGGAAACGGAAGCGAAACCGTTGCGCAAAACCAACCGCAAACCCAATAACCGGCCGCCATCCAATCCAACTCGTAAAAAAGCCGCTCCTGTTGCGGCACCACGATCGGTGGATCCGGTTGTTGTTTCCGATCATAAAAAAGCGCACCGCCGCTGGCCCGTAATGGCAACAGCCGGTGCTTTACTGATTTTCGGTTTTTATTATTACCACATTCCCAACCATACGGATTACCGGTATTCCGGCCGGTTTGAAGCGGCACAGTTGCTCCAGTTTGGCAGCAGCCCGGCTCCTACTACTTATCAACCCGGAACGGTAGACCGCGGATCTACCCCCATTGTTCAGGAAGATCCAATGACGGCTTTCCAGACAGATGAGGAAGCTGAGGTTGTGGTACTGCACCTTACGGATGATACTGCCCAACCCGGCATTGTGGTTCGTTTAAAAGAACAAGTACCTCCACCTCCGGTAAAGAAAGATGTTGCTTTCATTTCAGGCAAACCCAACAAGCGCCTGAACTTGCGTTATCAACTGATCATGGGGTGTTTTGCCAACAAAAAAAATGCCGATAGCCTGGTGGCAACTTTGCGTGAACAAGGCAAGACGGCATCCATTTTAGATTACCACAAAGGATTGTACCGGGTTTCGGCACAAGGTTATCCTTCCCGAAAAGAAGCCAGGGCCGCAAAAAAAGCCCTGAAAACCGAAGGCAAATCTTCCTGGATCTTAAAAATGCGATAACTGTTTTTGTCGGAGGCTTGGATGCTGTTCTTTTCCTTGTGATTTTCGATACGGTTCATTCAACATATCCGGCACTTGTTCAAAAGACCATCCCGCTCCGTTTTTTAACGTAATAAGTAAACCGCAGCCCAATCGGCAAAGCATTTGGGCAGCATACGCTACTGACAACCGGTTTTAACCCGATAACGCATCGCATTCCAAATCTCTCGTAAACTATAGGTACGCTTGTAACTGTCATTCAGGGCCTTTTCAATCAATTGCGATTGACCATCGGTCAAATCGGAAGGGTAATGTTTCATAACGAGATTTTTGCGTTATCGATCTCAACGTGAAAAGGTTACTTTTTTTATATCGCTATAAGAAATTATTTCAAGCGATCCCCTAACAACCTCCTAGAGAGGATGTAGCGTTGCTTGCAGCAACTACCGATGTTGTACGGGAAGGGCCGGATCTCGGGGCATTTACCAAAGTACTTATCAAAGGTTTGGAAGCAGCCGTTGAGAAGAGGACCAGGTAGATGTATTGCGCAATATGTTTACATTTGAAAATACCCGAAGCAAAAAAGCGGGCACAAAAATGCCTTTGCCAGAAAAGAAATACCCTCCTTTTGAAGCCTTGCAGAAAATTCGGCATTACTGTGCCTGTCGGGAAACCACGCAAAAGGATGTGGTTGGGAAACTTTACCGTTATGGGCTCAGTACTGTGGAAACAGAAAATATTGTTGTACAGTTAATAGAAGAAGGATTTCTCAATGAGGAACGTTTTGCCTGTGCCTATGTCAGGGAAAAATTTTATTTCAGGAAATGGGGGCGGCGAAAAATTCTTCAGGAACTGGAACTGAAAGAAGTGAGCCATCACCACATCAAAAAAGGAATGCAGGAAATCGATCCGGATGAATACGAAGCCACGATGTTTGACCTGATCGAAAAAAAGAAAACGCAGATCCGCTCCGACGATCACTTGGAAGTTCGGAGCAAGGTAGGGAAATACCTGATCCGGAAAGGCTATGAACCCGACTTGGTATGGGCACTTCTCAGTAAAAGGTAATGTTTTGATCAATTGACCATTTCCGGGGCACTTCCTTTGAACAACGTTTTCATTTGCGTTTTTGACTTTGTAATGTGTCGGGGCCGGGGCCTTGCCAAAACATTCGAAGACCGTACCATGCATTTTATGTGAAGTGACACGTGCTATTACACGAATTGGATCTGTGTGAGATAGCCGAAATTCACCACCACATCAATGACCTTCCCCGAAAGCTTTCCTATATTTTTCTTCCTGTTGCAGCCTTGCCGAATGCTTTGCGTAGAACCAGCATGGTTTATTTTAAAAGCCCTCTATTTACCCATAGGGTTAAAGAAGAAAATGATTACTATTTTTTGCATGTTAAAAACCTCTATTTCAGATGTTTTACCTGATTCAAACAAAATGAACAAGAAAACAACAATAAACACCATGCGTTAGAAAAGGAATAGTCAATATCCGGAAAGGCTACTCAAAATTTAAATGCGTTTGCCCTGGCAAAACAGGAACCGCAATCCTCCGGGCACTTTCCGCACCTTACCCCCAAGTGCGGGTTCGGTTTATGCATTTCCGTTTTTCCAATTTCCCCAAACTCACAAAGTACCTCTGTTTTCCTGTTCCCTTTCGATGGCTTCAAACAAAGCTTTGAAGTTTCCTTTCCCGAAAGATTGTGCTCCTTTCCGCTGAATGATCTCAAAGAACATTGTAGGGCGGTCGAGAACCGGTTTGGTGAAGATCTGAAGCAAATACCCTTCTTCATCCCGATCGATCAGAATGCCCAGTTCTTTTAAAGGAGCCAAGTCCTCGTCGATTTTGCCAACACGCTCCAGAATGGTATCGTAATAACTCACCGGAACATAAAGGAACTCCACCCCGTTATTGCATAAAGTAGTTACGGTTTCGATGATGTTATCCGTAGCCAAAGCAATGTGTTGTACACCGGCACCGTTGTAAAAATCGATGTATTCTTCAATTTGCGATTTTTTCCGGCCTTCAGCCGGCTCGTTGATCGGGAATTTGATGCGGCCGTTGCCGTTGCTCATTACTTTCGACATCAAAGCGGTGTACTCGGTCGAAATGTCTTTGTCATCAAATGATATCAATTGGGCAAAACCCATTACTTTGGCGTAAAACTCACACCACTTGTTCATTTCATTCCATCCTACATTGCCCACCATATGATCGATATATTTCAGCCCTGCCGAAGGAGGGGCATAGGAGGTTTTCCATTCGCGAAAACCAGGCATGAATACTCCTTTGTAAGCACTTCGCTCCACAAACATGTGGATGGTTTCGCCATAGGTATGGATGCCTGAGATCACTACTTTTCCATCTGCATCCTCCATGGTTTCGGGCGCGAGGAAAGATTGGGCGCCACGACGGGTAGTTTCTTCCCAGGATCGGGTAGCATCATCTACCAGAAGGGCTACCGTTTTTACCCCGTCGCCGTGCCGGTTGATGTGCGCATTGATAGGGCCATCCTGCTCCAAAGGAGAAGTAAGAACAAGGCGAATTTTATCCTGCTGCAATACATAGGAAACGGTTTTTTTTGAACCGGTTTCCAATCCGCGGTAAGCGAGGGGCTGAAAACCCCACGCAGCCTGATAATAATGAGCAGCCTGTTTGGCATTGCCCACATAAAGTTCAACATAATCGGTGCCCAGCAATGGCAAAAAATCGTCGGCTTGAGGAACGATTTTTTCAAGGCTCAGAGAGGTATTATCGGTTGCCATGATCGTGTATTTTAGATGATTTTGTTCAAAGGAATTATCGGTCCTCTGCTTCGAGCCAACTCCGGAAATATTTTCCATCGTCAAGTGCAAGAGCAGCTTTGGTGACCTTCAGAGGTTTAAAAGTGTCGACCATTACGGCCAGTTCGTTGGTTTCTTTTTTTCCTAAACTGCGTTCCATCGCCCCCGGGTGTGGTCCGTGTGGGATACCTGCCGGGTGCAAAGAAATGTGGCCGGGCCCGATGTCGTTCCGGCTCATGAAATCACCATCTACATAATACAACACCTCGTCGCTATCGATGTTGCTGTGGTTGTAAGGAGCAGGCACAGCCTGCGGGTGATAATCGTACAACCTCGGACAGAAAGAACACACTACAAAAGCGTTCGTTTCGAAGGTTTGATGCACAGGAGGTGGCTGATGAACACGGCCGGTTATCGGTTCAAAATCATGGATCGAAAAGGCATAGGGGAAGTTGTACCCATCCCAACCCACCACATCAAACGGATGAGCAGCGTAAACATAATCATAAAGCATCCCTTCTTTTTTAATTCTGATCAGAAAGTCGCCCTTTTCATCGTGTGTTTCCAATTCCGAAGGCCGGCGCAGATCCCGTTCGCAATAAGGCGCGTGTTCGAGCAACTGGCCAAACCAATTCCGATAACGCTTCGGTGTATACAAAGGATGGTAAGATTCTACAATAAAAAGCCGGTTTTCTTCCTGATCAAACTGCAAATTATAGATCACACCACGAGGAATGAGCAAGTAGTCGCCCTCTTTAAAATCGATATTGCCCAACATCGTACGCAGCTTACCGGTGCCCCGGTGAATGAAAATCATTTCGTCGGCATCTGCATTTTTGTAGAAATAGTCGCTCATCGAAAACCGGGGAGCAGCCAGGGTGATCTGTACATCATGGTTCACTAGAACAGGCGTGCGGCTTTCGAGGTAATCGTTGGCAGGAGCAACATCAAAGCCATGTAAACGATACGCCTTCATGTTTTTCTCAATGGCCACTTCAGGTGCTACGGAAATGCCTTCATTCACCCCTTTTACCATCGTTGGCCGATGAACATGGTAAAGCAAAGAACTCATCCCGTCAAAACCGACTGTACCAAAGAGTTCTTCATAATAATAGCCCCCATCCGGTTTCTGAAAGGCCGTATGACGTTTGTGCGGAATTTTTCCCAACTGATGATAATAAGGCATAAGATCGTTCAATTTTGATCGGTACAGGTACAAAACTAGGGAATCCTCCTCTGGAAAAAATGATAATTATCAATTTTCATGCATTTGCACGGAAAACCCGGTTACCGGTAAGATTTTAACACCCTTAAAAGATGAAATTTTCGCTACTTTTGCAGCTCAATTCCAAAGTGTATCAGATGGGAAAGGATGCTATCCTTGTAGTAGGGGCCGCCGGCCAGATCGGATCAGAGCTGGTGATGGCTTTGCGTGAAAAACATGGTGCAAAAAAGGTGATTGCTTCGGATATCCGCGAGGCCGGAGTTGAAGTGATGAAAAGCGGACCGTTCGAAATCCTCGATATTCTGAACAAACAGCAACTGGAAAAAACGGTTGAGAAATACCGGATCAGCGAAGTTTTTCAACTGGCTGCTCTTTTATCGGCAACTGCCGAAGAAAACCCCATGTTTGCCTGGGAGTTGAACATGAACGGGCTTTTTCATACATTGGAACTGGCCCGTGAAAAAAAAATAGACAAACTCTTCTGGCCCAGTTCCATTGCCATTTTTGGTGCTACCACTCCAAAGGAAAATACACCGCAAACTGCGGTAATGGAACCCCAAACCGTGTACGGCATCAGCAAACAGGCCGGTGAACGGTGGTGTGCATGGTACCATCAAAAATATGGTATCGATGTGCGGAGCCTCCGCTACCCGGGCTTGATCAGCTATAAATCATTGCCCGGCGGCGGAACCACTGATTATGCCGTGGATATTTTTCACAGCGCCCTGAAAGACAAAGCGTATGCTTGTTTTCTGAATGCAGATACCACTTTGCCGATGATGTATATGTCTGATGCTGTCCGCGCAACGCTGGAGTTGATGGAAACCCCGGCAGAACAAATAAAGATACGTTCCAGCTATAACATTTCAGGCATGTCATTCAACCCGTCGCAAATTGCCCGCGAAATCCAAAACCATTACCCAAAGTTCAGCATTCAATACCATCCCGATTTCCGTCAGGAAATTGCTGCCGGATGGCCCCAGAGCATTAACGACACACAGGCCCGGCAGGATTGGGGGTGGAAAGCGCAATATGATCTGCCTGCCATGGTGGCCGATATGTTTAAAAATCTGTCGGCCAACAAATAACTTTTCTCCCCCCTCCGATGTATAATTTTACACAAATTATTATGGGTTTGAAACCATGTAATTTTGAGCGTTTTTTTGCATCTTCGTTTCTCGTTTACATCGGCGATGTTTCCATGTGAAGACCGGTAAAGCCCCGCAAGGGAAGAAACCATATGAAGATACCCTTACTGCTCATTCATCTTCGCTTAGTTACTGTGGCTACGGCACAGGTTGAAAACCCGGTTTTGCATGTTGAAAACCCTGCTGTAGCCCCTGCCATCAACCAAGATACCCTAAACCAATTTGACGAAACGGGAAAAAAAACAGGCTACTGGATCATTACCGGCAAACAACGCCCCCAACTGCCGTACCTTCCGGACCAAAAGATCGAGGAAGGCAAATATGTAGCCCATAAAAAGGCGGGGCTCTGGAAAAGGTATTTTCCAAACGATACCCTTCAATCGGAAATTCATTTCCAGAGAGGTCGTCCCGACGGCCTTTACATCATCTATTATTCCAACGGGATCGTTGAAGAAAAAGGCATGTGGCACCGCAACAGAAACGTTGGCACTTTCGAACGAAATTACGAGGATGGAACCCCACAACAACGTTTTGAGTTTGCCGAAGATGGCAAGCGCTATGGCATACAGCAATACTATCACCCCAATGGGAACCTTGCCGTTAAAGTTTCCATTCTAGCAGGGAAAGAAAACGGCCTGATGGAACGCTACTGGGAAACCGGCGAACTCAAAATGAAAGCCAACTATGTAAATGGCCAGGTGGATGCATCGGGTATAAAATATTATACCCCAAAGAAAAAGCTACCACCGGTAGTGGTGAAGCCCAACCCGCCCAAACTCCCAAAAGTACTTTACAGTGTTAACTCTTTTGAACCGAATGGAGAAAACACACTATTAAACAACAACAAACAGATCCTTCAGGTTGGGAAATTCAAAGGCAGCCGTTTGCACACGGGAAAAGCTTATAATTATGATGCCAATGGCCTCCTGATAGATGTGGATGTGTATAAGGAAGGCGTGTGGTCCGGAAAAGCCGTTCCCCTTGAAGACGAACGCAACCGCCTCCCCTAGGATCCCCTCTGATGTTCAAAAATTCTTTGTTCCTTTGCAGGCATGGAGCATCAACTTTACATACACAACAGCTTAACACGAAAAAAGGAATTATTTCAACCGATAAACCCACCGTTTGTTGGTATTTATGTATGTGGACCAACGGTTTATAGCGATGTGCATCTGGGCAATTGCCGAACCATGATCTCTTTTGATGTGATGTATCGTTACCTCCTGTTTTTGGGATATAAAGTACGGTATGTCCGGAACATTACGGATGTTGGCCATTTGCTGGATGACGGAGAAGACCGGATTTTAAAAGCCACTCGTCTGGAACAATTGGAACCCATGGAAGTGGTACAAAAGTACACCAACGGTTTTCACAACATCATGCGTGAGTTCAATACCCTTCCGCCTTCCATAGAACCCAGAGCTACACAGCACATCCTGGAACAAATCGAAATGGTAGAAACCATTATTAAAAACGGTTATGGGTATGAGGTAAATGGTTCGGTGTATTTTGATACCGTAAAATTTGCTAATGAAAAGAACGTTTATGGCCAGCTTTCCGGTCGTGTAATTGAAAAACTACACACCGAAACCAGAGATTTGAAAAACCAGAGCGAAAAAAAACACCCGTCGGATTTTGCCATTTGGATGAAAGCTTCTCCCGAACACATCATGCGTTGGAAATCTCCTTGGTCCGAAGGGTTCCCGGGTTGGCACTTAGAATGTTCCGTTATGTCGACCAAATACCTGGGCACTCACTTTGATATTCACGGAGGAGGAACAGATCTGAAGTTCCCACACCACGAAAATGAAATTGCCCAAAACTACGGAGCCTGTAACTGTGCCCCCTCACGCTACTGGATACATACCAATATGTTGGAGCTGGAAGGCAAAAAAATGTCTAAAAGTGATGG
Organism: uncultured Flavobacteriales bacterium; assembly: GCA_938010565.1. Taxonomy (GTDB): domain Bacteria; phylum Bacteroidota; class Bacteroidia; order Flavobacteriales_D; family CALLUQ01; genus CALLUQ01. Next base: position 27,034 of record CALLUQ010000179.1, read on the forward strand.
GAATACCATCTCTCCGGCAGAATTATTCAGTGGAAACAGTCCGTTTATCAACAAAGGATTTTCGCCGATAGTAGTGCGTTTTTTTATGCTACAGACCCACTACCGCAGCACGAACGATATTTCCAATGATGCCTTGCTGGCCGCGGAAAAAGGCTACCGCCGTTTGATGGAAGCCAACCGGGTCCTTCAGCACCTGAGCCATGATGGTACTCTGGCAATTACCGATGAAGAGGAACAAGTAAAACGTTTGATGGACCATGTGCTGGAAGACATGAACGACGATTTTAATACCCCAAAAGCCATATCGCGGTTGTTTGTGTTGAGCAATAAGATCAATTCGTTCCAATCAGGGCAAATTGCTTTGAACAGCATTGCCCCCGAAACCCTGGAAACGTTGAAAAAATTTTTCCATTCCTTCATTTTTGATGTTTTGGGATTAAAAGAGGACACTGTTGGCCCAACCGGAACGGATACCAAAGTATTGGATGGGTTGATGGAACTTGTGCTGGGCATGCGCCAAAAAGTACGGACAGATAAAGATTGGGCTACTTCCGATAAGATCAGGGACAGCCTCGCTGCATTGAACATTGTGGTGAAAGATGACAAGGAAGGCAGTACCTGGAGTGTAAAAAACTAACCCTTCGCTTTCTCAGTCCGTTGCAGATGAATAAAACCGGCCATTTAACAAACTACATGCTGTGCCCCCGGGAGAGGGGGAAATACCTACTACGGTTACGACGACTACGGCAATCCAACTTCCGTACGCCGCCCCCCAACTCTCTCGCAAGCCTCTCGCTTGTGAGATGATCGCTAGGCCGTTCCAAACAAATGATTCAAAAAATACCATTGGGCTTGTGAAGGCATAAATAGTGTTCCAAGCGGACGCTTGAAACAGATGCGGCAGGAAGAAATCCAAACGAGAAGAAGCAGGTTGGTACCATCAGCACCCGGAGAGGCTATTCAAAGTTTAAATGCGTTTGCCCAAGGAATTCCGGAAGCAGGTTTCGCATTTCGGATCCGTCTGTCTATCTTTCGGGGGCCTGAATTTTTCAATTATGTCTACTTCCGCTAAGAAATTATTCCTTCTCGACGGCTTTGCGCTGATCTATCGTTCGTTTTTTGCGCTGAATCGCCCGAACAAAGATGGAACTACTAGCCTGATCAACCCAAAATTCCGCAATTCATCGGGTTTGAATACTTCTGCCATGTTCACTTTTACCAACTCGCTGATGCAAGTGCTGGAAAAGGAAAAACCCACCCACATCGCTATGGTGATGGACACCCCGGAACCCACCTTCCGCCATGAATTGTTTAAGGAATACAAAGCCAATCGCCCGCCCATGCCCGACGATCTGCGCCTGGCCATTCCATACGTCATTCGGATCATCGAAGGGTTCAACATTCCCATCCTTCAACAAGCAGGTTACGAGGCCGATGATCTGATCGGGACCATTGCCTGTAAAGCTGAAAAATCAGGGTTTGAAGTGTTCATGATGACATCCGATAAAGATTATGCACAACTGGTAACCCGAAAAGTTAAAATGTACCGCCCGGGCCGGAGCGGCAGCGAGGTGGAAATTTGGGATGTAGAAAAAGTAAAGGAAAAATTTGGTGTGGAAAACCCCATTCAGGTGATCGATTACCTGGGGTTAATGGGAGATAAATCGGATAACATACCCGGAATTCCGGGCGTGGGTGATAAAACGGCTCGTAAATTCCTCAGCCTTTACGGGAGCATGGAAGGGCTATACGAACACATTGACGAACTGAAAGGGAAAATGAAAGAAAAGGTGGAAGCCAATTTTGAAATGGCCAAACTTTCCAAAGTTTTGGCCACCATCATTACGGATGTTCCCATAGAGATCAATGAATCCGATTGGACCCTTCAACCATTGGATAAAGATAAGATCCGATCGGTGTTTACCGAACTTGAGTTCAGAACGCTGTGGCGAAGGGCTTTGGGCGAAGAGCCCTTGGGGAAAGCGGCCCCAAAGGCTGCCTCTCCCGGCAAACAAATGGAGCTTTTTGAAAACGGAACCCCAACACCAGATGCCGGTTTCGCTCAAAAGAAAACCATAGAAACAACGCAACACCATTATCATTTTACCGATACTTTCGAAAAACGACAGGAATTGATCAAAGTGCTCGAAAAAGCCGATTCCATCAGTTTTGATACCGAAACCACCGGAGTGGATGCCCTGCGTGCAGCATTGGTTGGCATCTCTTTTGCCGTAAAGCCAGGAGAAGCATGGTACGTTCCCGTATCTGCCGATCACAACGAAGCCAAAGCGATAGTAAACGAATTTGCTGCCGTTTTTGCCGACCCGCTCAAAGAAAAGATCGGGCAAAATATCAAATACGATATGCACATTCTTTCTCGCTATGGAATAGAAGTGGCAGCGCCTCATTTTGATACGATGGTAGCGCATTATCTGTTGTACCCCGATGCCCGTCATAACATGGATGTACTTGCCGATCGTTTTCTGAATTACACCACTGTATCCATCACTACCCTGATCGGGAAAAAAGGAAAGAATCAGTTAAGCATGCGCGACATTCCCCAGGAAAACATCAGCGATTATGCTTGTGAAGATGCCGATATTACCTTACAGCTCAAGGAAAAATTTGCACCCATGCTGGTCAAAAAAGGAGCGAAAAAACTTTTTGATGAAGTAGAAATGCCTCTGATCCCCGTGTTGGTAAAAATGGAACGCGAAGGCATTTGCCTTGAAGTGGACGCGTTGCACAAATTGTCGGAAGAGCTGGTAGCCGACTTACAGAACATCCAAAAAGCCATTTACGAAGCAGCCGGAGGAGAATTCCTGATCTCATCACCCAAACAGGTTGGCGAAGTCCTCTTCGATCAGCTAAAGATCATGGAAAAACCCAAAAAAACCAAAACAGGTCAGTATGCAACCAGCGAAGATGTACTCAACAAACTAACGGACAAACATCCCATCGTTCAACACATTCTGGATTACCGCGAACTCACCAAACTGAAAAACACCTATGTGGATGTATTGCCTTCACTGGTAAACCCGGATACAGGTCATATCCACACCACTTTTAACCAGGTGGTAGCGGCAACCGGACGCCTAAGTTCGGATCATCCCAATCTGCAGAACATCCCCATTCGTACGGAAAGAGGACGCCAGGTACGTAAATCATTTGTGCCGCGCAGCGATCGTCATACCTTACTTGCAGCGGATTATTCGCAAATCGAGTTGCGCATCATTGCGGCCATTAGTAAGGATGAAGGCATGATGTCGGCTTTCCGGAACGATCTCGACATTCATGCTTCCACTGCTTCCAAAGTATTTGGTGTTCCGCTAAAAGAAGTAACCCGAGAAATGCGTAGAAAAGCAAAAGCAGTTAATTTTGGGATCGCTTACGGACAAGGGGCTTTTGGTCTGGCGCAGAACCTCAACATTTCCCGCAAGGAGGCCAAAGAAATCATCGATAACTATTTTGATCAATTTGGCGGAGTACACGAATACATGGGTGCTGTGGTCGAAAAAGCCAGAGCAAAAGGCTACTGCGAAACCATTTTGGGCCGTCGCAGGTATTTAAGAGGCATCGACTCGCCCAATGCCATAGAACGCAATGCAGCCGAACGACTGGCCATCAATGCTCCTATTCAGGGTTCTGCAGCCGACATGATTAAAATTGCCATGATCGATGTACAAAACATGTTGGAAAAAGGGAACTACAAAACAAAAATGCTGCTTCAGGTACACGATGAATTGGTTTTTGACGTGCCTGATGAAGAACTTGAGGAAATGGTTGAAAAAATCGCTCGGATCATGTCGGATGCTATCAAAACGGAAGTTCCCATCAAAGTGGAAGCCGGAGTCGGAAAAACCTGGCTCGAAGCCCATTAATTTCTTGTGTTCCGGTTGGCTCTTCTTTGGAGTTGAAAACATTTGCCTTGTGGCCCGCAATCGCACCTGTATAAAAGGCCGAAAGCCCTTAAACACAATATAAAAAAAGCCCCTTTTTTCAGATGTCATTTGTCCGGATCCAACCTCCGGTGGTAAAACAGAACGGATCAGAACCGGTAAATGGAAGGCTTTTGTTCCTTTCGTGCTTAATGCACAATGAGCTGTTTGGCATAAGAACGATCTCCTACCTGTAAGCGCACTACATAAATGCCCGAACTGAGATCCGAAGTTGGAATCGGATAATTGTGCTCACCGGCATTCAAATCACCACCGGCAACGGTTCGTACGTTTTTCCCAACAACATCTGTCAGAACAATGTCGACCCTTTCCGCCGCTTTTATCCGGAAGTTGATCCGGGCGTTATCCGTAGCCGGGTTAGGAAATACATTAAAAGCATTCATGATTTCCCGTTCGCCTGTTCCAACGGTGCCGGAAATGTGGATGTCGTCCAGATAAATGTTGTTTCCGCCATCGTTCTCAAAAGAAAATCTCACCCGGAAATTCTCTACAAAATAGCTGGATGGGATGTTGTCGGTCATGATGTATTTCCATTGGTCGGAGTTGGGGGTAAAAGGCACCGAAGTGGTGCTGGCCGTTTCGAGATCCGAACCTAAAATTTGCTTGCGCAAAGACCACCCGTCACCACAGGTATTGGAAACATAAATTCTCAACCGCTCGGTGTTGTCCGAAGAGCGTTTTGCATATGCATATCGGAAACTGATGATCACACTGGTAAAGTTGCGCATATCTATGGTGTTCGATATGAGGTCATCGGTGCCATCAGTAATGATTGAGCCGTAGTTGCTCAATTTAACCGAATAACTCCCACTGTAAGCTGCCTGGTTGGTTACTTCCCATTGTGGGCCCATGTCGGTGTTTTCAATGAGCCATTTGTTGTTGGGAAGGTTTGTGCCCGATTCGAAACCTTCTACCCGTGGCCCTTCCGGAGCACCGGCAACAGGGAGCACAGTAATATAGTCCTGAAAAGTAACCGATTGTGCGTTTACCCCATCGGTTACCTGTAAACTTACATCGTAAGTACCGGGTATGTTGTATGGAATGTTCTCCGGGTTTTTCAGGTGGGAAGTAGGGGTAATGGAACCCGGAAACGTCCAGTTCCAACCGGTAACTGCATGGTAGGACAGATCTTCGAAACGGGCTGTTTCTCCGGCGCAGATCACCTGGTTATATGCCCGGAAATCAGCCTTGCAAAGGGCAGGAGAAACATCCAGGCCCGTATGGATCATGTTGCTCGCACTCACCAGATTATCCCGACCACCGGTATTGGCGTTCAAGGCTGCTGCCATACGATCTGCCTGGCCTTGAGAAAACATTTTGGAACAGTAGGCATATTCCATGTAATTCTCCACGTTATCCACCGGATCCGCAATCGGGTTTTGCGATCCCCAGAAACCAGCAGTTTCATTGGAGCAGGTATTGGCAGAAAGGGTACAACTTGTGTTTCCGATCGTGTTGGGCGTATCTGCAACACCGTCGTCAACGTTACAACCGGAAGCATTGCCAGGGTTGTTATCAGGCCCCCAAGGATGATCGAGGTTCAGCCAGTGCCCCACCTCATGCGTTAAGGCTCTTGAGCGGTACGAACTGCTGCTTCCTGTTGCCCCAATATAGGAGTTCAAAATAACAATCCCATTGTACATGGAGAGACCCAAACCACCGCCATTGAAAGGTTTTAAAGTATAGCCTGCAGAACCATTCGCATAAGCAACGATATAAACATTCATGTACTCATTTCCCGGATAATCGCCTTGCGCATCCCTTACAGCAGTAATCTGAGCATGTCCAAAACCAGCCCCCGAACCCGTATGGGTGGTATTCGAATAAGTTCGCGTAATCCCGTTGAAACATGTTCCGTCGGTTTTTTTCCGCGCCAACCGGAACTCGATCTGTGCATCTGCCGCAAGGCCCTGGAAAGTGGATTGAACATGATTGGCATCAGCATTCAAAAGGTTAAAATCTTCGTTTAAAATGCGCATTTGATCGGAAATCTGCTCATCGGAAATGTTTTCGCTGCCATTCATATGGATCACATGAAATACAACCGGAATCATATAGTTACTACCTCTTTGAATGCCTTGTTTTGGGTGGTTCGAAATGAATTGTTCCGTGTGGGTTTTTAACTTTGCCCGATCTGCTTTGTACTGCTGTTCGAAAGCAGGGTTTAAACGGAAAAGCTTTTGCTTGTATTGCAGAGAGCCACAGTAGTTTATATGCTCTCCTTCCCGATGTCCTTCTTTGCAATCCAGATGACCGGAAGATGCATGTTGTTGAGCAAAAGCAGAGCAACTGCTAACAACAAAACCAAGTGTATACAGTTGTATGAATAATTTCTTCATTTCCGCGCTTTTAGTTTAGTTCTATCTTTTTCAGCATCCCATATGGAATAGTGCTTCCGGAAATTTCGGAAGACTTTTTAATAAGATATGCCATATATTTAGTGCCTGCAAACCGGACCATCACCAACTTTTCCGAATTCTTGTAATCGATAAAACAAGGTAGCTTGCTTAAACGGTTCTCCTCCCTGCTCTCGCGGATTTATTCCTGCATGGTTATGCTCACTGTTCCAGAAACTACGAAAAAAGCACTTTCAAATCAGGCTTTTTTCATTTGTTGCTTCTCTTACACAGAATGTAACCGAACGGATCCGATCCGGCTTCCGGGGGTATAACAGATCGCTTGTCCGTCGGGCACTTTCCGGCGCCGAAACGGATATTCCGCCTCTTTTTTCCGTATCAAGCCTTGGGTGATCTGCGGAAAAACGGGGGTAATTATTGAAAGGCTAACCCGTTTGATACGGTAAGCACCAGCCACGTTTTTGTCATTTAACCGACTTACATGCCTCGCTCCGTCCGGCATACTTGTATGGTTGATCTCACCCACGGACAAACCGACATGTTTCTGAAATTTGAAGATCATCCCTAACCTACGGAACACAACAGGCATACATCACCTGCCCCTACCGGGAGTGCCAAATACAGGAAAAACCGTCGGAAAAAGCGGATCTTTATCCGATCCGGAAACCATTTCAGCTGTTCACTTCCAGGAAACGAGCTACATCCTTGGCTGTTCCAAATACCACCAGCGTATCATGCGGACCAATTTTAGCACTGGAAGTAGGTACACCAAGGGTGTGCACTTCCATATCTCCGTTGGCACCATCACAAGCCCGCTTTACCGTTACCAAAGTAAGTTTATACCGGTTTCGGAAATTAATATCGCCGATGGTTCTGCCCATCACTTTTCCGGGTGCTTTTACTTCTGCAATCTCATAATTGTCCGGGAGCTCCAGAAAAGAAAGAATGCTGGGATTGAGCAAACGTTCCGTAACCACCGAAGCCACTTCTTCCTCCGGGGTCAGAATATCCTGCACTCCCAATTTCTTCAAAATTTTCTTCTGGTTTTCTCCGCTGGCGCGGGAAATAACTCCGGGAACCTTCAGTTCCAGCAAATTTACCGTTGCCAGAACAACGGCTTCGAAATTATCGCCAATCGCTACAATCGCGGCATCTACATTATGAATGTTCTGCGATTGCAAAGCCTTCTTATCCGTTGCATCCAAAGCAACTGCCAGCGCAACATCTTCTTTGATGTTTTCGATTTTTTCAAGATTGGGATCAAAGCAATATACTTCTGCTCCTCTGGATGCCAGCTTACGTGCGGTGGCAGATCCATATTTTCCAACTCCGATGACCGCAATTTTCTGGCTTTTCATCCCAGTCTAATTTCACAAGTAAAATGGATCCTGAATCCGGTTTGTTAACGCAGGGCCTGCTGTAGATCGGCAATTAGATCTTCTACATCTTCCACCCCCGTACTCAGGCGAATTAAAGCATCTTTTACGCCGCTTTTTTCACGTTCTTCTTTTGGAATCGAAGCATGGGTCATGGAAGCAGGGTGGCTGCAAAGAGATTCTACTCCTCCAAGTGATTCTGCCAAAGTAAACAACCGGAATTTCTCCAACAATGCATGTGCTGCTTCCATGCGGTTGTCTTTTAGCGTAAAAGATAACATGCCTCCAAAATCACGCATCTGGGCTTTGGCAATCTCATGGTTGTGGTGGTCTTCAAAACCCGGCCAGTAAACGGTGTCTACTGCCGGATGGGTTCTTAAGAAATGAGCCACTGCTTTGCCATTCATGCTGTGCTGGCGCATGCGTAAATGCAACGTTTTAATGCCTCGCAAAACAAGAAAAGCATCTTGCGGACCGCAGATGGCTCCGGCACTGTTTTGCATAAAATAAAGTGCTTCTGCCCAGGCACTGTCGTTCAGCACCAATGCTCCCATGACTACATCCGAATGGCCACCGATGAATTTGGTGACCGAATGCATCACCAGATCAGCTCCAAGATCCAACGGGTTTTGAAGGTAGGGCGAAGCGAACGTATTGTCTACCGCTACCCTGACCCCTTTGGCAGCTTTTACCACTGCGCGGATGTCGACAATGCTTAACATGGGGTTGGTAGGCGTTTCGACCCAGATTAATTTGGTACGGTCGTTAAGGTGGGTGCTGATGTTGTTCACATCCCGCATGTCTACAAAGTGAAATTTGATCCCGAATTTTTCGCCTACTTTGGTAAACAACCGATAGCTGCCTCCGTAAAGGTCGTTGGTAGAGATCACCTCATCGCCCGGGTCAAGCGTTTTTAAAACGGTATCAATGGCAGCCATACCGCTGCCAAAACACAAACCAAATTGTCCGTTTTCGAGTGCAGCAATGCTCTCTTCCAACGCTTTCCGGGTTGGGTTTTGCGTGCGCGAATATTCAAATCCTTTATGATTCCCTACTCCATCTTGTATGTAAGTGGAAGTTTGAAAAATAGGAGTCATGATCGCACCTGTAGAGGGGTCTGGCTCTACTCCTGCGTGAATAGCTTTGGTACCGAATTTCATGTGTTTACTGCATTAAAAACCGCCGCAAGTTAGTGAATTTCAACCAATGCTTTGCTATAAAAAGAAAGGGGATTTTTCAAAGGGATCCCCGAGCGGTTGCCAGCTTTCTTTCTGCTTTGTTTTTTGCGGTTTTGCGCAACCACCTCGGCAAAATAAAAGCCCCGATAAACAAATAAGGGTAATAGCTGAAAAAACGCCAGAGAATACCCATTACAATTACCGGGATACCCACCGGCATAAAATCGACCAGGAACTCGGAAAAAGCCACTTCGGCAATGCCTACACCTCCGGGGGTAGGGCTGATGAGCATGATCACCCACATCACCAATTGTTTGGCATAGATCATCATATTGTCGACCAGGCTATTGCTGGTGAAAGCCAGGATCATAAAATTGACTACCCAGAACCGTGCCGTCCATGAAAAAAAAGTAGCGCCCAATGCTTTCAGCCAGAAAAAGGCATTTTTTCCTTTCAACTCTTTGGAAGTGAGAACAATTCCGTCGCCGGTATTCAAAGCCGTATTCCGCCACCTTTTCAGAAATTTCAATTTGAAGATGGCGCTCAATAGGGCTCTAAAACCTTGTGGGTATATAAATACAGCCAATAGAATGATAAGGGTAAGCAACACCAGAAAACCATAGCCCATCCAAAAAATAGCCGCAGTGTTTAATTCCAGGTCCATAAAAATATAATTGCCTGCAAGGAAAAGGCTTTCTGTTCCTACAACCACCAAAACAAGGGGCACCATCAAAATGTAAAACAATTCGTCGAGCATAGCGGTTACCATCACCACTGCCGTGCTTTTCCCCATAGGAATGTTTTCCCGATTCAGAATGAACAACGCCACTCCCGAGCCGCCCACCACAGAAGGGGTAATGCTGGAAGCAAATTCCCAGAGCATGATCACATCAAAAGCCTGCCGCCAAGTGAGCTTTTTATCGGTAAGCACCCGGATGCGGTACATGTAACCCAAATCACGGATGGCTACCATAAGCAATGCGATCAACATCCAGAAGGTAGTACTCCAGGTCCATGAGACCTTGCCGAGTTCTTCTAATGCAGTAATGCGGTTATACGTAATTTCAGGAAGTACTCCGGCAGCTTCCGACAGGGGTTTAAAACCGGCATCATC
>CALLUQ010000180.1 GCA_938010565.1 uncultured Flavobacteriales bacterium
CTTACAGGACTTTTCATTTTTGGCTAAGTTGAGAGCAATTTTGTTGATGAGTGAAAAGTTTTGAGCAGCATATTGTTTCCTTTTTCGATTGAGATCCTCACCAAATGCAACATCTAATGACCAATGGAGTTTATTTTCTATTGCCCAATGACTTCGAATAATTTCTTGAAATTCACTTGCTGACTTTTTGGCTGAGGAGATGTAAAATCTGACAGCCGTTTCAGTTTTGTTTTCTGGAAGCATCTCCCGTTTACTTTCGATTCGAATGACTGAACTTAACTTGCTCCATTCTTTCGTTGCTTTATTAAGGAACTGAAAGTCATTGATTACACTACAAATGCGTGTTTCTATCCGACCATGTCCATAATCCAAACTCTCCTGCTTTTGGTCCACTTCACTAAATCGAAATTCATCTTGGATAAGTTCTGATAAATCGGCTTGATTCTCTTTTACTGCCAGTACATAATCAGCCTCCTTTTTCACAATCAAGTTCGCTATGTCTTTTTGACATCCCATCGCATCAATGGTAATTGTACTTCCCTGAATAGCAATATTTTCGATTAGCTTTGGTATGGCGGTTATCTCATTTGACTTTTCACTCACTTTCACCTGGCCTAATGCCAGATTATTTTTTGATGCCCATGCACTTACCATTATGTATGGGAGATTTACCATTTACTTTCGCCCCACAAATTGTCTTTCCATCAATAGAAATAACTTCATTGGTGGCTACAATCAATGAAGAAACCCAATTGGAAAAGCAACGTTCAAATTCCAGTGGGTCCAGTGCACTCATCACACGATTAATGGTATCATGGGACGGAATGCCATTGGGCAGAGAAAGAAAGGTACTCAGCCATTTCTGCTTTATTTGTCCATACTCCTGGATTTCTTCCCAAGAGTCAGCTCCACATAGTGTTGCACAAATTGAAATGGCTACAATATCTAACAATTCATGCTGCTTGTTTCCTGATGATCTTCGATGATCAGGTAAATCACTAAAAAATTTGATTATGCGTGTCTCGCTCATCGTATTATAGGGTTGATTATCAGTTAAATATACAGATAATCGAATCGAAAACGAAGAGATTTAACTTTGGTTGTCAGGATGTTATGAACACTCGAAATGTTAAAAAGTTAAATGCGTTTGCCTTGGCCTTCCCTCCGGCTCTCATATCCCGATAGAGTTTGATAGGGTACGGTGAGCTTAAATTTCACCTTCTTTTTGTCCATGACCATCCTTTGGATCATTCCCTTGTTCCAGCATTGCCAAAAGACCATAGGAGCTAACCATGCGATGGAAGAATGTATTCTAATGTGATTGTAATTTTGATAAAAGTTCACCAAGCGGCTTTCTAATTCCTGTAAGCTCCAAAAAGGTTGCTGCCCCAGTGCCTTTTTCAAGATGTTGTGAAAGCGCTCTACATGTCCGTTTTCCTGTGGGGTATAAGGGTGTGTGAAGACCTGATCAATATGGTTTTCTTTGAAAAAGTCCCTGACACTTTTGGCCAGGAATTGCGGTCCGTTATCATTTCTCAATTCCAGATGTAACCCCTGATTGAGAAGGTCAGCCGGTTGAAGGTACTCTTCAATAATGGATTGACAGGCCTGCTGAACCTGAGCCTGCTTCATCTGATATCCTACCGTCCAATAAAGCACTACCCGGGTAAAAGTATCAATGATATTAAGGATGTAGGCATGTCTGCGGTGTTGGGTCACCCAAACCATCTTAATGTCCATTTCCAGCACTTCAAGAGGTCTTTCAGGGATAACGATCCGATAGCGGGCATAAGACTTTTCAGCACCGGTTTTGGGCTTATCCTTCAACAAACAAGCCTCTTTCATCAGACGGTACACCTTCTTGTGATTGATGGTAAAACCCTGTTGTTTAAGGTGGTAATACATCTTCCTGTAACCATAATTCGTGTCTTGATTCGATTGAGTAGTTGTGATCTGTTCCAATACCTGATCATCACTTACTCTTTTGTTTCCTTTCAGGGTATGATGACTCACCGGACGACCTCTTTTTCCTGCTGCTTTTGGACGATGATAGAATTGATGCCGTGTGAGCCCGGTGATGAGTAAGGCAGCATCTCGTTTTAACCCCTGAGCCATGTATTTCATAATCATCGCTTTTTTCTGGTCAGGGGATACTGCTTTTTTAGCAACTCATCTTTGAGCCTGCCTTCCAACTCCTTCTCTGCTACAAGCTGTTTGAGCATCTCATTCTCTTTCTCCAGACGACGGATCTCTTTCAAATGCGCCGGTGTCATACCGTGACGGAACCCTTCCTCACCCATCTGTTCATGCTTCTTGCGCCAACTGTAAAAGGTGGCAGGGTAAAGGCCGTGTTTGGAAAGAGTAGCTTTTACTCCTAGCATTTTGCTCTCTTCCAAGATCAAGAGCTTCTCTTCTTTGCTAAAACTGCGTTTTTTCATAGCTGACATAATTACTAATTTTTATCTGTAATCATGTCCGATCTGTTAGGGGGCCAATATAAAGATACTGTCCCCGATTTGCAGCTTGAAGATGCATTTTTTCTGATTCATGGCTTGGAAGTGGGACTTTTGTACACTTTGAAGAATTACATCACCGATTCCACTCCATCCTCGACCATCTGAATCTCTTGGGATGCGCCCCTTGCTTTTATGGAGCAAAATCCATTGACCTGCTTTTCGTTGAGATGTTTCAGGAATGTTTGTTTGGGTTTTCAAGAGGATATACCTGTTTGAAATTCTGAGGAAATAACTCATGAAGTCGGTTGACTTTATGATCGGCGATTTTCTCGATTACATGGGACAACCACAGTTGTGGGTTCACTCCATTTAACTTGCATGTTCCCAACAAGGAATAGAACATCGCCGATCTTTTTGCCCCTTGGTGTGATCCTGCAAAAAGCCCGTTTTTTCTTCCAATCGCATGAGGTCTGATCGTATTTTCAATCCGGTTATTGTCTATGAGTAAATCTCCATTGTAGAGATAATTCAGTAGGCTATCCCAATGATTAATGGCATAGGTAAATGCCTTTCCAATGGGACTTTTTGGCAACACTTTTTTATTTTGCTGACTGATCCATTTTCCCAGTTGATTGATGATGGGCAGTGCCTTTTCCAGCCGGTATATTTTTCGTTGTTCAGCCGAAAATTCCTTTGCCTGTCGTTCAATGCTGTATAACTGTTGTATTTTCTCCATCGCAAATTCCGCCCTTTGTTTATCCTGCAAAAGGCTCTGTTCAAAATAACGCCTTGCATGTGCCCAGCAGGCCAGGTGGGTAATCTGTTTTTTGTTTCTGTATGATTGGTAAGCTGCATATCCGTCGGTTTGTAGATAACCTTTAAAGTCATCGAGTATTTTACGGGGAGCTTCTTTATTTCTCCCCGGGTGATAGTCGAACACAACCATTCTTTTAAGCGGGGTATGATAGACCCAAAAATACCCCAGATGACATTTTCCTTTTTTTATCTTATCCAGTACCCGAATGGGTGTTTCATCTACCTGTAAATATCCCTCTTTTTTCACCGTTTCTACCATGGCATCATAAAGCAGTTCGATTAAATCTCCCAGTCGTCTGATCCATCCGTCAATGGTGGAGCGGGGAATATGCATGCCCAATCGCTTAAATATCTGTTGCATGCGGTAAAGAGGAGTATGATCGTTGTATTTTCCAATGAGCAGGTAAGTCAGCAAAGCGTTTCCGGCTAAACATTTTTCAATGGGTCGGGATGGCAACCGGCCAATCGTTACTCCCATCCCATCTGACTTAGCATATTTAGGTCGGACCAAAACCAGTTTAAAGAACTTTGCCGGGGCCATTTCTAAAATTTCGGTGCGTTCTTCTCCTATTTTTATTAACCCTTCAACGGATTCTTCGGGTTCAATGACGATTACTTTTTCAGGAAGGTTTTCCGGTATTTTATACCGTCCGGGATGTTTTTGTTTTCTGCGTTGGCGGGTAACTTTTTTCTTTACCGTTTGTTCCTGGTCCGCTTCAGGGAGTTTTTTGGTCAGTTCTTCCCTTAAACTAGCATCTGTGTAAAATAAAAAGCAGATGTTAAATTAGTGTCAATGCGCAGTTGAGGCCTTCTTAAACACTGGCAATTAATGCTTTAGTGTGGTTTTAGGAGCCCCCCAAAAAAAGTACCTTTCCATTCATTGGCCTTAGCTGTTGTGCAGGGTACCCACTGTGCTATGCAGTGAGTGAAACGACCCCGGCACCACTTCAACTCCTTTCGTTGCACCGCACTCAACCGGACACCGCACTATTTCATAACCACCTAAATCCATCACCGCTTGGGTCGTGAAGCCACGCAATAGGGCTAGTGGGTCGCCTCAACAGGTTCCGCCTTGATTTTCGGTTCTTTTCATTAAGGAAAAGAACAATAGATCATTGATTTAGAGAAAGTTGCGTGGTCCTGTATAAGGTAGATGATAAGTTGGCAAGATACCTGCTAAACCCCGACCACCCTGTCGGAGAAAGTAAAGCAAAATGGTTTAAGGAGGCTTTAGGGTTTACAAAGAGCAATGCAGATGATTTAGCCAAACAGATTGTATTTGATCCTTCAAAAGCCATTCAAACTGCAGTGACAGAACATGGAACAAAGTTTAATCAAGTTATCCCGGTTGCAGGGGTAAATGACAGGTCGATAGATGTGATTTTTGTTTGGATTAAAAATAATGATGGAGTTACAAGATTGGTAACTTCCATACCAACAAAGAAATAATAATGATGCAAGAGTATGATGTCGTAAAGACTGTTCGGGAATTGAATGAGAAAGTTCCAAAGGATTCTGTTGGAACTATTTTAATGATTCTAAGTCCTACAAATTATGAGGTTGAATTTGTTAACCCAAAGGGAGATACACTTGATGTGATCACTGTTTCGGAGAGTGACATAATAAAATACAATCCTAATAAACTTTCTTCTGATTAAATTATTCTTTGCGAGAGAAAGGAGCAATCACTTTAAGTTACCCTTACTTTTGCCTCCGGTGCCGGTGATGACCGGTTGTTGTATGCGTTAACTCACAGCCCGGAAGGCGAACTTTGCACATTGACAACCGCTAAAATCGTATTTTACACCGGAGATTTGGATGGAGCAAAAGAATGCATTGATTCGATCGATTAAGAAAAAGATGAGCCTTCCGGTGAAATGGCCACATCAGGTGACAACTATTGCTCTTGAGTTATTTTTGCTCCTAATCCATTCGAAAAAAACAGATCAGGATGTAAAATCATTGAGAGCAAGTTTTTTAGCATTATTACCGGTATGGAAATTTGAGGATATTACAAATATTCAAGCCAATTATGCGATTAGAATTGCTGATGAAAAAGGGCAATTGGAATACGAAGAAATGCATAAGATCTTTTCTCTGTGTGATGAAATTCATGCTTTAGAAATCTATAGAAACCAAAAAGAACCTGTTTTTCTATTTGCATTATTCGATTCTAAAAACAGAAAGGTTGTACATTTAAACCAGATTTCGGATAAAGGATAACCCATATTTAACACAAGGTTAACAAGGAAGCCATTCGTCAACCATACCTTTAAATCTTTGGAACCTAAACCAAAAAGCCTTTTATGCATGTAACCGATCCCGTAAAAAAGATCTTGTTGGTAGATGATGAGCAGGACATTCTTGACATGATCTCTTACAATCTTCAAAAAGAAGGGTACAAGATTGAAACCGCTACCAACGGACGCGAGGCAATTTCGATCGCAAAAGAATTTAACCCCGATTTAATTTTGCTCGATGTGATGATGCCCGAGATGGATGGAGTCGAAACCTGTATCGAATTGCGTCAGGTCCAGGGTTTGCAACCCGTGGTGGCCTTCTTAACGGCCCGCAGCGAAGATTATTCTCAGATAGCAGGCTTCGATGCAGGTGCCGATGATTATATTTCCAAGCCCATCAAGCCACGTGTACTCGTAAGTCGGGTAAAAGCTTTGCTTCGACGAAAAAATACCCCCCCCCCTACCCCATCCGATCATGAAGTGCCGGGCCTGGTGATTGATCGGGATCGCTACCTGGTCATCAAAGACGGAAAAGAACTCACTTTCCCTAAAAAAGAATTTGAGTTGCTCTCTCTGCTGGTTTCAAAGCCAAACAAGGTGTTCAGTCGTGAAACCATCCTTACAAAAGTATGGGGACAAAATGTGGTGGTGGGAGATCGGACCATCGATGTACACATCCGAAAGTTACGGGTAGCATTGGGCGACGATTCTATCAAAACCGTAAAGGGAGTTGGGTACCGTTTTAGTGTGCTTGACCAATGAAAGGAATCAGTCCCGGAGCCATCGCGATCATACTGGCATGCATTGTTACCGGAGGGGCCGTTGCAACCATTTTAAGCCTATTGTTCATCGATGCCGGAGCCTGGCAATGGCTCCTCGTTCTGACCGGATCACTGGTCATTTTTTTCAGTGCTTACTTGTTTGCTTACCAAGCATTAAAGCGTTTTGTTTCAGACAAGATCCGGATCATTTACAAAAGCATCCGTACTTCCAAAGGCGCTTCGGGCAAAGAGTTTGATTTTGAAATGTCGGAAGACATCATCAGCCAGGTGAACAATGAGGTGCTGAACTGGGTAAGCGATCGCCGCGATGAAATTCAACAACTGAAAGAGCAGGAAGCGTTCCGCAGAGAATTTATAGGAAATCTGGCCCATGAGCTAAAAACACCCATATTCAGTATTCAGGGGTATATTCTCACACTTTTGGAAGGAGGGCTTGAGGATGAAAACATCAACCGCCGTTTTCTCGAAAGAGCCGCCAAAGGCGTAGAAAGAATGACAGGCATCATCGAAGACCTCGATAAGATCAACAAGTTCGAATCGGGGCAGTTTCAACTTGATATTCAAACCTTCAACCTGAAAGAGCTGGCAGAAGATGTGATGCATACCCTGGAAATGAAAGCGTTGGAAAACGGGGTAAAAATGCGGTTCAACCGTGCTTACGAGTCGGTTTTGGTGGAAGCCGATGAAGGGCGGATCGGGCAGGTACTGACCAACCTGCTCGTCAATTCCATTCATTACAATGAAAAAGGAGGGTACACCGAAATCCGGTTTTTCGATATGGACGAAAACATTCTTGTAGAAGTGGCCGACAATGGAATGGGCATTGCTTCCGAACACCTTCCCCGCTTGTTTGAACGCTTTTACCGGGTAGGTAAAAGCCGCTCACGGGATGAAGGAGGGACCGGCCTGGGGCTTTCCATTGTGAAACACATTGTGGAAAGCCACGGACAGAGCATCAATGTGCGTAGTACAGCGGGTATAGGATCGACCTTCTCTTTTACGCTTAAAAAAGCGTAACGCTCATGTTTTCCGCTAGGCAATAAAACTCCTTACCCATCCACCTGTTGGATTGCTATATCCGAAAGATGAAAATACAAAGCCCGGATTCACATCAAAGAGCCGTTCGGGAGCATTGCGGCAATGATTATTCCGCTTTAGCCTTCGGTTTTGAAGGCGTTTTCACTAGGTCAAAGCCAATATCTTTGCGGAAATTCATGCCCTCAAAATGTATCTTTTCAATGGAGTTGTACGATTTTTTGAGCGCATCTTCCATGTCTTTTCCATAACTGGTAACGGCCATTACACGTCCGCCATTGGTGACCACCCGGTTGCCTTTTTTCGTTGTTCCGGCGTGGAAAACCACACTTTCATCCACGGTTCCGACCCGGATAGCTTTTCCCTTCTCATAAGCTTCCGGATATCCTCCCGAAACCAGCATCACTGTGGTGGTTGTTCGTGAGTCAATGTCTACATCACATTCCGACAAGGTTCCGGAAGCAATCCCATCGAACAAATCAAGCAAATCGGATTTCAAGCGGGGCAATATTACTTCGGTTTCCGGATCACCGAGGCGGCAGTTGTATTCAATTACATAAGGCTCTCCTTTTACACTGATCAGTCCGAAAAAAATAAAGCCCTTATAAGGGATGTTGTCTTTTTCGAGTCCTTTTACAGTAGGGATGATCACCCGGTGCTCCACCTTATCCATAAATTTTTTATCGGCAAAAAGAACCGGAGAAACCGCTCCCATCCCGCCGGTATTAAGGCCGGCATCGCCTTCTCCGATGCGTTTGTAATCTTTGGCTACCGGCAATTTCTTGTACACTTTCCCATCCGTGAGGATAAAAACCGACAATTCCGTTCCGGCCAAAAACTCTTCCACTACTACCTGAGAACTGGCTTCGCCAAATTTGGCATCCGCCACCATTTCCTTCAATTCCCGTTTTGCTTCGGCAAGGTCATCGAGTATCAAAACGCCCTTTCCTGCTGCCAGGCCATCTGCCTTGAGCACATAAGGTGGCTTTAACGATCCCAGGAACCGGTAGCCTTCGTTCAGGTTGTCTTTTGTAAAGGTTTTATAGGCAGCCGTGGGAATATTGTGCCGTTGCATAAATGCTTTTGCAAAATCTTTGCTTCCCTCAAGAGTGGCTCCTAGCTTTCCTGGTCCTATTACGGCAACAGCGGCCAGTTCTTTATCGGCATTAAAAAAATCGGAAATACCCGCTACCAAAGGAGCCTCGGGCCCTACCACCACCATATCGACCTTCTTCTCCAGCACAAACTTTTTGATGCTTTCAAAATCGTGAATGTTCAACGGCACATTTTCACCCACTGCTGCTGTTCCGGCATTTCCGGGGGCAATGTAAAGCTGGTTGAGCAGGCTGCTTTGAGCAATTTTCCAGGAAAGAGCATGTTCACGGCCACCGGAGCCAATCACTAATACATTCATAAGGATGGTTTTGAATCGGTTGTAAAGGAACAAAGAAAGCCTTGTTCGGTGAAAAAATGTTTTCATGGTTTTTCAACAGATCTCGACAAAATGTTAAGAAACCAGCACACTCCATTGCAAGCGGTTTGCCGCATCACAACAGGCTGAAAAGCACAAAAAAACCCGCCTCAGCAGAAAGGCGGGCCTCAGGTACAATGGTTTACGAAGTACCCCTTTATTTCTTTACCCGCTTGATGCTACAGCCTTTCTGGCGGGTAGATTTCGGGTCGATGGCATCGGGTGTTCCGGCAGCTACTTTAGCAAGGGCATTTTTTAACCAATGTTCTTTTACGCCAGCCGCTTTTTCATTGCTGTCATCAATGGCGCCGGCATAAATCAATTCCATGTCTTTACCAAACAGAAAAACGTGCGGGGTAGTGCGTGCCCCAAAAGCATTTGCCAGTTGAGAGTTGGTATCCATCACATAATGGGCTTTGTAGCCTTTTTCCTGAGCCCTTTCTACCATTTTCTCAAAAGAATCTGCTCCAGATCGCTTTCCTTCATTTGAGTTGACCAATACCATCCCTACTTCGGAACGAGCAGCAAGGCCATTCAACTCATTGTATCGGTTTTCCCAACCTTCGCCATAGCCAGGGCCCCCTACCACAAACGGACAATTGTTACAGGAAAAAATAACCAGAAGGCCGTTTTCTTTTTTAAGGTCGTTCAACGCAAGCATGTTTCCCGAAACATCTTTCATTTTAAGCCCGGACCGAGGTGCTTTTTCACCAATCGACAGGGTTCCGTTTTGATGCATCACAAAAGCAGTCGTAGCGGTAGCGAATGCTACGGTCAGTGTTAAAATCGCGATTTTTTTCATCGTCGTTCTTTTTTCGTGGATGGTAAATATACACAAATGCTTCCGCTATTCCGATTGCAAAAGCACGCGAAGCCTTCGTTCCTATTAATCAATTGGTTATGATTCTTTATGTATATTATTTAAGCAATGCTGAAAACGCAAAGCGCTGCATGCGAGTGTGCGTCTATTTTAAATGCCTTTGCCTTGCAATTAAAATGATCCCTTTTTGAAATCAAACAGATTTAAACTACATTTGGTTTTGATCAACCATCTTACTACAAATGGATCTACACCTACTCTCTGTGCATACGGATCTGCCCAACCACCAGCTCAGATCACGGCAGCTAAAATCACATCCGAATGTACACCTCCACAAAGATGATGACCTGCTCTCCGGAGTACCGGGGCATTCATTCAGGCCACATTATTCGCTTACACAGGCATCCGTTATTGCCACAGAACAAGAACGAAAAAGAATCGCACAGGATCTGCACGATGGCGTTTGCCAGATGCTTGCAGGGGTCAGCCTTCGTCTTGAAAGCCTTTCCCAACCCGGAGAAGTTCCGTCCGAGAAGGACTTACAAGCCGTAAAACAGATGGTGGATCAGACCTTAAGTGAAATCCGTAGCATTAGCCATAACCTCAGTTCTTGTGAGTTGGATAAACATGGGTTTTACGAAGCCTTGCGCCGGCTGTGCCATAAAACAGAAGCATTGGGTAATGAAGATGAAGACCTTCGGGTTGCATTCGAGTACACCAACGATGAGCATTTCGACCCTACGATCCAAATCTTTATTTACCGTATTGTTCAGGAGTTGCTCCATAATACACAGAAACATGCCAACGCCAGCAACATTCAACTGAAACTGAAGTGCATCAACCACCGGATCGAATTGCACTTCAGAGACAACGGCATTGGAATGCAGTTGAATAGCGATCAGTTTGGACATGGCCTCAACAACATCAGCTCCCGGGTAACTGCTTTGACCGGAACATTTGAAATAAGCTCTGCTCCGGGAAAAGGTGTTTATTGCCTCATCACACTTCCAACCGGACCATAAATTCGGTTTACCTCCTTACAACGGTATGTTGCCGTGTTTTTTCCTTGGAAGGTTATCGACTTTATTTTCCAGCATCTTAAAGGCGCGAATTAATTTTTCACGGGTTTTGGAGGGCTCAATTACCTCATCAATGTAACCATGCGCCGTAGCATTGTATGGGTGGGCAAACATCTCAGCATATTCCGCTTCTTTTTCTTTCCATTTTTCTTCCGGGTTATCGGCTTCTCTGATCTCTTTCCTGAAAATGATCTCCGCTGCTCCCCGTGCGCCCATCACCGCAATTTCGGCAGTTGGCCAGGCGTAGTTCATATCGGCTCCAATGTGCTTGGAATTCATCACGTCATAAGCACCGCCGTATGCCTTGCGGGTGATCACAGTGACCCGGGGCACTGTCGCTTCACAAAAAGCATACAACAATTTCGCTCCGTTTTTGATAATTCCGCTCCACTCCTGATCGGTTCCGGGGAGGAAACCCGGTACATCTTCAAACACCAGTATCGGAATATTAAAAGCATCGCAAAAGCGCACAAATCGGGCTCCTTTTTCGGAAGATGCCGAATCCAATACTCCTGCAAGGAAAGCAGGCTGATTCGCCACCACACCTATGCTTCGTCCGCCCAGGCGTGCAAAGCCCACCACAATGTTCTCCGCATAATCTTTGTGTACTTCGAGGAAAGAATCGGTATCTACAGTGGTTCCGATCACTTCTTTGATGTCGTAAGGCTGGTTGGGGTTGGCCGGAATGATCGTGTTGAGGGCAGGGCGTTGTTCGTTTCCGGCTTCAAAAGACAGGAAAGGTGCTTCTTCCTCACAATTTTGAGGCATATAACTCAAAAGTGCTTTGATGTTTTCAATGGTTTTGATCTCGTTTTCGCAAGCAAAATGGGTTACGCCCGATTTGGAGGCATGGGCATTTGCACCACCCAGTTCTTCGGAGGTTACCTCCTCATGTGTAACGGTTTTTACTACATTCGGCCCGGTTACAAACATGTAGGAAGTTTGCTCCACCATGAGGATAAAATCAGTGAGTGCAGGCGAATAAACGGCTCCTCCGGCACACGGCCCCATAATGGCACTGATTTGAGGAATAACGCCTGAAGCAAGGGTGTTTCTGTAAAAAATATCGGCATATCCGCCCAAGCTAACCACCCCTTCCTGAATTCTGGCTCCTCCGCTGTCGTTCAATCCGATAAAAGGTGCGCCATTCTTCAGTGCCAGATCCATTACTTTACAGATCTTTCTGG
The DNA here is from genome assembly GCA_938010565.1 of uncultured Flavobacteriales bacterium. Lineage (GTDB taxonomy): Bacteria > Bacteroidota > Bacteroidia > Flavobacteriales_D > CALLUQ01 > CALLUQ01. The sequence continues at coordinate 11,887 of CALLUQ010000180.1, forward strand.
CGTGTGCTTCAGCCAACGAACCTCCCATCACGGTAAAGTCTTGAGAGAAAACATAAACCAGCCGCCCATTTATGGTCCCATAACCCGTTACCACTCCATCGCCGGGAATTTTTTTCGCATCCAAACCAAAGTTGGTACTGCGGTGGGTAACCAGCATACCTATTTCTTCAAATGAATTTTCGTCGAGTAAAAAATGCAACCTTTCCCGGGCGGTTAGTTTGCCTTTTGCATGTTGGGCTTCAATTCGTTCTTTGCCACCGCCCAGCTTCGCCCGAGCGATTTTCTTTTCAAGGTCTTCGATCTTTTCGCGCATCCGGCAAATATATCGATTTTCCTTGCGGTAAATTACATGCTCCCAAAGAGGAATATTCAAAAATAGTATCCGGGGTTGTTTTGTTTTTCATTCCGTTATTGCCGTATTTCTGGGTCTTTCATGCCAATCCAACAAGGGCCTCCCATTCTTTCCGGGTCATGGCGTACATGTAAACATCGTATGCCTGTCCTTTTTTCATCAGATAGTTCCGCATCAATCCTTCCTTCACAAAACCCGTTTTTTCCAGCACCCTCAACGAAGCAGGGTTATCGGAAAATGGGGTGGCTTCCAACCGGATAAACCCGGGGTACGTACAAAAAACATGATCTCTGTATGCGGCAATTATTTGTGTCATAATGCCTTTTCCCCAGTACGCCGGATGAAGGTAATACCCCATTTCATCACGCCAACCTTGCGTACCGGTGAGTAATTTTTGTCCGATCCCGCCTATGGCCCGGTCCTTTTTGTTAAAAACGGACCAGTTGTGCAATCCATGTGCTTTTCTTCCTTTCTCCACCAGATCGATCCAGGCATGCGCATCGGCTTCGGTATAAGGTAAGGGCAAGGAGCCCAGCCATTTTACAATCGAAACATCATTGAACATTTCCAACAATTCGGGTATGTCTTTCCGGGTAATTTGCGCGAGGTACAACTCCTCGTTTATAACCATACGATCGGGCATAGATATGGGGGTCAGGGTTTCTGTTACATTCGCTTTTAAAGATACATAAAATCGGGGACTGAGTTCATTTTCAGATGATCTTATCTTGCCGGTGTAATGGTCTAACTTTTTTTGGACAGAAAGAATATACGAATTAAATGGTTAGTCTGATGATGAAAAGAATCCAACGAAAATTCAGTGCAAGCTTCAAGACTAAAGTAGTTTTAGAAGCCATAAACTGTCAAATAAAGAGCTAAATAGGTGCCTAATTAGAATTATTAATATTTTTCCAAAAATTACACGAATATTATTGGTAAGGCACGATGAA
>CALLUQ010000181.1 GCA_938010565.1 uncultured Flavobacteriales bacterium
AGTTCTTTCAGTCTCTTGATATGATGTTGTATTTGATTTGTTTTACGTTTGTTTTCTAAAAATTCCACACCTAGATATTTATACCTCGAATGGTAGCAACCAATACTTTCTTATGTACATCTATACCGCAACCGCGATCTACTACTTGTTCAAATGGAATCGTATCACTCATTGGCTATCGTTTGGATGCAAAATAATCATTCCGCTGTGTGTCTCAAAATTAGACATGGATGTTTCATCTGGTATTCCATTTATTTTTTTCGGAGCCGGTAACCCTGGCGGTTATGCAGCACCCAGTTGGTAGAAATAAGCCGGAGTTACAATATATGGTACCCGATCGAAAATCAAACATTTAACAGTAAAACAAACGACTTTTCTTGTCGCACAGAACCTCCAAGAAGGGCAAACCACCCATTTTTCCTACTCTTTCTACGGATCTAAGCCGACGAAGAAAGGAAAAACACCTTGCTCAACTACAAGACACATTATAAATATCTTCGGCTTCTTTTGGGGTGATGTAACCATTCTTTACATCCAGTAAAACTTGCTCTTTAGGTCTGTTTAACGGATTACCATATCCTCCTCCTGTTGCCGTAACACAGCGTACAATATCGCCTTTTTCCAAATAAATATTTGTTCCCAAACTGTGTCGTTCTTCACGGCCATCCTTTCGTATTATTTTAAAATAATTGTAGGACCCGTCATGTCCTTCATTCATTCCCCAGGTTTTTGTTTTTTCGCCCAAGAATGCAGCGGTAACATGTGCTCCGTCCGATACCACTTTGTAGTCGATATACTGGCCGTTTCCTCCCTGAAATTCGCCATAGCCACCGCCTTCATTGTGAAAAGCATATTGCTCTACTTGTATTCCGTAGCGCATTTCACGAATTTCGACCGGTATGTTATAAGACTCTCCGCTTCCGCAGGATAATTGTCCTCTGTTGCCATCGTGCGTAGCAGATGCTCCCCATCCGCCGGCAAGTGGTTCGGCCTGGATGTAAAATTGATCCGTATCCGGATGTATTCCTGAAATGATCGTTCCACAAACCGAACGTAAATGACCAGCGGGTAGCTTGTTGGGAATGAGAGGTGCTAATATTTTCCATAAGAGGTCTACGGAAGTAATCAATACTTCATAGTAAATGGAAACGGCCGAAGGTGCTTCGGCACTTACAATTGTTCCGGGATCGCATACCACTTTCAAGGGTTTAAAAGCTCCTCCGTTTGCACTCATTTGAGGAGTAGTAATGGCCTTGAATAAACTTCGGCAGCCGGTTACCAAACCACTAAAAGATAAATTGACCGCTCCTCTGACCTGGGGGTGTGAGCCGTTAAAATCCGCAATAAACTCCGTATCCGTTACCGTAATTTTAGCTTTGATAGGAAAGGGGCCTTCGCCAAAGCCGTTGTCTTCTATGTCGGTAGTGCCTTCGTATACGCCGTTTGGTATTTCTTTTAATGCCTCGATACACATGCGTTCGCCATATTCCAGAAAATTATCCTTCGCTTTTTTGTACCTGTCCAAACCATACTTTTCAAGAATGGATCGTACACGTTTCGCACCGATCTCTGCCGCTGCAATGCCGGCAAACAAGTCGCCCAGTGTGCTTTCCGGCAACCGAACGTTGGCTTTGATCATATCCAAAACGGCTTCGTTGAGTTTTCCTTCGGATTTAATTTTGATAAAGGGAAAATGCATCCCCTCCTGGTATATTTCCGTTGCCACGGTTGACATGGAGCCCGGGAAAGTGCCTCCCAACTCCGTCCAATGGGCTTTGTTGACCGCAAATGCCACCAATTCGTTTTCATAAAATACAGGAAAAACCACAGACACATCCGACAAATGGGTTCCACCACCGGCATAAGGGGTATTGGCAATGACAACATCTCCTTTTTTCAGCGGGTTTTTATCGTCATATTTTTCAAGTGTGGCTCTCACTACTGAGTCCAATGCAGCCAAAAATGCGGTTACACCGTTTCCCTGAGCCAGCAATTCTCCTTTGGCATCCGTAATGCCTACGGCATAATCCAATGATTCATAGATAATAGGGCTCATGCTGGTTCTTTCCAGTGTTTTAAACATTTCATCCCCTGCTGCCACCAAAGCATCCTGAATAATATCCAATGTGAACTTTTCCATTACTTCTCGTTTTGTAGTGTTAAGATCAGGTTTCCGTATAGGTCTACATGCGCAATATGAATGGGTGTAACCACGGTTGTAGTGGCTTTTTCGGCAATAATTGCCGGGCCTGGTATGGCCATGTCTGGCTCTAACAAATATCTGTGGTAGAAGGGAGTATAGTGTTTTCCCAAATCGTCAAAATCCACTTCTTGTTCACTAAATTTAGCTGCTTCCGGATCGCGTCCTTTTTTTTCAATGGTAGGAAAATCGGGTTTTTCTACTTCCACCTCAGCCACCAGGTGGAAGTTAACAAGTTCAACAGATGTCTTTAATTTAAAAGAGTATTGTTTTTCATGTTCTTTGTGGAAATTTTCGATGATTTCTTCCAGGGGAGTTTCATCAGAAAAATCAGAAAGTAAAACCTTTACATAGTGTTCTTGTCCTGCATACCTTAAATCGGCATAATAGGAGAATTTTATCTCCTCTTTTTGATAGCCATCTATCTGAAAATTCTCAGTGGCTTCGCTTTTCATTTCACGGAATGTATCTTGAATGATGTGCTGTTTTTCCTGAGATAATGGAAGCACATGGGTACGAATATAGTCTCTTCGGATATCCGACATCAACATTCCAAATGCGGAAAACACGCCTGCATGGAGAGGAACGATCAGTTCCGAAACCTGAAGCTCTCTGGCCAGATCCGCACCATGCATCGCTCCTCCCCCACCGATTACCATCATGGTAAAATCACGAGGATCATGCCCTTTGTTTACAGAAATAAGTTTGAGTGCATTGATCATATTGGCATTGGCCACTCTGATGATCCCTTTGGCAAGATCTTCTTTGGATACATGCATCACATCACATAAAGGTTCCGATGCTTTATCAATGCTATCGTAGTCCGGTTTTGAGTCTCCTCCCAAAAAATAATTTGGGTGTATCCTGCCTGTAATAATATGGGCATCGGTAGTGGTCATGCTCTTCCCTCCTCTGCCGTAAGCAGCCGGCCCCGGCATGGCTCCTGCACTTTTGGGCCCTACGTGCATTTTCCCTCCTTTATCTACCCAGGCAATGCTTCCTCCGCCGTTCCCGATCTCAACGATATCGATCACCGGTGTTTGTATCGGATAGCCTGCCTCGGTACGAGAATGTTGTATTTTATAATTGGTCGTGATTTTTACCTGTCCGTTTTCTACCAATGCACATTTTGCGGTAGTGCCTCCGATATCCAATACGATCAGGTTCTTTTTACCCATAACTTTTCCCAATGCAATGGCGCCGAACACCCCGCTGGCAGGTCCGGATTCCACCATGGTAATGGGATTTGTTTTTACATCATTTAAAGTGGTGATCCCTCCATTGGATTGCATGATGTACGGCGTGTTTTTTAGTCCTTTGGCCTGTAATTTTCCGGCCAGATTATTCAGGTACTTTTTTGCCGTTGGCAATACGTATGCTGAAAGTACGGTTGAACTTGTGCGTTCATATTCCCTCCATTCTCTCGTAACTTGGTGGGAAGCGATGACCTCAATGTTAGGAAGAAGCCGGGAGATCTTTTCTTTTAAACAGATCTCATGAATCGGGTTTTTGTAGGCATGCAATAAACAAATGGCAATGGCCTCTACGCCTTCTTCTTTACACGATTTTAAAATGTTTTCCAACCCGGAGGTATTGAGTTCCGTGATCACATTTCCTTTGTATCCCATACGCTCTTCTACTTCAAAGCGCAAATACCGGGGCACAAAAGGCGGCTGCTTTACAAAATTAAAGTTGAAAAGGTCCGGGCGGTTGCAACGTGCTATTTCCAGTACATCTCTAAACCCCAATGTTGTGATCAAAGCTGTTTTAGCACCCTTTCTTTCGGTTAATGCATTGATGACAACGGTAGTGCCATGGGCAAAGAAATCAACTTCTTTGAGGTCTAATTCTGCCTTTAAAACGGTGTCTAGTATGCCTTCTTCAAAGTTCGAAGGCGTGGTATCCGATTTGGCAACTTTTACGCCATTTGGTTTGCCGTTTTCATCGAACGCAAGGCAAACAAGATCTGTAAAAGTACCGCCTATGTCTGTAGCTATTCTCATAAATTGAATGATAGGATTTAAAAAAAGGAGACCATGGGTTGGATGGTACATTCCACCCGGCTTTATGGTATTGCTTTGAAAAAAGGGGTTAAAATTTGTAAGAAAGGTCTAAGCCAAACATGGCAGGGTTTCCCTGCCAGGCCAGGTCGGAACCTCCGTTCGAAAAAGTTTGTGCAAAAAATTCGGTGATATAGCCCTGATTTAAAATATTACTGCCCCAAAGGTTGAAAGATAAACGCTTGTTAAGTGTAACCCCTGTACGAGCATTTAAAAGCCGGTAGGACGATGATACTGCGGCATTGTCTTCATGCCAGTAAATCTTTCCGGTTCCTTTTAGGGTAACATTGCCATTAAAAGCCACCTTCTTCGAAAGATCGAAACCCGACTCTATTCCAATGCTATAACTGTTTTGTGGAATTAAAGGGGTATTTTTTCCGGAAACATCAATTGCTTCATTATTTCCCGTACTCACGGTCGATGTTCCTTTTTTAATGATGGATCTGCTAAGTCCGTAGCCGGCAAAAAAGTCTACATATTTTGAAGCTCTTAGTTTGAAATCCAATTCAAATCCGTAAGACTCACTTTTCGGAACATTAAAGTTGCCTATGTTTATGGTTCCATCGGCACCACTGAGTACGAGTGCATACAATTGCTGGTTGGTGAAATCGATATAATAGCCCGCCATATTTAATATCATGCGATCATTCCAAAAACTATTTTTGAGCCCAACCTCGTAGTTATTGGTAAATTCCGCTTTATAATCGCTTTCGTAACGAACGGTTTGTCCTTGATTAAATCCGGCATTTCTATACCCTCTG
>CALLUQ010000182.1 GCA_938010565.1 uncultured Flavobacteriales bacterium
GACCCAAAACACCCCCATGCATATAAGGCATAAAAGGCTGCCGGCACCAACAGCGCCGTTTAATGGATCATGACCTTTTGAATGTGGGTGTGTTCGTCTGCTTTTACCCGTAGGAAGTACAGGCCTGGTGCTGTTTCAAGGCTGATGTTTTGAGTAAAAGTACCATGGATGATACCCGGATGGGCGGTCCGGATGGTTTTTCCGGTAACGTCAACCAAAACAAACCGTACATCTTTTGCCTGATCCAATTCCATGGTTATCTCAAATGTTCCGTGGTTCGGATTCGGATAAAGACTCAGATTGTATGCCTCCAAAGCTTCATCCATACCCGTAACAGAGGCTGTGAACAGGCCGGTATGCGTATCCGCGCTACAGGGGCCGGTTGCGGTAAGAACAACCGTATAGGTTCCGGGTTCGGCATACACATGAATGGGGTTTTCATCGGCGGATGTGGTATGGTCGCCAAAATCCCAATGGTAAGCGAAAGCTTCCTGAGAGGTGTTGGTAAAGATGCCGGTAAGGAATGACGATGCGGCAGTAAAGCTGGCGGTAGCATCGGGAATGTGCATTACCTCAATGGTATCGGAAACCGTTCCGCATGCGGAAGTTACCGAAACGCTGTAATGGCCTGCATCAACAATGTTAATGGCAGCGGTATTCTGGTTGGCAGACCACAAGTAGGTGGCATCGTCTTGTGGCTCCACACCGCCGAGTTGAACCACATCGCCAAGGCATTTCATGAGTGTATCGGGCCCGATGGAATAGTTGGAAAGGTCTATGATCTCATCGGCTCCGATATCCGGAGGGGAGTTTCGAATCTGGCCATCAAAATCCAGGGCAATCACGGGATCGGCCATGCCTGCGGAACCAATTACAGCATCGGCACAGGTATGCAAATCTTCAAAACCGGTATACATCGGGTCGCCTTCCAGGCTGTTGCTATCGTAACCGGTAGTGAGCTGCCAATCGGTAAAAGTAGGAAGGTCGTTACCAAAGAAACCCGCCATGCCGGAAGGTATGTAGAATGCGTTGTGATCCATGGTGCTAACACCGCCCGTAATGTTGGCCCCATAACCAGGACCATCGTTGCGTAAAATGTTGTTGTAGATCTTGTTGTTGGTTCCGCCGTCAACAAACACCACACTGGAGTTGGTCGCATTGCTCCACAAGTAGAAACTGTTGTTGGCCACGTTCCAATTATTACAGGCAACCATATAGTGTGCGTAGGATATGTTTACATTGGCAGTATCTCCGATAGAAACCATGTTGTTGTAAAGATAGCTGCGTGCTGTTGCAGGGGCGGTACAGTTGCTCATGTAAATGCCATAGCCGTATTCCATTCCGTTCATGGTATTGTTATGAATTTTGCAGGTTCCGTTTGCATGGTGAAGGTTCATGTGGTAAACGGCTCCGGCATAGGCTCCGGAAGGCGTTAAAGCGCAATGCGAAACTTCAACACCGTTCTGATAATACAATTGATAGCCGCGATAATAGAAATCGGAAAGTACATTATGGGTAAAGGTGTTGCCTTGTTCCGGAGAAGTGTTTTCTTTTCCGTGCCAGTGAAAAGAATACGAGCCGTATAGGAGGGTATTGTGATCAAAAACGTTCATGGTATCGTTTGCTGCGGATGATGAAGATACCAGTGCCATGTTAACAGAGGTGGTCATAACGTCCGGAACCCCACGGATCAGGTTGCCTGTAAATTGGTTGAAAGAGGAACCGTTGTCAACTTTAATCACGGTACCGTAAGTGGCATTGGTATTGGTAAAGGTCATGTGCTCAAGGCGGATGTGATCTGCTCCGTCGAAATTGAAAACATAGTTATTAACAGGGCTTGTTGCACCTCCAAAAGTTACCGTAACCAAAGCCGTATCCATATTTTGAGAGCGGAAAGTTATGGTTCCGTTCGAACCGGCTCCTGTGTATTCATGAAAAGTAACCTGTTCGTTGTAAGTTCCATCCAATACTTCAAAAACCACATCTCCGCAAATGCCAAAAGCTTTCAGATCGGCTGCCGCAGCTGTAAAGCTTGTATAATCTCCACCTGCCCCGAGGATGTATGTGCCGTTCAGCCCCACTTTTATTTTTTGGTTGATGGTATCGTTTCCGGAGCCGGCAGATATTTCATCTACCCCGTTGGGTGATGAAGCCCATATTTTTAGGTGATCCTCATTGTTTATGGCAACCGTACCTAAGAAAACCGGGGCGGACTCACCGTTTGCCAATGTGCCGGTCCACAGTATCGGTGTGTTAAGGCTCCCGTTGTGTTCCCAGTCAATGGTTGCAAAAGTAATCGTATCCTTACCATAATTGTGGAGGGTTACCCAAATGCTGTCGCTCAAAGCACAGGTCGGGATAGCGGGCTGATCAAGAGAAGCGATGCCCACATCCAGGTTAATCAGATCAAAAAAGGCAATGTCGTCTATCGCAACATCGGAATAAAAGTCTAACCCGGATACATGGCGGATGCGTACATGGATCATCATTCCGGCATACATCGAAAGGTCAACGGTATCTTTATGCCAAACATCGCCAAAATCGCCTGACTCCGGCCCCCATACATTCATGGTCCAGGTCGTACCTCCGTTTGTACTCACATCAACCGAAGTAGTACCTTGAGCTGAGCCAAATTGGTGCCAGCCAAACGACATTTGCATTTGGTTGGATTCCGTTAAATCAACAGCAGGAGAGATCAGGTGGGCTGTTTTGTCAGGATAGCCTACATTTAAACAGGAAGATTCTACATAGAGGTAATTGCCTGTGGAGGTTCCCGGATTCAGATCGACGGAAGGGCCTGTAACAGTGGTGTTCGTTTGGCCAAAATTCGTGATCCAATCGAGGTCATCATCCGTTGGGTTGGCCCAACCGCCCGAAAGGCTACAAGCAGCACCGCAACCTGTACTGCAAAGCGTAAAACTCTCAAAATTTTCCGTATGAGGAAAAGAGGAGATCGTTTGTGCCTGAACCTGCCAGCCGTATAGAACAGTTATAAAAAAAGCGACTGTGAATAAATGAAATGGTTTTCTCATGATAAACAGTAGGGTTAATGCGGTAGATTAAGTAAACAATATGGAGCAGATACGGATTTTACATTTGTGTTAAGGCCATTGTTTTACCTGCATTCAAAACGCATAGGGGTTTTCCCAGAAAGGACAAAAATACGATCAAATATTCTATTTGTTGCAACTCATTTGATGCATGGATTATTTTGCTCTGATAATCCGGCCGTTAAAATACACGAAAATGCGTTTGATCGACCGTTTTGCAACAGCGGTTTCTTTGCTTTTCCTTCTTGTGTCGGTACGGTTATTGCCAACGTTTTCGGTGTGGATGAAAAGAACGTTTGCATGCATTTGAAGCGGAGCATGTATGAAGAGGGGGCCATGCTGAAGCGGAAGCTTCATGGTAAGGTAGCCTAATGGTGTTTTGGCGGATGGGCCGGCACTTCGTTCGGCCATATGGTTCCGGAAAATCGGCCTTCAGCGGATGGGATGTGAAAGGCATGCTTCCCCATCAACGGGCAGGGTTTTCCAAATGTTTGCCCTTTCATGATGCAACTGCCCCTGTATAAACCATCCGGTAGGGTAAATTTTATGTGGTTTGTGTTATTTGAATAAAGCATGGTCTCGTTT
>CALLUQ010000183.1 GCA_938010565.1 uncultured Flavobacteriales bacterium
TTGTTCACCACCTCAAAAAGCGTGTGTTCCGGGGCTACATACTGGCCGATCTTTACCCCTACCTTCCGGATATATCCTTCAATCGGACATAAAACAGGGGCCTGTTGGTACAGATCGGCTTGCCGGATCTTTTGCACATTCAGGCCCATCAGCGCAAGCTGTGCTTCATAGCCTTTTACCCTTCCTCTTAAAGAGAAATAGTCGGCTTCGGTTTTCCGAAAAGCTTGGTCCGGAACTACTTTTTCTTCGAAGAGATGTTGCTGGCGGCCGTATTCTTCCTCCATGTACTGCAGCTGGCTCCAATGGGTGGCGTAGTTGGTTTGCAGTTCAATAAGGTCAGGATGGCTCAAAAAGGCCAGTACTTGCCCTTTCATAACTTTATCGCCTTCCATTACTTTGATGCCGGTGATGTTGGCACCCATCATGGCGGTTACTGCAGCTTCGCTTTGAGGGGGTACTTCCAACCGGCCATTTGCTTCTACAAAGGCAGTGAGGTTACGAATGGCCACCGGTTTTACTTTCATTTGCAGGGTAGAGCATTGCAATGCCGTAAGTTGTACTTCGTTGGCCGATGCATGGTGGTGTGTGTGTCCGTGTGCATGCCCGTTGCCTTTGCCGTGGGGGTCGGTTGATGTGCCGGTAGGGTTGCACCCTGTTAAAGCCATAGAGGTTATAAAGGTAAGGAAGCAGGTAAAGGTGCATGCCTTGCGGTTCATCATGTACTTTTTTACAGGTTCCGATCGGGCAATGAGGTGTGCAAGGGCCAATCGGTAAGTTGTGCCGGTGTAAGTAATCCCGGTGGTTTTTGATGCATTCATTGATCTGGCTTTTGAGGAGTGGGCGCACCTGCTGAAAAATGACTTTGGCGCATAGCTTTTCTTTTGTTTGGAGCCCTTACAAGCAGCCATGGCAGTTGCAGAAAAGGCGGAAGGTTCTTTTTTGTTTCGGTCCACTGATATAAAACAGGCAGCACCAACAAAGTGAGGAAGGTTGCGGTAATCATTCCTCCGATCACCACTGTGGCCAGCGGTTGCTGTACTTCGGCTCCGGCCGAAGAGGAAATGGCCATGGGCAAAAACCCCAGTATATCGGTAAGTGCCGTGAGGAGGATGGGGCGGATGCGCCTGCGGGCTCCTGTTTTGATGCGTTCTTTTACATCCGTAACGCCTTCGTTTTTGAGTTCGTTCCAGCTGTTAATAAGTACCAGGCCGTTTAAAACGGCAACGCCAAAAAGCACCACAAAACCCACTCCGGCAGCAATGCTGAAGGGCATGTTTCGCATCCACAAAGAAAAAACCCCGCCTATTGCGGCCAGCGGAATGGCCATATAGATCATGGCCGATTGTTTTAGGGATCCGAGGGCAATGAAGATGAGCAGGAAAATGAGTGCCAGTGCAAGGGGCACCACCACTTGCAAGCGTTTGGTGGCTCGTTGTAAGTTTTCGAAGGCACCTCCGTAGCGGATGTGGTAGCCCGGTGGCAGTTGGAGTTGTGCCTCTATTTTTTCCTGAATTTCTTCCACCACGGATCGCACATCGCGGCCACGCACATTGATGCCTACGTAGGTGCGTCTGTGAGTGTTTTCGCGGCTGATCTGCAAGGGGCCGCTTTCGTAACGAATATCGGCTACTGCCTCCAGCGGTATTTGTGCCCCGGAGGGTAGGCTTACGTAAAGCTGCCTGATGTGGTCGATGCTTTTACGGTGGGTTTCATCCAGCCTTACCACCAGGTCGAAGCGTTTTTCTCCTTCGAAAATTTCGCCGGCCTTGCCCCCGGCAAAAGCAGACTGAACGGTGGCATTTAAATCGGATATATGGAGGCCGTATTGTGCGAGTTTATCCCGCTGGTAAGCAATGGTGATTTGTGGCAAGCCTGTGCTGGCTTCCACTTTCATATCGGCCACTCCATCTACCGTAGCAATAATTTTCCCCATCTCTTCCGCCTTACGCGCCAATATATCGAGGTCTTCGCCAAAGAGTTTAACGGCCACATCTTCGCGCACTCCTGTAAGCAACTCGTTGAAACGCATTTCAATGGGTTGGGTAAACTCGAAGTTAATGCCCGGAAGGTGGGCTACGGCTTTTTTCATTTTTGCAAACAATTCTTCCCGATTGCCGGCACTTACCCATTCGCTTTGGGGTTTAAGGATGGCAAAACAATCGGCAATGTCCATAGGCATGGGATCTGTTGGAACATCGGCCACTCCGATCCGGCAGAGTACTTGTTCTACTTCCGGAAATTTTTGGATGATCTTCTCAATTTCCGTAGTGGTTTTAATGGTTTCGGATAAAGAAGTACCCGGTTTCAGAATGGCATGAAATGCGATATCGCCTTCGGTAAATTGAGGGATAAACGTACCTCCCATCTGCAAAAAGCCGTAAATGGCCCCTGCCAGCATCAGCACGGCTACGGCAACCACCCATCGGGCGTGTTTCAAAGCACCTGTAAGCAAGGGAAGGTAAGCGTTTTCGATTTTTTTTATCAGTCGATCGCCCGGCGATTTTTTTTGCCTTGGGTTTACCCGGAGAAAAAGGGCCGACATCATGGGAACATACGTCAGGCAAAGGATCATCACTCCTATCATGGCAAACATAAAGGTAAGCGCCATTGGCTTAAACATTTTGCCTTCTACGCCTTCCAGTGCCAGTATAGGGATGAAAACAATGAGGATGATCAGCTGGCCGAAAAAGGCGGCATGCATCATTTTTCCCGAGGCTTTTTCTGTTGCTTTATCCCTCAGAGCAGCGTTGGTTTTTTGGCCTTTTACAAGCTGTTTGTGCAGCATAAAAACGGTGCCTTCCACAACGATTACCGCACCGTCTACAATAATTCCGAAATCGATGGCGCCCAGGCTCATGAGGTTGGCCCACAGGCCAAATGCGTCCATCAGAATAAAAGCAAACAGCAAAGAGAGGGGAATGGTGGAGGCCACAATAAAGCCACCCCGCCAGTTGCCCAGCAGAAACACCAGTACGAAAATCACGATCAAAGCCCCTTCCAGCAAATTGTTGCCGATGGTTCCGGTGGTTTGAGTAATGAGTTTGGTGCGATCCAGAAAGGGCTGGATGCGCACACCGGGGGGCAGGGTTTTTTGTATGGATTCCACCCGTTCTTTAACGGCATGGATCACCGTTCTGGAGTTGGCTCCTTTCAGCATGAGGATCATTCCGCCCACTGCTTCTCCTTTTCCGTTTTTAGTGAATGCTCCGTATTTTATTGCTTTGCCCAGTTGCACCTTGGCCACATCTTTTATTAGAATGGGCACACCGTTTACATTTTTAACTACAATGTTTTCCAGATCTTCGAGGCTGCGGGCAAGGCCTTCTCCGCGGATAAAATTGGCCTGATGGTTTTTTTCGATGTAGGCACCGCCCGTGTTTTCGTTGTTTTCTTTAAGTGCGATGAGCAAATCGCCGATGGTTAATCCGACAGACCTGAGTTGATCCGGATCAACGGCTACTTCGTATTGTTTTACATCGCCCCCGAAGGCATTTACTTCAATTACCCCTTTTACCATGGCCATTTGCCTGCGGATAATCCAGTCTTGAATGGTGCGGAGATCGGCCGGGCTATACCGGTGTTCAAAAGCGGGATCTACCTCAAGGGTATATTGATAGATCTCACCCAATCCGGTAGAGATGGGGCCCATAAAAGGCACTCCAAAACCGGAAGGAATTTCTTCTTTGACCCGGGTTAGTTTTTCCGATACCAGCTGGCGGGGCAAGTAGGTCTCCATGTCGTCGTCGAAAACAATGGTAACCAACGAGAGCCCAAAGCGCGAAACCGAACGGATCTCTACCACTCCCGGAAGGTTGGCCATGGCCAGTTCTACCGGGTAGGTAATGAATTGTTCGATGTCTTCGGTAGCCAGGTTGGGGGCTTGGGTGATTACCTGTACCTGGTTGTTGGTGATATCCGGAACGGCATCCAGGGGCACTTTTGTCATGCTGCGGATGCCTGCAACTATCCATACCAGCGTAAGAATCCCGATCACCAGTTTGTGTTGAATTGAAAAAGATATGATGTGTCGGATCATAATGAAAAAAGGTAAGGGTTCTTAGTTTGAGATGGTTCGGCAAACAGTATAATTCAAAACAACTACGGACAATTGGCAGCGTATGCATCCGGATGTTTTCAGGCAGACAAAACGAACCGGCTTGTGGGGATCAGGTGTAAGGAGGAGGACCTCTATATGGTGCTTGTTCAAGCAGAGGAGGATCACTGAAAAACAGTTCCGGAGAAGAAACAAACGGCGCCCCATGCGTAGGAGCGGTTGAAAAAGGGGCTGCTAGCAATGCAGCAACAGCAGGATTGTAACACCGTTTTATGGCTGTTTTATGTACAGGTGCAGGTGCAACAGGGAGAAAGAGGCAGTGGTTTGCAGCGTGTTCGAGTTCGCTTAAAATGCAAAGCATCAGGTTAAGGAAATGATCGGCATGCAAAGTGTGGTCGTGTTCTTTTTTAACCGGATCGGTATCGTTGTGCTGGTGGTGGTGAAGGTGGTGGTTGCAATGATGCGGTTCTGCTGTTGCTGTGGGGCAAACAGATGCGGTTACACCGTGATGACAATGGGACACCGGATCGTGTGCAAAGCCTATCGTGTAGATCAGCAAAAGCAAACAGGAAAGAAACCATTTGTATCTACCCATAAGGGCCAAATTTATCAAAATATGTGATTGAATGGTGTGGTAAAAGGGAGGTTCTGTTAAAAAGGGGGTTGGGTTCGGTGTGTAATGCGTTTTGTTGGGTTTGAAACAAAAAGGGAAAGCGGGTGGAAGATCAGCAGCGGGGTAATATCGGGGAATTGGTAATACGTGTTTTATCGGATATTTTCGCTGCAACAATAAAACAAAATGTATTGTACTTATTGGTTGATTGGAACTTCATGAAATTTATATTATTTTGAGCCAACATTCGAGACCTATGCGTACAAAATTTGAACGAGATCCGGACCTTTTCACTTTGCCTGTTTCATTAGCGGAATTCCCTAATAATTGCAGGGACGAAGCGCCTAAATTATTGAAAGGGCTTCAAGTCATCTTCATGAATGAAGCCCTCAATCAGGCTGTATTTTTATTGCTTTCCAGTCGCATCAATGCCAAGCAAAATATGCTGGTCAATTCAGGCCGTAAAGGAATGGGATTGTGGGAGATCCTGGTGCTTGGAGTAATGCGTCAGGGGTTGAATGCAAATTATGACCGCATTCATTATTTAGCCAATACAGATATGCTAATGCGAACGGTTATGGGGATCGAAACCGACTCAAGGCTGAACAAGAAACAGTACGGCCTTACAATGATTAAAGATAATTTAGCCTTGTTGGATGAACAAACCATTCAAGAGGGAAATTGATATAGCGTGTAAAAAGGTCAAAAGATGACACTGGCAAAAATATATTTAAGTGGTCAGGAAAGAGAATTGCTCTGGGTAGATACCAACTACCGAAGAGAAATCGGAAAAAGCGGGAAGCCAACCACCGAAGTTATGGGTGGCTTCATTACTTTTTGCTTTATATCTCAAGCAGATGATGACATTTTACTTCGCTCAATAATCAAAAAAAGCAACGATGAAAGCGGAGAAGAAAAAGATAAAATGCTTAAGGGAGAAGTTTGTTTTTTTTTGACAAAGGTTTTGATTATCCACCGACCAAAATATGGAAATTCAATGATGCTTATCTGATTCATTATAAAGAAGTTTTTTATGCGGAAGGTGAAGTACCCATGCAAACCATTATTACGATTTCGCCTGCTATACAAGACTATGGAACTACGTTTTTAAAACGTTGGAATGTCAGTTGGATTCCACCGGAGGAAAAAACACCTTATCAATCAAAGGAAACTAACGATAAAAAACCCGAAATTCAAAATGGTTTTTGGTCTAATATCAAAGGAGAAAGATTAAAAGAGGCTACTTATGGTGAAAAAGTAAAGTTTACGGTTAACACAAAAGATATCGATGATGGAACGGTTTTAAATTTTACGCTTTATGATTATGATGGAAATTATAATCCGGATGATGAATTAAGCCGCTCATTTTCCGTTAAAGTAAAAAATAATGTTGCCAAATTGGAGTTTATTCCAGATGTAAAGTGGGAAGAAAGTGCTAAATATGAGATCGATAAAATTGTTGAGGCTTATTTTAAAATTGAAACCGAAATTGAAGGAAAAAAAATAACCACCCAATTACCGAAAAAAGAAGGTGAGTACTTAAAAATGTATGGCAACCCGGAAATTATTACAGTATTAATTGAATTACCTCACACAGACTATGAAGATAAGTTGAACTCTAAAGGCCTGGCAGGTCATTCTGCAATGATGATCGGCACAGAATTTTATGATTTCGGCCCACAGCCGGGAGATCCTTTTCTGTCGGATGGAAGACCTTGGTGGGACATCATGTCAAAAAACGGAAACTTAAAGCGTGCTGATATAGTGGCTATTTTAGGGAACTTAAAAGAAAGGAAAAGCTGGAATATTGTTGGAGAAGTATACCTTATAGATATTGAAATATCTCCAAAAGAAAAAATAAAGATTGAAAAATGGTGGATTGAAAAATATGCTATCCCTGGAAATTATAGCATCATTCCTTTGCTTGGAAAGCAATGCACAACCAATGTTATACTTTCACTTTCAGAGTGTACAGATACATTTAATTATTTCTCCATGCCTTCAATGGCCCAAACCCCAAAAGGATTGTTCCATTTATTAACAACATCATCAAAACATACCTATGGAAAAAATAGGAAAAAGCAACTTTCAGTTACAAAAAAATACAACCAAATATAATCCGATTATAATGATGGTACTTTCATCTTTATTTAGTTGTTCCAATGAGTTGCAAGAAATCATTTACAAGTATAATTCAGATGAATATCATAAAAAACAAAAAGAATTTAATATTTCTTTAGAAGAGGCAAATAAAATTGCGTCCGAATTTTATTTTGAAAATCACCCTGACTCCAAAGAGTATAACTTTACATTAGATTTTATACTCGATGATTCTTATATTTTTTGTGAGCCTGGTCGTTTATATAACTTAAAAACAACTCAATACTTTTTAAAAGGAATTTGGGTAAATGGAAAAACAGGAAAGGTGATTTATAAAAATACAG
>CALLUQ010000184.1 GCA_938010565.1 uncultured Flavobacteriales bacterium
TTCCACCGGTCGTTTTTGTTGCCCAACAACCAATTGCCCATCTATGAAAATGTGGTGAACCGCGGATGGGTACAGTTTACAGATACCTTGTGGCACCGGATGGAGTATGTGATCCGGGATCCATCCGGAAATACTTCTACCTGTAGTTTTAAGGTACGGAGTGTGGCAGATGTTTCCGGCTATGCGCGAAAAAAACAGGAGCCTTATTTTCAAATGTTGGCTTTTGACAAGGAAAATGAAATTCTGACGGAAGGACTGGTGGTACGCATGCCGCCGTATATTCTTTACGACAGTGTTCCTATGCAGTACAAAGCGGGTGTCGGTCCTCCCAACAGTTTTGCCCCGCTCCACCACTTGCACCACGCAGAAGTTCCGGTGCATCATTTTTTCCATGTAAAGATCAGGCTGGATACCATTCCGGTTGGAAAAGAAAACAAATTGATGGTGGTTTCCATCTCCCGTAAAGGGGAGATCTATAATGAACAAGGAACGTACAACAATGGCTGGATGAGCGCCCGCGCCCGAAGTTTTGGGGATTATACGGTGATGATGGACAATGAGAAACCCACCATTGTGCCATTGAATTTTAAGCCGGGCGAAAATATGGCTAAAAACACCGAGATCAGCTTTAAGGTGGCCGATAACTTGAGCGGAATAAGTTCTTACCAGGGAGCCATAGACGGAAAATGGGTGTTGTTGGAATACGACCCGAAGCGCTCAAAAATGTTCTATGTGTTTGATGAGCATGTGGACAAGGGAGCACACGAAGTAAAAATAACCGTTTACGATGAGCGGGAAAACAAGGCGACCTATACGGCCCGGTTCATTCGCTGATCGTCCTTGTTTTGTTCCACTACGTTGAAAACACAGTGACTCCCGAGCTTTTCCGTTTTGTTGTTCGGTAAAACCATTCATGTTCCGTTATTCCTCATCGCATTTTTAAGATCCGGTTCCTTTTTTCATCTCCAAAGGCAACTCTTACAGGCGCATAGATGCTAAATGTTGTGCTGGTGTTCCGGGCGTATACCCGAGGTAAAAACCGCACGTTCAACAGCCGGAGATCCGGCCTTTTTCTCTGCATCCAAAGCCGGGTAATCGCCCGAATGGCTATATTCGCTCATAAATCCAGAACCTGCTGTTCATGACATCCATGCATAAACGTCCTTCGTTAGGCTTTGCCACCATACCTATTCTTTTCCTGATTGTCCTGCTGGTACTCAACGTTATTCTTTTTGGAGACGGTGCTACCGGCGGAGCCAACCAAATTGCACTCATTCTGAGTACGGCTTTAGCGGCATTGCTTTGCATTTCTTCCGGTTTTAAATGGCCAACCATGCTGGAGGGCATTTCCAAAAGCATTGCTTCTGCCATTCCGGCCATCATGATCCTGCTGCTGATCGGGGCCTTAACCGGTACCTGGTTGCTCAGTGGTGTTATTCCCACCATGATCTATTATGGTCTTGAACTGTTGCACCCCGGCATTTTCCTTTTTGCTGCCAGTATCATCAGTGCTGTTGTTTCACTGGCCACGGGTAGCTCCTGGTCTACCATTGGCACAGTGGGTGTAGCTTTACTTGGAATTGGAGAAGCGATGGGTTTCAGTGCCGGTCTTGTAGCCGGTGCCATCATCAGCGGAGCCTATTTTGGAGACAAAATGTCGCCTTTATCAGACACCACCAACCTCGCCCCTGCCATGGCCGGCACCGATTTATTTACACACATTCGCCACATGGCCCGGACCACTGTTCCGACCATCACCATATCCCTGATTATTTTCCTGTTGCTGGGGCTTAACAACGGAAATGATCTTGATGCGGCCCGGGTTGAAAAAATGCTGGGCCTGCTCCACACCTCCTTTCATATTTCTCCGGTTCTTTTTCTGGTGCCTGTAAGTGTGATCGTACTTATTCTGTTAAAGGTAAAAGCCATTCCGGCCTTGCTTGCCGGTATTTTGATGGGAGTAATCTTCGGCCTGGTGTTCCAACCCGAAATTACACGCAGCATCACCGAAAAATATACCCTCTCTATCGATGCTTCTGCCCACCCTGAGATCGCAGATTGGCATTGGAACAAAGAAAATCGTACCGGAACAACGGTTCATTTTGCACCCGGCCGGTACACCGCTTATGCCATCAACACCCAAAAAGACACCATAGGTGCGGTTACCGTTCTTATTCCGGCCATTCAAAAAGGAAGCGGATCCGGACCGGACTCCCCAAACATCAAAATCAAAACTTCCATGCCGGAAAATAGGAACGTAACCGTTGCCTGTCAACGTGATGAGTACATCCGGTCGGCTTACGGTGCAGCCATGCTCGCCATGTACGGCGATATTGCAGTAGATACCGGCGATGAGGAGATGAACGAGTTGTTGCGATCCGGAGGGATGGCCGGTATGCTGGGCACCATCTGGCTCATTGTTTGTGCTATGGGCTTTGGTGGCATTATGGAGGTTTCGGGAATGCTGCAACGCATTACCGATGCCATTCTTGTTTTGGTAAAGTCAACAGGCTCTTTAATTGCTTCCACAGCAGGTACCTGCTTGTTTTTTAACCTTACTGCTTCCGATCAGTACCTGGCCATTGTAGTACCCGGCAGAATGTTCTCTTCCACATATCGGAAACATGGATTAAAGCCGGAAAATCTGAGCCGTACGCTGGAAGATAGCGGTACGGTTACCTCCGCTCTTATTCCGTGGAATACCTGTGGGGCCTATCACTCCGGTGTATTAGGGGTAGCCACGGGAGACTATTTTATGTATGCCTTTTTTAACCTGATAAGTCCGGTTATGAGCATCATTTTTGGATACATGGGCTGGAAGATCTCCAGGTATTCGCCGGAAGAAATGGCAATCATAGAGACAGAAAAAGCAAACCACAGCGCATCCGCCCCTACAGCAATTGGCGGAGTTTCGCCCTAAATAACGTCCGTAACAATGCCTCTCCCGTGCCTTGGTCTTCTTTTGCCTGCACTCACTGCCCGGCTGGCATCTGAAAGCACCACCACGCAAACGGCAAAAGAAATAACCTGTAATAAAGGCCGGGGCAAAAAAGAAAAGCGACCGGTTGCTCCTCTCCACTTTAACCCCAATCGCTCCGGAGTTATTCGTTTTTATTCCTTTTC
>CALLUQ010000185.1 GCA_938010565.1 uncultured Flavobacteriales bacterium
ATGGGGATTGGGTCGGAGTCGCTTTCACAAAATGAGCTAGCGGAGTAACTAAACGACGCATCGGATAAAGGCAGGATCGTAATATCGGAATTTGAGCTGGAGGAGCATGGCCCGGGAGATGTGTAGGCAATGGTATGGGTACCGAAAAGGCTGGCACTCAAATCTATTTCGCCGGTAACAGCGTCAACAAAAACGATGCCGGTAGCGTTGGAGAAAGTACCACCTGCCGTTCCGGTAATCATTGGTACAGGATCGGAATCCGAAAGGCAATAAGTTACTGAACTGTAAGCGAATGTACTCAGTTGATCGGGATTAATCGTAACATCGAAGGTACTGGTGGAATTACAAGTAGAAGGCAGCGTTGTACCCACAAAATAGCTAATGGTATAGCTACCTGGCGTTGAGGCAGATAAATCGATCTCTCCGGTGGTGGCATTGAGAACAATTCCCGCTGTAGCAGTAAAAGTGCCTCCTGTTGAACCAACGATCGATGGAGTTGGGTCGGCATCGTTTTGACAGTATGGTGTGTTCGGATAAGAAAATCCGGAGGTAAATGGGTTGACAACGGTTACGGCATGTACAGCAGTACCCGAACAGCTACCTGTGCCATCATCCCAGAAGTAGTTAATATCATAAGAACCAGGAGCAACAGCTGAAGGGTCCCAGGTTGCACCTCCCCAATTAGTGGTGGTTAATCCGAGGTTTCCGGAAACTGGCGTTACGACGAAAACAGAAGTGCCGGACAGATTGGGAGGGGGAATAATCGTAATCGTATCCGGGTTTCCGTCATCCACCCAGGTTCCGGAGGCCAGAACATCGCCGGTATGGCAATCTTTTATTTCGTAGGGCATGTCTGCTCCTGTTCCGGTTCCTTCACTTAACACAAAAGCGTGGGGTACCGTTGGGTCAGTGAAGCTAAAAGCGCCTAACCAATCGGTATTAATGCCTGGCACCGATGAGCCAAATGATGTTCCGTTCTCAATAAGTTCGACATGGAGTGTGGAGTTGGCATTGGTAGGAGAAACCTCTATTGCAATGCAAGGAGATATGGCTTCTCCGGCATCAAATCCATCTTCATCGGCCAGCAACAAAACGGTCGTATCGTTGCAATCATAACTAAGCGGCGTTTGCACTACTTCAGTTCCATTCCATTCTCCCCAGTCAACATTCGGGCATAAAACATCACAATTCGTTGTGGCCGAGCTGGAGGTATCCGCCTGAAATGAAATTTCGGTAGGGGTGTTGGAAAAGTTGGTAATCATCATCAGGTAAAACTCGCCCGCAACAGCATTGGTAATATCGGCCACCTCCGTGGAAGCAGTAGAAAAACTACAACTTACTACTTTTTCGACGGTTAACGAGTCTGTACAGGGCGATACGGGATCGACAAATGGTCCGTAAAGAATAAAGTCAATGTCTTCACTATTGGAATTAGTAATCAGAATGTCAAGGCTACCACCCGTGCTAACCTCCATGTAGAACCATGCAGGGTTCTGTATCGTTATAAGGCAGTCATAGTCCGGACCAAGTTGAGCTTCGCCCCCATTTACCGTTGCGGGGAAAGTAATGGTCGTACCGGTACAAAATGCACTGGCTGTGAGACATGAGTTGTTGTTTTGGCCGGAAGAAGTATACGGCAGACAAAACATTGCGAATAATGGCAGAAGGTAATAAAAGTTACGAAGCTTCATTTTTACAGTTATATATAAAATGAGAGATCCTGGCAGATTGCGAATGAAAAACAGGTATGGTAGTTAAACATAGAGGCTTACCCTCCATTGGTGCTGGCAAGTTTACGCCGAAAACGCGTTAGCGCTTCCTGCTTTACAAGTTCCGGATGATCTGCCAGCCATTGTATTACAATGTTTTTGTATGCTGTGCCAGTTGTTTTTGTGGCATCGTATTCCGGAAGCCCGGCAGGCAGTTCCTTTTTCTTAAGCGAAGCGAGAATATATTTTCCAAGATAGTTGAACCGATCTGCTTTGTAAGAATTGGTTTTAACAGGTGTTTCGCTGATCCTGATTTTGATTTTAGCAGGTGCTTTCACTTCCGTTTTCTCCTGTGCCGGAAGCGAAGGGATCAGAAAACAACAAAAACAAACAAGCAAATAAAGTTTCTTCATAATTACGTAATGTTGAGCAATTGCAGCCAAGTTAGCAAAACAAAGGGAGGAAATTAAACATCTCATAATTTCCAAAACCCGGCCAAAGCATACGATGGTATATCCAGTCGTTCTATTACTAGACTAAATTTATCTACCATAAGGTTGCTTCTGATCCTGAAAACATTGCTATAACAAAGTGTATTTTTGCCCTTTTCATGAATGCTAAAGTAGGAAGAAACGAAATATTTACAACCTTTTCAGCTGACATCTTCCGCTGAAACAGATGAAACTTTCGCTTATGAAAAAGCGATCATTTCTCCACCCAAACTCCACCTTCAACAGCTTTCTCCCACTTCATTCTTCTGGTATTATCAGAAAAACAGTTCCATAACAACAACAACCTTTCGGATAATCCGGTTGCATGCTTATCGTTTCATCATTTCCACTCGGGGTTTCCGCCTATATTTTCCACTCCGTTTTAATCATAACCGGGATCCGCCTCATCCAGCGGTTTACCAGCTGTATTGCTCCGGATATTCTCCTTTAACCGGTAGTCATTGCAGTTTCCGAATCTTTCCGTATCACCCGATCCCACCTCAGCCTTCTTCTCCTTCATTTTCGGCTACAAATGGGGTTCTGTTGAACGGATGCGGGTGCATTTTCTCCATCAAAAGAAGCTTTTTCCGCAAGGCAATCATCACACCCTTTCCCACCCGAGCATACAAATACAGGGCAAACGGAGGTGCTGAACCAATATTATCGGCAAAGAATTCCGTACAGATATTGGTTCTAAAGATTTCTATAGAAAACCGAGGAGATTGTCTTTAGAAACATACCCAACAAACCTGCTTTATGACGAATTTGTAATTGTGAAAACAAATTTTTGCGACAAGCTTTTATCTGCGGATCAGTTTAGCAGCAGCACTTTTCCGTATGTTTGTGTTGCTGAAAATAATACGGACCATTTCGCTGCCGTAGTACTCCGCTCCGGCAATACCGTAACCACCCGATGATGGCAATGAAGCCATCAAAAACAAATTATTTTATTTTTTTGCTTTTCAACATCGCAATCCGCCGAGTTGGATCGGAAGGAAGTTCGCCGGGTCGAACCGCCCATTTTGCACGGAATCCCTACCTTGCAAGCCATGCTGAAAAAAATAGCCTCACGGGGTTTGTACCCTCTTTCTGTTTTTGAGTGCAAAGCATGACCATAAAACTTTGATGTGCAATATATTGTAAAAACTTTTCACGGCCTCGAAGATGTTCTGGTTAACGAACTCATAGCCATCGGTGCCTCCAACGTTCAAAAACTCAACCGTGCCGTTTCTTTTGATGGTGATCTTGAAACCCTTTATACGGCCAACCTACAGCTACGCACTGCGCTGCGTATCCTGAAACCTTTTCTGCATTTTAAGGCCGGAAATGAAAAAGAAATGTACCAAAAGATCCGTCAGCACAATTGGCCTGCAATGATGGCAGTTGACCAAACTTTTGCCATCGATTCCGTAGTATATTCCGAAACATTTACCCATTCAAAATATGTGGCCCTCAAAGTAAAAGATGCCATTGTTGACCGTTTCCGGGACGATCTGGGCACCCGGCCTTCGATCAATACTCATGCACCTGACCTTCGTTTTCATGTGCATGTTGCGGAAAATAATTTTTCCATTTCCATCGACAGTTCAGGCACCTCACTCCATCAGCGGGGCTACCGGAACGAGCATCATCAAGCTCCGCTAAACGAGGCCCTTGCTGCGGGTATGTTGCTCAAAACCGGATGGACACCGGAAACACCATTATACGATCCGATGTGTGGGTCGGGCACTTTGCTCATCGAAGCAGCCATGATGGCCCGCAACATTCCGCCAAGACCATCCGACCGGCATTTTGCTTTTATGAACTGGCCGGATTACGATGACGATCTTTGGGAAAAAGTACTCGATGATGCCGATGCGAATATCAACAACCGCCCTTTCTTCATCAGCGGAAGCGACACATCCGAACAAGCGATCGGCATTGCGGAAAGCAGCTTACAAAAGTTGGGCCTTAAACAGAACATCTCCATTCGTAAATGCGGGTTCCAGGATGCTGTTCCGCCCTTTCAAAGCGGTATCGTGATCATGAACCCTCCTTATGGTCAACGCTTAAAAACAGAAAACATAATCGCTTTTTATCAATCCATTGGCGATCAACTCAAACAAGCCTATTCCGGGTTCGATGCCTGGGTTTTAAGTGCCAATAAAGAAGCTTTGAAGCACCTTGGGCTTCGCCCTTCCGAAAAACACACCCTTTTTAACGGCTCATTGGAATGCAAATTCCAAAAATATAGCCTGTATGTGGGAAGCAAAAAAAGAGGCAACACATCAACAGACGCTGATCCAATTGCATAAAACACTGATTTTCACCCGGTAATTTTGTGAAATTACTTCGAATACACGATTTTAAACTATCTTTTATCGATGTTTTTTTGCTATTCGTCTACGATAAAAGGCTTTTGAGCGAATTTCATTGATGAGATGAAACATTTTTGATACTTTTAATCAAGCATCCGTTCCGATTCATTCGGAATAAGAAAACCGGAACAGAATCCGGTATTAATTCAGTAACAAAACACAGACATGAAAAATTTATCACAAGCTGAGGGTCAGACATTCCGGCAAGATTTGCTGGAATTAATGATCAGCCGTGAAGTGAAAAACTTCGTTGATAACGAAGGCGATTATGTCAATGAACCGGATGATTACATTGAGGAGTTATACGCCACCCTTTGTGATCCGAGTTTTAACCATCGCATTTCACAACAGCACTTCAGCAAAACCGAACTTTCGCCTACCGCTTAAACGCGGGCTTTACTGCCTCATTCATTCCCTTCCGGGAAAGACCAATCTATCATTCTTTTATTTTTTTGTAGGAATCGAATCGCCTTATCAACACAGGAGTTAATGCCGGTGAACGGATTGGACCTGAATGCCTCCTTGCCTCGTTTATCAGCAATGTAGGCCATGCTTCATTTTCATCACTCCCACGGCTTGCGTAAGCATCTTTCACAACCGAGTTTCCCCAAAAAGCTCCGTTCGGGTAGTTGCGGGTACTTTTCCGAACGGGAAAAATCGTTCCAAAAGGGTGGTGTCAAAATGCATTGCTTCCGGATACCGGGCAACGGGTTAAAAATGCCCGGAAAACGTTTGTTTACATCCCGGAGAATGACTTAAAAAGGAGGCGCAAACGGAACGCATGGGCCGGCAGCGTTACTGATAGATCGATGGCCGCCACCGCGCATCACTTCAATCGAGTAGGAAGATAGGGATTAATTCCCTATCCGTCCTCTCACACCACCCTGCGTACGGTTCCGTACAGGGCGGTTCATTAAGTAGATAATCCCCTTGAATACATTTCTGTTAATGAAACATAGCCTTTTTGCTTTAGTCGATCATTGGTGATGGAACAGGTTAGGATAAAACTGTGAGATATGCGCCATCCTCCTTTTCGGGTATTGGCCCATTCCCATGCTTTCCCTTTTCCTATCCCTAACCTCACTAATGCCTTGAACTTTGTCCGTACTTTCTTCCATTGTTTCCATATACAGTAGCGTAATCGACTACGTACCCACTCGTCTATCCGCTGCAGGTGCTTTTTGGCATAGGCCATTCGAAAGTAGTTAATCCACCCTCTGCACAATGCCTTCAGACGTAACAGGCGTTCACACATAGATATGGACCAGGTTTTTCGGGTGAGCTGCTTTAACTTACCCTTCAATCTGCCATAGCTTTTTGGTGAAATACGAAGTTGATAACCGCTCTGATTTTTGTAAAAACCGTAGCCTAATAGTGTCATAGTGATGGGAGTACGCGTGGCACTCTTTCCCCGGTTCACTTTCAGTTTCAGTTCTTTCTCAATGAAATGGGTGATGCTTGGAAGGACCCGTGCGCTGGCACGTGGACTACCCACATAGATACTACAGTCATCCCCGTAGCGAACAAAGCGGTGTCCGCGACTTTCCAGTTCCTTATCCAGTTTATCCAATAAAACATTGGATAGTAGAGGACTCAGGGGGCCACCTTGGGGCGTACCCCTCTCTGTTGGCTTTACCAGTCCTCCAACCATTACTCCACTTTGTAAGTAAAGACGGATTAGCTTTAATACCCGTTTATCCGATACGTGTTTACTTAACAAGTGCATCAAATAGTCATGGTTAACCTGGTCAAAGAAGTTCTCCAAATCCAAGTCTACAATATAGTGCAAGCCCTCATTTAAGTAATTCCGGGCTTGCACGATGGCTTGGTGCGCATTCTTGCCCGGGCGAAATCCGTAGCTGTGCGCTGAGAATCCTTGGTCTAAGGTTTTACTCAAGACCTGACTTATGGCTTGTTGGATAAGACGGTCGGTAACTGTGGGCACTCCTAACTGCCTGATCCCACCCTTTGCTTTGGGTATCTCTACCCGTTTGACCGCTTTTGGCTTGTAAGTACCTTCCAATAAACTTGCCTTGATAAATACCCAATTGGTGTCCATCTCAGATTTCAGGGAAGTAACTTCAACCCCATCTATCCCGGATGAACCTTTGTTGGAGACCACTCGATTATAGGCTTGGGTCATGTTATCACGGCTTAGTATTTCTTCCAGCATTTACTACTCTTGTTGAATTACTGCTTTGATTTAGCCCTTGTGCATCCAATTGGCTCGGCTCTTGAATTATTTATCTTCAGGTTCTGCCCTATCATCCATATTCAAGTCTTAAAAAAGATGGGCTGCTTTCACTGCCAATTAGATAACGCAGGTAAATCGATGCACTTAATGTTCGGTCCTTCGTTGTGGTTAGGCACAACTACTATGACCTCGGCTGACTTCTGATAAACCATTTGGCATATCACTATGCAAACCGTTCTGACTGAAAAAACAGCCGGTGAACCGGTTTATCAGACCTCCCCGGGTAAGAACAATGACTTCCGTTCCATCTATCTGCTACATTTACATCCACAGGATCCCGTATAGTTTTGGACTTCGTTTTGTTAGGCAAACTCATCCACCTGTGACTGCCTCAGTATGTAATTTCTGTCCGTCAGACCGGAACTTTGCCGCCAGCTTCCTTCAGATTCCTCCTCACGAAGGACACCCTTGC
>CALLUQ010000186.1 GCA_938010565.1 uncultured Flavobacteriales bacterium
CACAAATAAGGCTTCGGTTTCGCCCGCCAATAATTCCGGCTACATGGGTACCGTGTCCCGAAATATCATCCAACGAAGATTGCGTAAAATCCTGATTGGAAGTAAATGCTCCCTTAATTTCGTTGTGTTCCGTGTACAACCCACTGTCCAGTATCGCAATGTTAATGCCGCTGCCTTTGGTAGTATTCCATATTTCAGGGATCTTATACTCCGTAAGGTGCCACTCGGGAACAGAAGTCAGAGACGATCTGACGGGCTGGTTTGACACTCCGGAAGCATCAGCGGAGGGGGGGTGGTCGGAAGAAAGGTTGGGATCCAGCACGGGTTCCGGAGAGAGGCTTTCTGTTCCGATGTTGGTTTCCGAATTATTGCCTGTGCTGGCATTGCCCAGCTCCGAAAAAGCCCCGGCCCAATAATAAAAGCCTTCTGTATCCTGATACCAGACACCAATGTTTTCGATCACCTCTCCGTTTACCGGCTTGTCTTTCACTGTAAGGGATTGTCCGCTAAACAGAATGCCGCGTTTTGGGGCAGACGAGCTCGGATCGGAAGTTCGGATAAAAACATGACGTATGGCTCTTACGGTTTTCATTTTTATCCTTTTACTCGGATGGTATTTGCCGATGAGGCCGGTTTTTCAGAAGCATCGCCGGTAGATCCGGTACCACGGATATTGACCATTTTTTTCAACAAATCGAACCAGAACGGAGCCCCCAGAGAAATGGCCAACATGGTAAGCAACCAACCTGCAAAGCGCAACCACCAGCATCCGGTACCCATATTGCCAAAACAATTGTTCTGGCTGTCCGCTTCATCACAGGAAGCACAGCAACTGCCTTCGCGGGTCCAGCCCATACCAGTTACATTTTCAATATAAGCAATGCGGTTGTAAGCACTGTCGAGTTGGGCGTACAGCGCCTCCAAGCGTTGGCTGGCCGTGTCTGCACGCACCACTTGGTGGATCACCGTAGTAGAATCGGTTGTGGTGGTATCGGTGCTTAATACCCGGGTAGCGGATGGATCGGTAGTGGGAAGGTTCCTCATATAATTGGCAAAATCTTCATCATTTGTGATGTTAACCGCTGTTTTTACCAATGCTATCCGTGCATCTTTATTCTCGCTGAGTTTATTTACCATAAAAATGGTATCGGCATTAAATGCAACCACCACTACAAACGATACCAGTAATGTAATGCGTTTTAGTTTTCTGTGGTACCAGCCGGAAACCCGTTCCATTACGGTATTGTACCAGATCTCTGCTTCTTGCTTAAAAGAAGCCGCATCTGCTCCTGCTGCATTGAGCAGGTTTTTTAGGTTTTCTTTGGTAGAGCCTTCGGGCAGGGCATCTATTTGCTGTTGTATCTCTGCTTTGTAGTCGGAACTGTTTTCATCGATCCGGAGTACATGGGCAAGGATCGATGCAAAAGTAGCTGCTCTCATGTAAGAAGGGGGCTTGTGTGTACCACGGATCAGGGTTTTTCCATGCAATACTTTAAAGATCCCGTTTTTTTTGAAGGCAGTATCAAGTCCCGTTTGTTCGCTTTCTTCGGAAGTATTATTCAGCATATGCGAAATGGTCTGAAGCAGGGTTTTGCTCCGCAACTGAAAAAAGGTAGCGATCAGTTCGTTGATGATGGTTACAAAAAGCGATAGTGACATATAGATTAATGCTATGCCAACGGCAATGTCGAGAATATCGGATCCGAACATAATAAAAACGAACCTGCCCGCTTACGGGATGGAACGGGCAGGAATTTATTTAAGGTTGTGGGTTAGTGAGTGTAAGTTTAATGTTGTTTCCCGATGCCGGGAAAGTGTTCATCCAAAACTATTTTTTCCTTTTTTATCGGAAAAGTACCGAAAAAAGGACACGGTGATTTCTTTTTCAGCCGTAGTGGGAGATATACTCGTCCAGCGGCATAGCTATATGGTCGGGATTTTTGTTGGCCCAAGCCATTACCGCATCGTACTCTTCTTTTTCGATATCGAAGTTGAGCATGGAAAAATTCTCATCCACATTGGGAATGGAAACATAAATGTTACGGGCCAGAGGCACCTTATGGTCTGCGTTCCAGCGTTGCAATTTTTTAAGGAACTTGTTAAAAGAATGAATAGAAATACTCGACAAACTGATGGAATCGAGATTGAGTGAAATGCCATGTTTTTCGGTTGTTTTCGTCAGATGGTCTTCGATCTGATCTTCGTCTTTGGCCCGCATAGGACTGATGATGTACATTTCTTCAAATGAACCATGGTCCAGCACGTATTTTCCGAGGTGCTCATCAAAACGTTTGAATTGCCCTCCGGTTCCCCCGTCGAGGAACTTGCCTCCGGGAAAATCGCTTTTGAGCCCTTTGGTAACGCCAATTTTTTGTCCGGGGAAAACCACAGGAATAGCCGTGGAACTCATAAACAGATCCGAAAGGATGACGCCGCTTTCCGCTTTGTTTTTGCTGCAAGCCCACAGGGTTTCCAGCTCCCGTTTTGAGAACGTGAGTACCCAGGAATAAAAAGGAAGATCTTCGAGGTTGGCATAGCCAAACTTTTTGAGTACACTATCGAGTTTATGGCGCAGCGGATCGGTATTGAAAGGGGGAAGCTTGAAGGTGAAAACATCGGATGTTTTAAGCGGCCAGAGCACTTCTTTTTTGTAGTAATCTTCCCATGATAACGGTTGGTCTTTTCTGAAACAACCGTTCAGAGCAAGTACATTTAAAGATCCGGAACTGAAACCGGCAAGCATGGTGTCGTCCTGATCGATTACCAGGCCTTTATGGGCCATGAGTTGATCGAGCATGGCCACTTCTTGCGATATCCGTGCAGCAGCACCGGTCAGCAAGATGGCTTTTTTGTAAGGGTTGGTCATTGTTAGTGCCTTTTTGAAAGGGTTTGTTATTCGTGTTTCAAAGATTGGTTCATCCAAAATAAGCATTTCGGGCGATATAAAAATGCAAACGGAAAATTTCTTTTCGGGAATACAAAACCTTCTCGTTATTTCGCCAGGGCAACCCTACTTATCATTCTCAGCTCAATTGAAACTTTAGCACCGGAAAAAGCTACGATAACGATTGATGCAATGGCTTGCCAGACTGAAATTGCTCAAAAAATAACGGAGGCTCAGACAAACTATGTTTTAGCTGTAAAAGCCAATCAGACGGAACGGTCGGAAAACATACAAGACGAATTCAACTTCAATAAAAGTAGGGATAAAGCAAGACGAGATCATCAATATCCGGAGAGACTTCTTAAAATTTAAATGCGGTTGCCCTGGTTATTTCGCAAATACCGGATGGTATAAAAATTCTTGCAAAGTATGTTCCGGCAACGTTAACGCACCTGTTGCTTGCCTTTATGGGGTACATAAAAATGACTTTCCGGTAAAATAGCATAAGATCCGGATGTTAACTCCCGTATGATTTACCGGAAAAGGGGATAAACGTACGGTATACCGTTGCCTTAATGTAGCATTAACATTACCTTTGGCCCTCCAAACTATTTTGTGGGAGCCCTCATCTGTAAATATTTCCTTACCAATTTTCTGTTTTCAGGAGTAATATTTCTATTCATAAGCAGGTTCGGCAAGAAACAACCGGATGTGGAGTGGCTCATTTATACGGCTGGTCTCGGGCCTTTTTTTACAACGATTTTACTCTATTTCCTGTTTTTGATCCTTCCGGGTTACAACGATCTGTTTTATGTGGGGATGGTAATAGGAATTTACTTGCTGCTGTTGGTTTGGAACATCCGTTACCTTCCGTTTTACATGGCTGCGTGCAAGCGTGTGGTGTATGGGCTGAAAAGCGGTATAACTTTTGGGCCACAGGAAACGTCGAACAAAAAGTGGAACAATCCGGATGTGTGGTTTTTACTGCTTCTCGTAGCTTTTGGTTATTATTGTTTTTATGTACTGATGTTTGAACAGCTCACCGGCCACGATGTGCTGCTCTATGCCATTCAGGGTGAGATATTTTACGAAGACAAAAGCATTGCCTACGCTGCCACCCGTTTTAACGAAGCGCGTCATTTTAACTTTTTTGCTTTGCATGGCTTTGGTTTTCCCCTCCTGAGTACTTGGGAAAGATTGCTCGATTTTGATGCCATGGCTGGGAAAGACCTCTGGTTCAAAAGCACAACAGGATACTATGGTTTTTTAATCGTACTCCTTCAGTTTTTCTGGTTGCGGAAAGTAAAAAAGCAATTGGCACTCATCGGTGCCGTTTTGTTGCTTGGAACTTTTGGCTGGATCGTTACTTTTACCGTTTATCACATCGATACCTACCGCATTTTTGCTTGCAGTGTACTCTTTATTTTAACCCTTAAAGCCGTTGAAAACTTAAAAGACCAGTCGTTGATCGTAGGTTTGGGGATGTTTGCCGGTTTTAGTGCTTTTGCCCATTCCATTGGGGTTTTTTTGGCTTTTTTCGCCTTCGGAGCTTTGCTTTTCTTCGCCAAAGGAAACGTAATAAGAGAGCGTCTGCCTGCTGTGGTGTTGGCCGGTTTTGTTTTTTTGGTAATGGGAGGGCTGCATTACGTGTTTGATGTATTTTTCGGAACCGGCTGGATCTTTAAAGAAATTAAATTCTATTGATGGAAAAGCGAAGGAGGTATACCATCCGCACCTTTGCAGCATTGGTGATCGCCCTTTTGCTTATCATTGGGGTTTACGAGGCGCTCGATGGCATCCCTGTAGATGAAAGCGATCCCAATCTTAAACGTCGCGGAATTGACATTGGCTTGCGCTTGTGGTTCAACGGCTATTTGGGGCATTTTTTCCGTTTCGGATATGTGGGCAACCTCAACTGGCTGATGATCCCCGTATTGGGCTGGAGTGTATGGAAATTCCGATCGCTTGAACGGTGGGAAAAAGCTTTTCTATTCATGTACCTCATGACCTTTGCAATGATTGCTGCAAGAGGCTATTTCAACATGCGGTATAACATCACCCTGTTTCCCATTACGCTCACGGCCATTTTGTATTTCCTCTGGAAATTGTTTGATGACGAAGCGGTAAAATTCCTGCGCATTCCCGTATTTGGTTGCATGTTGCTGCTTGGGTTGTACAACACCTACCGTTATAAGTTCCAGTATCCTTCCGATCATAGAATAGAAATGGATGCCGGTATGATCAAGTTCTGCGACCTTGGTTCCCGGGGTAAGGCGGAAAACTACGTTTGTTTTCCGGAGCAAAATGAGGAGAGGTCCCTTATCGGGAGGGTGGAGGATAAACTTTTAACCATAAGTGCCACCGTATTTCCAACCCGGGCACCGAATATCCGTATCCGGTCGGGTGACCTGTATACCTATGAAAGGAGCCTGGTCCACATCATGGATTTTATCGATTCGATCCCGCTGCCGGACAACCATTACATCCTTACCAACAACCTGCCATCCGTATATTATTATACCCACCAAAAAGCCCTTTATTATTGGTGCCACGATGATCTCTACTATACGAACGAAGGCACCGAATCGTT
Source organism: uncultured Flavobacteriales bacterium (assembly GCA_938010565.1). Lineage (GTDB taxonomy): Bacteria > Bacteroidota > Bacteroidia > Flavobacteriales_D > CALLUQ01 > CALLUQ01. The sequence continues at coordinate 5,475 of CALLUQ010000186.1, forward strand.
ATTAAAGCGAAGGTCAGCGCAGGAAACCGCTGCTTTTCTTGTAGATTCTTTAAATTGCGATTATTTGTTTTCTTTTAAACCTTATAACCTTTACAACCCAACATGGATGCATTTTCTGGAAATGCATTGCGAACGGATCGCATGCGACCTGAACGGTTACGAGGTGTATCGTATCCGGCCTTAATTCTATGGCTGTTGCTTGCGGTGAGTTGCAATAAATCCGATACGATAGTAGAAGGTTATGTTCAACCTTTTCAGGTGCAGGCACAAGAAGTTCAGGAACTTTACTTCAATGCCGGCAAAAACGGCATGCAGGAACTTGGCCTGTATGATGCGGATGGTGAAATGATCCGGAGTACTGTGCTTGAACTCCGGACGCAGCAACCGACTACCTCAAAACCATGGGAAGAAGGGCTGGGTTATGCACATAAACAACAAATCGAAATTCCGGATATCCCGCCGGGTGTTTACTTCTGGCAGAATGCGGTTCCTTTTGTGGTAAAGGCCAAAAAGGCCAGGCGCATCAAAGTGGTATTGCCTTATGCTACTATGCTGGCATACAGTACTTCCGGAGGCAAGAGCTTTTACAAGAGTATAAAGGAAGGCGATTCTATCAGAGCGGTCAAGCTCTCCACAAACCGCCATGTAGTAAAAGACAGGTACAGTATCTCCTTTTTACAGTGGATCAAAAACTCCGGATGGGCAAATGAGGTAGATTATGTAACCGATTTGAGCCTGAACGACCCCACCACACTGGATAGCTGTGCTTTGGTAATTCTGATCGGCCACAGCGAATACTGGAGCCGCAGCATGCGAAACAACGTGGATGCATTTAATGCTGCCGGCGGACGATTACTCGTTTTATCGGGCAATACTATGTGGTGGCAGATCCGCATAGAAGAAGATCGTCTGGTATGCTATAAAAGCGATTCGGATCGGATCGAAAACCGCGAGTTAGCCACAGTTCAGTACAATGCTTCCCGTTTGAATTACAGCCCGATAGCTTCGGTGGGCATGAGTTTTGAACATGCAGGGTATGGCAAAAGAATTGATCCGCCATTTCACGGATACAAGGTGGTGCAACCCTCGCATCCGGTGTTTAAAGGAGTGGATCTCACGAATAATACGTTGCACATCGTTTCCAGCGAACTGGATGGCCTTCCGGTTTTAGAAGGGTTAAAAAACGGCAACCCGATCCCGGATACGAGTGGAACCCACTGGCAGGAATTTGAATGCCTGGCTTGGGCTCATGGTTTTTATTTGAAACCTGGCTTTGGCTTTATGATCGCTTTTCGCAAAAGCGAAAAACACGGCCGGATCATCAATGCCGGCACCACCGATTTTTGTTCCGATCAAGGCATTGGAGGTGTGGATGGCCATCGGATTAAAAAAATAGCCGATAACATGATTCACTATTTACTTCAAAACGACTAATCGAAAAAAAAGGCTTTTTCTTCCGGATCCGGCAAACGGCAAACCTCCGTTTTGCCAAACCATTGGTACCGGTTGCGTGCAAGCCACCGGTACACGGCATCCCGAATAAAAGGAGGAAAAATAAAAAAGAACCCCATAAGCACCCAAACTCCACCCAAACGAACCAAAATGCGCAGAACCGCAGCCGATTGCCGGTAGGTTTTGCCATCGATCTCCAGTACAATGCTTTCCATTATTTCTGCTTCGTTCAGGTTCAGGCTTTGTGCCCTTTTCCCCTGAAGAGGAGCAAAACGAAAACGAGAAGCCCTTTTCCGGCGAAGCATAAAGCCCACAAAACGATTGCAGAGCCCGCAAACGCCGTCGAAATAAACGATGGACACCGGATGAGTTCCCATACCATAAAGATACGCTGCCTGCGCTGAATTTTGGCTACCTTTGGCACCTTAAATTTATGGGCCGCAATTTACACATCTGTCACCTTACCACCACGCATACACAAAGCGATGTACGCATTTTTTATAAAGAATGCACCACTCTGGCAGAAGCCGGATACCAGGTTACTTTTCTGGTAGCCAATGGCCAGTCGGTGTATGAGAACGGAGTGGAAATTATCGGATTACCGGTGGTGTATTCGGGTCGGCTACAACGCATGCGAAAAGCGGGAAAGACTCTGGTGGTTAAAGCTTTGGAACTAGATGCCGATCTTTACCACTTTCACGATCCGGAGTTTCTCAGATTTGCAAACCGGTTGCTCAAAGCAGGAAAACGGGTGGTGTACGATGCACATGAAGATGTGCCACGCCAGATCATGGCCAAAAAGTGGATTCCAAAGTTGGTGAGGGGATTTATTTCCAAACGATTTGAACGCTTCGAAAATAAAATGGCCCTCCGGTTAACCGCAGTAGTAGCGGCCACTCCTTTTATCCGGAAACGGTTTGAAAAGATCGGTGCACGTACGGTTGATGTTTGCAATTATCCGCTTTTAAGCGATTTGGGCAAACCTTCTCCTTACGGGGAAAAAGAAAACACGATCTGTTATGTAGGGGCCATTACCGAAGTGCGTGGCATTCATGAAATGATGCAGCTGATGGAGGGGGCCACTTTCAGCATGCAGCTGGCCGGCGTTTTTAGAAGCCAGAAGCTGAAAGAACAGGTAGCCACACAACCGGGATGGCGTAACGTGAATTACATTGGCTTTGTGGGCCGCGAACAGATCAGGGCTTTGTATGCCAGGAGTAGGGTAGGGCTGGTGTTGTTGCATCCGACCATCAATTACCGCCACGCGCTTCCGGTAAAAATGTTTGAATACATGGCCGCCGGATTGCCCTTTGTGGCTTCTGATATCCCGTTGTGGAAAAAGATCATCGAAACCCACCAATGCGGACTCATCGCAGATCCACACGATCCTGAAGCAGTGCAGCAAGCAGTGGAAGCGTTGCTCAATCATCCTGCCAAAGCAGCAGCTATGGGCAAAAACGGACGAAAAGCAGTAGAAGAACACTTTAACTGGGGAATTGAAAAACAAAAACTCCTACGGCTTTATCAAGATATTTTTAGTCAGCAGGCCGGGAAAGGTTAACTTTCGGGCCGGTTGGCACATCTTTTACCATAATGGCGGAAAAAGCACGCATAACAGTTCTCATTCCATGCCGGAACGAGATTGGGCAGATCGAAGCCTGCATCGGCCATATTCTGAACAACGATTATGGAGCCGGTTATCTGGAAATACTGGTGGCCGATGGCATGAGCGATGATGGAACCCGTGAACGGGTGCAAACCATAGCCGCAAAACATCCGCAGGTAAAACTGCTCGACAACTCCCGGTGTTTTACTCCTTTTGCCTTTAACATAGGCATTGTTCGAGGCACGGGCAGCATGCTGGCCATTGTGGGAGCACGGCAACTGCTGGCACCCGATTACCTGAGTACGTGTGTCGATATTTTAAACAAACGGCCCGAAGTAGCAGGGGTCGGTGGCCAGACCAATCATGTGCATCAAAACGAAAAAAGCCGCCTCATTGCACAGGCAATGGAGTCTTCTTTTGGGGTAGGAATGGGAAATTTCAGAACAAAACAAGAAGATGGCTATATGGATACCATAGGAACTCCGGTGTATCGCATGTCGGTGTTTGATGAGGTAGGCCATTTTGATGAAGCCTTGGTGCGTAACCAGGACGACGAATTTAATTTTCGCGTATTAAAAGCCGGACACAAGTTGTGGTTTACCGTGAATACATCGTTACGGTATTTTGTACGATCCGGTTACGGCCAGTTGAGCAAACAGTATCGCCAGTACGGATATTGGAAAGTATACGTAGGCAAAAAGCATAAAGCCGTAACCACGTTCAGGCAATTGGTGCCTTTTTTATGGGTTTTGTTTACAATGGTCGGTTTTATTGCAGCTTTGTTTCACCCCGTATTGGCGACAATATACGCCGGTATTTGGGCGTTGTATCTGCTTTTGGGAGGGATCATGGCATTCCGGACAGGCCGGGCAGGCGGTTTCAAAGTGTGGGGGGCCTATTTTGTGCTGCACTTTAGTTACGGATGGGGGTATCTTTCCGGATGTTGGGATTTTTTATTGCTCGGACGTACACCACGAGCCAGCCAGAAAAGTTTATCGCGATAGCATGGATCAATTGACCCACCGGATACACTTGAATTTGTGCATGCTCATTGCCTGCATGATACCCCTCTGGCAGAAAATTTTACCGATGCTGATCGTGCTGTTGTGCCTCAACTGGTTGGTACGCGGGATTACAGTGGGTTTTGTACGTCCTGAAATTGCGTTCTGCGGCAACTGGCTGGTACTGCTGTACCTGTTTTATGGCATAGGCATGTTATGGACCACCCATACCGCAACCGGATGGTTCGACCTTGAGGTAAAATTGTCTTTTCTCGTTTTTCCCGTTCTATTCACCACAAGAGCCGCTTTTTCATCCGAACAAGTGCGTTGGGTTTTGTATGCTTTTCTGTTGGGCCTGGTGCTTTCGTTGCTCATTTGCAACGCCCAGTCCGCCTATCATTATTTTGCAGAGGAGGCCGATGTTTACCAGTTTTACGGGAAGTACTTTTCTTTTCACTTGCACCGCGGTTATTATGCGATGATGATCAATACCGGTATTGCACTGGCTGCACTGTTGTTGTTGAAAGAGTGGAGTAGAAGGGGGGTGTGGCAGCGGATCGGATTGATTTTTCTGATTGCCTGGTTTTCCTTTTCTCTGATCCAGACCAGTTCTAAAAACGGCGTTCTCACCCTTTTGTTCCTTTACGTATTTCTGGGCATTGGCTGGATCGTTGTGTATCGGAAATACCTTTACGGGATTTTGGGTGTGCTGGTCATTTCCGGGGTGTTCATTGCTGTGTTGAAATACTCACCGCGAACGTATTATCGTTTTCAGAACATGGTCGAAACGCTCCGCCGGGGCAATTTCGATCCGGTAGCTATTGAAAGCACCGCTATCCGGGCATTTGCCTGGGAATCGGCCGGAGAATTGATTCTGGAACACCCCCTTGCCGGAGTGGGAACCGGCGATGTAAAAGAGGCACTGCTCAAAAAATATACCGGTAAAGGTTATGTAGCCAACTTTGAAAAAAAGGTGAATGCGCACAGTCAGTTTTTGCAAACCGGTGCAGCACTTGGCGTGATGGGTTTATTTCTCCTGTTGCTTGTTTTCGGAGGATTGTTCCGGCACGCGCGGAATGCGCGGAAACCCTTTCTGGCCTATTTGGTTTTTATCGCTGCCCTTTATGCTACTTCAGAATCCATTTTCGAAGTACAGGCCGGTGTGGTCTTTTTTGTATTTTTCACTATGTTACTCAGTTCTTCCGAGGCACCATTCCCGAAAACCGCAAGCACTTTTCGCTTGCGCGATTAAATCCAACATTTTCCGGATTCCCTGTTATCCGTTAAATTTGCCTCAAAATACATGTACATGATCCCATTTTCACCTCCGCATATAGATCAGGCCATCATAGATGCGGTAAGCGAAGTGCTTGCCAGCGGCTGGATATCTACCGGGCCGGTTACCAAAAAGTTTGAAAAAGAACTTACGGCCTATACCGGCGCTCAAACCACCTTGTGTGTCAGTTCCGCTACTGCGGGAATGGAACTCATGCTGCGTTGGTTTGGTGTGGGAGAAGGAGATGAAGTGATTTTACCGGCTTATACCTATTGTGCTACGGCCAATGTGGTGATGCATACCGGTGCAAAACCGGTGTTGTGCGATGTGGGCGATGATTTTAACATCGACCCCAAAGCCATTGCCCGTTTGATTACCCCACGTACCAAAGCCATCATGCCCGTTGATATTGGTGGCTGGCCCTGTGATTACGATGCCATCAATGCCCTGGTACGGCAACCTGAAGTGATGGCGAAGTTTAAAGCGGCAACGGATGAACAACGCCAGTTGGGTCGTATGCTGGTACTTTCCGATGCTGCTCATAGCTTTGGAGCTACCTGTAAAGGCCGTAAAACCGGAACACTGACCGATCTGTCGGTGTTTTCTTTTCACGCCGTTAAAAACCTTACCACAGCGGAAGGAGGGGCCATTATGTTCCATCTGCCCGAAGGCTTTGACCCGGAAGAATTGTATACCCGATTGTGCACGTTGGCTTTGCACGGCCAGTCGAAAGATGCACTGGCCAAAACCCGGTCGGGAGGGTGGCAGTACGATGTGTATGAACCCGGCTATAAAGCCAACATGACCGATATTCAGGCGGCCATGGGAAGGGTAGGGTTGTTGCGCTATAATACCGAAACACTGGTGCAACGAAAAGCCATTTTTGATCGTTATTCACAAGCCTTCGAAGCTGCTCCGTGGGCCATTACTCCCGTATACGGAAGCAAAAGCAAAACTTCGAGCTACCATGTTTATATGCTTAGGATCAAAGGGGTGAATGAGGATGAGAGAAATGAGATCATGCATGAGATCTATCAAAAACAGGTAGCGGTTAATGTACATTTTCAGCCCTTACCTTTGCTTACGGCTTACAAAAACCGGGGCTATCGGATGGAAGATTACCCCAATGCATACAAGCAGTATGCCTGCGAAATCAGTTTGCCGGTATTTTACAACCTGACCCCGGAACAACAATGCACGGTAATTGAAGCCGTAATTGCCGCAACCGAAAACGTTTTGGCCCGCAAATGATCAAACGTTGGTTCGACATCCTCACCACTTTTACCGGATTGGTGCTGTTGCTTCCTTTTCTGATCGTAATTGCTCTGGCGATTATTGCCGATAGCCGCGGAGGCGTTTTTTACCGTCAGGTCCGGGTAGGAAGGGGAGGGAAAAAGTTTGGCCTTTATAAATTTCGCACCATGGTACCCGATGCCGACAAACAAGGCCAGCTTACCGTAGGCGGGCGGGATCCGCGGGTAACCGCTGTCGGGCATTTTTTACGCACATACAAATTGGATGAGTTGCCACAGTTCATCAATATTCTGGCCGGCGATATGAGTGTGGTTGGCCCCAGGCCGGAAGTACCCCGGTATGTAAACCTGTATACCACAGCGCAGAAAAAAGTGCTTACGGTACGCCCCGGACTAACCGATTATGCTTCGCTGGAATTCATCAACGAAAGTGAGATCCTTGGCCGGTCTAACGATCCGGAACAATGCTACATCGCCGAGGTGATGCCTGCCAAACTTCAACTGAACCTGCGCTACATCAGAGAAGCGGGTTTTTTTACCGATCTGCGAATCATTTTCAGAACCATGGTTAAGATTATCCGGTAAAAACGGCACCATTTGGTCCGGTCTTTGTGCGGTGGAGCCACTGTAAAGGAAAAGCGACTGTTTTGCGGTTTCTTTTTTCTCGCAAGCGCCTCGCTTGTGAGAGGATAGCTATACCGTTCCAGGCAAATGATTGAAAAAATACCATTTGGCTTGTGAAGTCCCCCAACGGGTAGCGGCCCCTTTCTTTTGGACAGAATACATGAGGCAGTGCGTAGTTGAGAGTCTGTCCCAACCTTGTGTGATTTGGATATATTTTATTCTGTTTATCAAAAGCAGATGTTAAATTAGTGGGCATGTGCAGTTGAGGTCATCTTAAACACTGGCATTGAATGCTCTAGTGTGGCTTTAGGAGCCCCCCAAAAAAAGTACC
>CALLUQ010000187.1 GCA_938010565.1 uncultured Flavobacteriales bacterium
AACCGGAGGGGGCTTTTTTTATGCTTTTGATGCATTTCCGGTGTATGCACTTACCGGCCCATGCTCCCTTCCAAAAAGGAGTAACTTTTAATTTCATTGTTTTTCTATCCGAAGATTGGGGGAATTATATTTTGCTCACTGCATAGCACAGTGGGTACCCCGCACAACAGCTTAGGCCGGTCGGGGAGAAGGAGGGAGCTTTCTTGTGCTTTTCCTTGATGAAAAGCACGAAAAATCAAGGCTGTACCTGTTGAGGCGACCCACTAGTTCTATTTCGTGGCTTCACGACCCAAGCGGTGATGGATTGTGGTGGGTATGAAATAGTTCGGTGTCCGGTTGAGTACGTTGCAATTAAAGGGGTTAAGGTGGTGCCGGGGTCGTTTCGCTCACTGCATAGCACAGTGGGTACCCCGCACAACAGCTTAGGCCAGGGGGGAAGGTACTGGTGTCTATTGTCCCTAAAATGGATAGGGTTTTCCATTTTAGGAACAACCGACAATCCCAAAGATGCGACCTGAAAACAAGCACCATATAACCCATGACTCATCTCTCTCCCTTTCAAGGGGCCATCCACCGCCTTTTGTAGATCGTAATTTTAAATGCGTTTGCCCTGGCTCCGGTTTCTTCGGATTAGGAAAGTACCCTGGTTTTTGTTACGTTTGTGGTTTGGCGGTATGTTTTAACCGAACCAAATAACAATTTGGAATTTTATTCGTTTGTAAACAAAGAAATCATAAACCGATAGCTGCCCGGCTATCGTTTTTTTGATCTGATTAACAATAGGAGGAGTGTTTATTGCATAGAGTTTTACCTGCTTTTTAATCCTTAATTCGTTCAATTTTTTAAAAAGGAAGGTTTGCTATGCACACTCAATTAGTAGGCGATCAGGAGTTGATCCGCCAGTATCTCAGGGGCAGCGAAGCTGCATTTCAGAAACTCATTCTCCGACATAAGAACAGAGTATACACCTACATTTTTATGTTGGTGAAAGATGAACATTTGGCCGAAGATGTTTTTCAGGATACCTTTATCAAGGTCATCAACACCCTCAAAAGAGGCAAATACAATGAAGAAGGGAAATTTTTACCCTGGGTGATGCGCATTGCACACAATCTGGTCATTGATCATTACCGCAAAAAGAACAAAATGCCTATTGTTGATGGCGGTGAGCATTTCGATATCTTGTCTACCATTAAACGTACGGATATGAATGCGGAAGAAAACCTCATTTTAAGTCAGATCCATCAGGATCTGCGTTGCTTGGTAGACCAATTGCCCCGTGAACAACAGGAGGTGGTCCGGTTGCGTCATTTTGCAGGCCTGAGTTTTAAAGACATCGCCGAACAAACCGGTGTGTCGATCAATACCGCTCTCGGACGTATGCGTTATGCGCTGATCAACCTCCGGAAACTGATGGAAGAGCACCGCATTGTACTCACAAAGGGATAAAATTTTCAGGCAGTGCTGCAATAAGCCTTGTACGGGAACGTTATTTAGAGAACAAATGCAATGCGAACTAAATACCGAATCACGTATGGAATTAAACTTTACCTTGAATGACCTTGCTGCTTTTGCACAAAAAGAACAAGCCATTTTTGAGGCTTTGAACCGGTCTTTTTCCGGCGAAGAGACCCAAGCGGAAATGGCTCCTGAAGATCAAACCCTCCGGAATATAATGAATTACTCCAGGGCGTTGAGTGTAAGGCCCTCCGAAAGCATGAACCGGATTGAGATGATCCTCAACTGATCCGGAAACATCAAAAAAAACTTCCTGCCCGGTAAGCAGGGAGTTTTTTTTGATCCGGTTTTTCGGCTCCTTCAGGCACTGTTCCATTTGACCTTTCGGAATAAGCCATGCTTTGATGCAAAGCCCGGTCTTTTCTTTATGTCTATATATGTTATGTCCACATGAATTCCGCCGGCTTTCCGATCCTTTTACCTCCGGTTTCTTTGTTACAAAACCATCCGATGCCTCGCGTACCAACCCGGTAAAAACACCCGAAAAGACTAAACCTTTAGGCGGCCTGCTTTTTGCATTTCGTTGATCACCTTTGCAGGAGCCAGTGCTTTGGTGATGATATCCTTATCCAGATCGACGGAACGGGCCGGCGAATATTCACGACCGTAATAGATGATTTGTAAGTGAAGCTTGTTCCACACCTTTTCCGGAAAAATTTTCTTTGCATCCCGCTCTGTTTGTTCTACACTTTTTCCGTTGCTTAACCCCCAGCGATACATCAACCGGTGAATGTGCGTATCTACCGGAAAGGCGGGAAAACCAAAGGCCTGCGACATGACTACCGAAGCGGTTTTGTGGCCTACTCCGGGAAAGGCTTCCAATGCTTCAAATGTGGCCGGCACCACTCCTCCGTGTTGTTCAAGTATAATTTCGGAAAGGCGGTGGATCGCTTTGGACTTTCGGGGAGAAAGGCCACAGGGTTTAATGATGGCTCTTATTTCTTCTACTTCCAGCCGGACCATTTCTGCCGGAGTATCTGCCCGAGCCCAAAGTAGAGGTGTAATTTTGTTGACCCTTGCATCGGTACACTGCGCAGAAAGCAACACGGCGATCAATAAGGTATAAGGATCTTTATGATCTAAAGGAATGGGAACTTCCGGGTAAATGGATTCGAGTTTTTCGACAACAAATGCTGCTTTTTCCGCTCTGGTCATGCCATGTTGTTTTTGCAAACATACACTTTTGAAAACGTATATGATCACTTTTCATACTCCCCTTTGTTCCATGTTCCCGGCCCGAACTATCCGGAACCCGGCAGGCTTATTTTTTTCTCCTTATTGGGGCCTTCTTTTTTTGCGTCAAAAAAAATGTCGAACTCATTTACAATAATTTACGCCAAAAAAACGGCGCCAGCAAGCAGCATATTTATATACGTATTTTCACGTATTTTTTCATTTATTATCTCCTTTTGGAAAGGAGGTAAAGAAATATTGTGTAACATTGCATCAGCTAAGTGAGAAGGGGCTCTCAAAATATTCGGCAGTTACCCCATTCTTTCCAGTGTTGGTTTTATTTATTCCATCGGGAAGTTTTAAAGGTTAACTGTTTCGCTCTACTTTAAGAATATTCGTCCTCTTTTGCTCAAGTGTTATTCTACTCAAGTTATATTTACTCTGTTACTAGCTTTTTGAGCGGTAGATCCGTTTGTTATAAAAGTTTTGTAATCTCGCACATCTGAATGGAAAATATGACTTGTCAACGTTTTAAAATCTGATACACCGGAACCCGTCCGCTTCTTTTTGAAGCGATGGAAATTCTGTTGAAGGAAAGGCCTTTCCCGTTGTCGTGTCAATGCCGGTATTGTTGGTGATTTTTTAGGATGTCCTGAACTTTTCTCTTGTGTCTTAAATTTTGAGATCTGAGTATCGGAATGGGCTTGCCGAATTTCATTTTCCCGATGGTGTGCACTAATCAAATTAATCTCTCAATAACATGAAAAAAGCAATACTCATCCTTAGTGCACTTTTCCTCTTTGTGCTGGAAGGTGCTGTTGCCCAAATGGCCCCTATGGCTGAACGGGTTCAACGAAAAATGCTCTCTCCTATTGAAATGGAGGTAAAATCAAGACTCCTGAAAGGGGAAACATTTGAACCTTGGACACTTACACAGGTAAATACCAAAAGTGCCGTAAATGTACCGGAGGTTCAAAATGCTTTACATGCCGGATTGCTCATCAACCCGGATTTGACTAAAATGCAGGCTCACAAAAGTGCTGCTCCCGAAATGCTTCGCCTTACCTTGCCTTTGCCCGATGGCAACGAGATGGAACTGGACCTCTACCGTGCCAACATCTTTGCACATGGTTTTCAAGTAACCGTTTCTTCCGATCCGTCGAAAGCCTGGGCCGGAGAAATAGGTGCCCACTACCGCGGTGTTATTCGCGGAAAAGAGGGATCTGTGGCAGCCATCAGTATTTTTGAGAATGAAATTGCAGGACTTTGCTCGGATCCCGATAATGGCAACATCATTATCGGTAAATTGCAAGGTAAAAATCTGACACACAGCCACATAATTTATTACGAGCGCGATCTGAAAGCCAGTTTCGAAAGCAACTGTGAAACACAGGACGATTTTATTCCTTATCCGCCTGAAATGCTCAAGCCCCAGGCCAACAGCAAAGCAGCCGGCGATTGTGTACGCATCTATCTGGAAGTAGACAAAGACATACACGATAACAAAGGAGGCGTTGCAGGCGCAACCAATTACGTAACGGCTTCTTTTAACCAAGTCATTGTTATGTATGCCAACGAAAGCATCAATTATAGCATTTCGGAGGTCTTTGTATGGAGTACTGCCAGTCCTTACACCGGAGCTTCTACCAGTGCTTTGCTCAGTCAGTTCCAGAGTCACCGTACCGTTTGGGACGGAGATTTGGCACAGCTTCTGGTCATTCGTTCCGGTCTTGGAGGTGTTGCCGCCGGATTTAACGGCTTGTGTAACAGCAACCGGGCCAGCAGCATGTGTATGAGTAGCATCGGTACCACCTTTAGCAATGTGCCTACTTACAGCTGGACCGTGATGGTACAAACCCACGAACTGGGCCACCTGATGGGATCGCGCCACACCCATGCTTGTGTGTGGAACGGCAACAGCACCGCCATTGATGGTTGTGCAGGATTTACCGAAGGAAGTTGTGCCCTGCCCGGGAATCCAGCTGGCGGAGGAACCGTTATGAGTTACTGCCATATCACCAGTGTTGGAATAAACCTCTCTTTGGGTTTTGGCCCGCAGCCCGGAAATGTGATCCGCAACAATGTTGTCAATGCCAGTTGTTTGTCGGCTTCCTGTGATGGTGATCCGGATCCGGACCCAGACACGACTTATTGCGATGCAAGCGGAACCATTACCAGTTATGAATACATCGACAATGTTTCGGCATGGAACATCAACAACACCTCGGGCAACAATGGCGGTTATGCCGATTTTACGGCTACTCAAACCCTCAATGTTTTAAAGGGCGACCAGGTGAGCCTAACACTCACTCCTGGATATTCGAGTACTGCCTGGACTGAAAACTGGGGCGTATGGATCGATTACAACCAAAACGGCATCTTTGAAGCCAGCGAACAGGTATTTACCGGCACAGGCAATATACCTGTAAGCGGTTCTTTTACGGTGCCTGCTTCTGCTAACACAGGAACCACCCGTATGCGCGTTGTCATGGCTTGGGGTGTAACACCTGCCCCTTGCGGTTCTTTCACGTATGGTGAGGTAGAAGATTATTCTGTTGAGATTGGTGCGCCTGCTGTTTCGTATTGCGGAGCCGCCGGTGGAAACACCTCTTTTGAGTACATCCAGTCCATCCAGGTAGGTGGCCTTTCCAATGTTTCCGGCGACAATGGTGGTTATGGTGATTATACGGCTATGACCTTCAATGCTAATCCGGGCAACAACGTAGCGGTTAACCTCACGCCTGGTTTCCCTGGCAGTGCATGGACCCAAAGCTGGAAAATCTGGATCGACTATAACCGCGATGGCGATTTCACCGATGCGGGAGAAGAAGTATTTGCAGGAACCAGTAACGCACCCATAGCGGGCAATTTCACCATTCCGGCGGGTACCATTTACGGAAACCGGCTTATGCGAATTGCCATGCAATTCTCTTCTGCACCTCCCTCTTGCGGTACATTTGGCTATGGCGAAGTGGAAGATTACATGTGTGTAATTGGTAGCCCAAGTGCCACTGCTACGTTTGATTGGATGGCCTTTAACATCGAAGAGGCAGAAGGCAATGCAACCGTAACACAGTTGCGCGACTTTAACCTCTATCCGGTTCCGGCTAATCACCAGGTGAGCATTGAGTTTCCCTTCCTTCCTTCCGGAGAAGGCAGCATTA
>CALLUQ010000188.1 GCA_938010565.1 uncultured Flavobacteriales bacterium
GATCAAATGGGTATACACGTTACCAAATCTACCTAAATACGAATGCAATTGTGTCTTCTTTAAAGATCGCCGAGAAGATGGCAAATGCTTTGGGTATGTCTTTGGGTGGGGTGGTCTGTGGACAGCAAAAATGAAAAGGCCCGCATCCGCATTGCAGATAATGAACTTCTTAGCCTTTTCAACAAACCCGAAACGATGATGCACAGCGATGGCAGATAGAGATGAGCTTATAACACCTTGTTAATAAATGATTTAAATGCAAAAAAATATCCTGACCGATTTGAAACGCATTGAAAAACTTGTACTGCCGGTCATGATTGCTTTTGTTCCGTGCTACAAGGTCGGGATATACCTGCATCAGCATCTCAGACCTATACAGATCAAAAAACACGGAAGCAGAGCAAGGTCAATGGGCGCTTTACCACTACCGACTCCGGAATCGAACCGAACACTGGCGCCGACCTTTTCCTTAACACAAGACCCTGATAATAGGCTACCTGAAAACATAAAAGTGCTTTTCGATAGGGCCTGAACAAGCTGTGGATCGTAAAAAAGCAGCGTTTACAGGCAAAACAGACCCGGAATAGCCTGTCCGTTAAGAACAGCGTTTGACCATTCTTTACGGAGGTTTGGTTTTTAAAAGAATTAACCTTTTATTTGCGGCTGGAATAAATCAATCTATTTAGATAATGTCTGACATTAAAGAAAGTGTTATTTCAATCATCGTCGATAAATTAGGCGTTGAAGAAAATGAGGTTACGGAAACAGCAAGTTTCACCAACGATTTGGGAGCTGACTCATTGGATACAGTAGAATTGATCATGGAGTTTGAAAAGGAATTCAACATTGCAATTCCGGACGATCAAGCCGAAAAGATCGGCACAGTTGGTGAAGCGATCAGCTACATCACAGATAATAAAAAGTAAAACCATCTAATACTTTGTCTTAATTATGGAGTTAAGACGAGTAGTCGTTACTGGGCTGGGAGCCCTTACGCCAATTGGGAACAATGTTCAGTCTTACTGGACAGGCCTTATCAATGGTGTAAGCGGAGCCGTTCCGATTACGCAATTCGACGCTTCGAAATTCAAAACGCGGTTTGCATGCGAACTCAAGAATTTCAACCCTCTGGATTATTTTCAGCGCAAGGATGTACGCCGGTACGATAAGTTCTCGCAGTATGCCCTTGTCGTTGCTGATGAGGCAGTGAAAGATGCCGGCATGGATCTGGAAAGCATTAACAAGGACCGGGTAGGTGTTATCTGGGGCTCCGGCATCGGAGGCATTGATAGCTTCCAAAAAGAATGCTTTGCTTATAAAGATGGCGATGGAACACCGCGTTTCAATGTTTTCTTTATTCCTAAAATGATCGTGGATATTGCTTCCGGGCTTATTTCGATCAAGTACAGCTTCCGTGGCCCGAATTTTACTACGGTTTCCGCTTGTGCCTCTTCTACCAATGCAATGATCGATGCCTTTACCTATATCCGCCTTGGAAAAGCCGATATGATGGTAACAGGCGGGTCCGAAGCCACCATCGTTGATGTATGCCTGGGAGGGTTCAATGCTTTAAAAGCGTTGTCGACCAACAACAATTCGCCCGAAACAGCTTCCCGTCCTTTTGATAAAGACAGAGACGGATTTGTCTTGGGAGAAGGAGCAGGAGCGATCATACTGGAAGAATACGAACATGCTAAAGCAAGGGGAGCAAAGATCTACTGCGAAATTGTTGGAGGCGGCCTTTCGGCGGATGCTTATCACATGACTGCTCCGCACCCTGAAGGATTGGGAGCAAAAAATGTGATGCGCTATGCCCTCGAAGATGCAGGAATGCAAAAAGAGGAGATCGACTACATCAATGTACACGGAACCTCTACCATGCTGGGCGATCTTTCGGAAGTAAAAGCGATTCTGGACGTATTTGGCAGTCATGCATACAAACTGAACATCAGTTCAACCAAATCCATGACCGGGCACCTCCTCGGTGCAGCCGGAGCCATTGAAAGCATTGCATGCATCAAAGCCATTACCGAAGGCATTGTTCCTCCGACCATCAATCACTTTACAGACGACCCTGAGCTTGATCCGTATCTTAACTTTACATTCAACAAAGCGCAGAAGAGAGAGGTAAATGTAGCCCTCAGCAATACCTTTGGTTTTGGAGGACATAACTGCTCCGTGATTTTCCGTAAACTCAATTCTTAATCGTGTTGGGTCTCTTCGGATCCAACCATTCGGAAGATGAGCGAGCGTTGCTCAGATTCATTCATACGCATTTCGGTTTTAAACCGAAAAAACTACGGCTATTCCAACAATCGCTGCGGCACAAATCGGCGGCAACCGAAATTAAAGATGGAATAAAAGACAGCAATGAAAGGCTTGAGTTTTTGGGAGATTCCATTCTTGATGCGGTGGTGGCAGATTACCTGTATAGCCGATACCCTTATAAAGACGAGGGCTTTTTAACCAAATTGAGGGCGCGGCTGGTGAGCCGAACACACCTCAATTTGCTGGCGACCAAAATGGATTTGGATAGCCTGTTGGAAATGAACTTGCACGAGTCGGTAAAACACAAATCCCTCAACGGAAACGCTTTTGAAGCTTTGGTCGGAGCCATTTATCTGGAAAAAGGATATCGTTTTACCCGGAAAGCACTAGTGAAAGGAGTTCTGAATAAACTTGTTGACCTTCAATCGCTCGAAAAAACAGAAAGCAATTTCAAAAGCAAACTGCTCGAATGGGCTCAAAAAAACCGTAGCAAAGTCAGTTACGAGATTCTACAGGAAGAAGATTTTGGCTACCAAAAGAACTATGTAGTACAAGTACGGATCGGTGGTAAGATAAAAGGCAAAGGCAAAGGAACTTCTAAAAAAGAAGCCGAACAAGCCGCTTCGGGTGAAGCATGGAAGATCATTCAAGAAGAGCCATAAAACCACCGTAAATTACCCGCACACCAATCATCGTTACTTTTTTAACGTTAAAAAAACACCACGGTCCCCTACTTTCCTTACTTTTGCTTTTACAGATTACGCTACGGGCTTCCGTATTTTTATTTTTTACCAGAACCTGATCCGGAATGACAAAATATCAGTTGCAGGTGGATTACGATTTTGATTTCCTGCTCATTGGTATTAGTTCTTACGCCAAAGATTATCGGGTTTGTTGGGCAATAAATCAAGCCCTTTGTTTTCAGTTGGCCAGAGAAGACAATGATATTGAGATCATACATCGGGCACAAGAAACAACCAGTTTACATTCGGTGTACCTTTACCTGAATGAAGAAACACATGTGGAATACGGTCTGATCCTAAATAAAGGAACTACAGGCTACCTTGTACCAGAGAAAAAACAAGCCGACTATTTTTTTATGATCCGCAATAATTTTGAAGACGATATCCACCAGATAATCACAATAATCCGAGGACTTGATATAGTCCTGACCGCTTTTGAGGTTGACATTAATGAGTTGAAATCAAAAGAAAACCTGCTCTTCTGAAGAAACATGCCACAAAAAAAAACCAAAATAGTTGCTACCATAGGACCATCCTGCAGCAACAAAGAAACCCTTAAAACCATGCTGGAAAAAGGCGTGGATGTTTGCCGCCTTAATTTCTCCCATGGAACACACGCAGACCACAAACAGGTGATCGACAATATTCGTGAACTGAACCATGAAATGGGTACATTTACTTCTATTCTGGCCGATCTGCAGGGACCAAAACTCCGCATTGGTCAGATTGAAGGTGAAAGTGTAATGATTGAAACCGGAGACGAACTCATTTTTACTACTACCGAATGTGTAGGCAACAACAAGCGGGTTTACATCACCTATCAAAATTTTCCTGCCGATGTTAATCCGGGTGAAAAGATACTGATAGACGATGGGAAACTGTTGCTTGAAGTCGTTTCGACCAATGCAAAAGATGAGGTGGTTACTCAGGTCATTTTTGGTGGTAAGTTATCTTCCCGAAAAGGAGTAAACCTGCCCAATACCCGTATATCTTTACCCAGCTTAACCGAAAAAGACCGGAAAGATCTTAATTTTGCTTTATTACATGAAGTGGACTGGATAGGCCTTTCATTTGTTCGTTCCGTACGTGATATCATTGAATTAAAACACTTCATTCGCAACCATTCAAAGTCCAAATTCACAAAAGTGATTGCTAAAATCGAAAAACCGGAAGCGCTGGAAGAAATTGATGAGATTATTCACGAATCGGACGGGATCATGGTAGCCCGGGGAGATCTCGGTGTTGAAATTCCAATGCAAAACGTGCCGCTGATCCAAAAAATGCTCACAAAAAAAGCCCTCAAAGCAGCCAAACCCACCATCATTGCCACCCAGATGATGGAAAGCATGATCAAAAACATTACCCCAACCCGAGCCGAGGTAAACGATGTCGCCAATGCGGTAACCGATGGTGCCGATGCCGTGATGTTGAGCGGCGAAACTTCTGTCGGAGATCACCCCGTAAAAGTAATCGAAGCCATGAGCAGCATTGTAAAACAGGCTGAAACCTACGACGGTGTTTACGACCACGAAACCATTCCGGCGTACAATCAGGAGCGTTTCATTACCGATTCGATCTGCTACAATGCTTGCCGCTTGGCGAAAAGAGTAAACGCCCATTCCATCATTACGATGACGCATTCGGGGTACACCGCATTTAAGCTGTCCAGCCAACGCCCCAGAGCAGTGATCATCATTTTTACCGGCAACCGAAAGGTGATGACCCAATTGAACTTATTGTGGGGAGTAAAATGCTTCTTTTACGATAAAATGGAAAGCACCGATCGTACCATTGACGATATCCAATACATCCTCAAGAAAAACAACGAAGTAACGGCTGGAAATTTGATGATCAATATCGCCAGCATGCCCATTTCCGGGCAAGGAATGTCGAATATGTTAAAATTAAGTTACGTAAAATAATTCCGAAAGCGTGTCCATTAATATTGCGTTATTAAAAACGATTTGTGAAACCCCCGGAGCTCCCGGGTTTGAACAACGGATCAGAGAGGTTGTAATACGAGAAGTAACTCCTCTGGTAGATGAAGTACGGGTAGATAACCTGGGCAACGTAATTGCCATTAAAAAGGGGCGCGAACCTAAAAAAGTGATGATCGGTGCCCATATGGATGAAATCGGTTTTATCGTATCCCATATCGATGATGATGGCTTTGTTCGTTTCCACACTTTGGGAGGGTTTGATCCGAAAACCCATACCGCTCAACGGGTTATCATTCACGGTAAAGAAGATATCCCTGGCGTAATGGGGTCTAAGCCCATTCACATCATGACCCCCGAAGAGCTGACGAAACCCTTGCTCAATAGCGATTACTTTATTGATTGCGGAATGAGCAAAACAGAACTGGAAAAGACCATAACCATAGGCGATTCCATTACACGCCAGCGCGAACTGATCGAAATGGGGTCCTGTGTCAATTGCAAATCCATCGATAACCGTGTTTCTGTTTTTATTCTGATCGAGGTTTTGCGCAAAATCCGGGAAGTACCTTATGATATTTACGGTGTATTTACGGTACAGGAAGAAGTAGGCGTGCGCGGTGCCCGGGTGGCAGCACTCGAAATCCAGCCCGACTTTGGTTTCGGTTTGGACACCACCATTGCCTTTGACGTACCAGGTGCACTTCCGCACGAAATGGTTACACGCCTTGGCCAGGGGACAGCCATCAAGATCATGGATTCGAGTACGATATGCGATTACCGTATGGTAACCTATATGAAAACGGTAGCCGACCGGCACAACATCAAATGGCAACCGGAAATACTTCCGGTGGGAGGAACCGATACCGCCGGGATCCAACAAATGAACCCCGGTGGTGCCATCGCAGGTGCAGTTTCCATTCCAACACGCCACATTCATCAGGTAATTGAAATGGCGGATAAGCAAGACATCAGAAACAGCATCGACTTGTTGGAAAAGTGCCTGGAAGAACTGGACCAAGGCAACTGGAACTTCTGAGTTCCACGGCTTAATTTAAGCCCATTCTTTCGGATTATTCCGGAAGAACACCCGGTACCACCGTTTGTGCAGCAGCAGAATCCAGGCCGAAAGCGTTGTTGTTTTGTCTTAGTATTTTACTGTTTTCCAAGGCAGGAACGATCTTTAGTGCCATAGTGGTCATGGGTACATAGAGCAGCGAGTTTTCCTTCATCTCTTTTGGGATGAAATGCATTTTTTCATCGTAAGCATTTATAATAACCAACAAAACACTGATAATGAGTGAAAACTTGGCTGCACCAAAAACGCCTCCGGCTATTTTATTAAGGGTGCCCATGGCCATTAGGTCGACAAACCGTTCCACCAGTTTTCCAATGGCAAAAACAGCGATCAAAATAATCAGGAAAGTGATCCCAAAAGCCAGAACAGGCAGAAACTTTTCATTCAATGTAAAATGTTCGATCAAAAGAACGGCAATGTAGTCGGAGAAGCGGATCGCTCCCCAAACTCCAAGAACCAAAGCTGCCAATGAGGTGATCTCAATGACCAACCCCTTCCTAAAACCTTTCCAGGCTCCCAATAGCAAGGGTACAAAAAGTAGAATATCGATATAACTCACAACACAGGCTTTGTGCAAATTTAAAATACAATACAACTGCTCCTTGCACAACAGCCAGAGCTTTCAGACAAATCCATGTGGAAAACTGTTTGTTGGCAAGGCCAGCTGCTATCCGGGCAATGGTTAAAAAGTACCCAATCAACCTTATACGTCTTCAACCGCTCATGTTGGCCACAACCGTTCCGGAAATTGTAAAGAAAAGCAGTGCATGAATACCCGCGAATGGCTAATTTTGTGCTTCATGGATTTTGAACTGGAAAAAAAATTTCGCGATGCGATCCGACCGCTTGCGGAGCAGATAGGTGAAGTGCCTGACCTGGAGTCGGTTATTTTTCTCATTGGCGTACAAGAACTGGGACAGGGCGTACGCAATTTTAAAAAAGATGAAAAGCTACAGCTGATGCACATTGCCGTTTGCACCTTGTTGGAGCCCTATGGCTATTACCGTTATGAAAAAAATGACACCGACGGCTGGCCTCATTTCAAAAACATCAAACCTCTACCTCTTCTGAACGAAAAGGAGCAGAAAAAGCTCATGAAAGAAGCCGTGATTGATTATTTCGCAGCTTTAAAACACTCCGATCAGAAAATATAATAAGGACGGAAAATGTACGTTTAGGGCACGTCGATCTCAAAAGTAGTTTCGGAAGACTCATCCTCTACCACTTTCACGACCCCAATAGCAGTATGCGCATCTTTGGTAATTTCCACCTGAAGTACAAATAAACCGGCCTGCCCCTTCCGGAAAAGGTGGGTGTAATTAAAAACGGCTTCGCCCAACTCGTTGGTAGTGGTTTCTTGTTCAATGTCATTGCGAATATCATGCGGATTTCCATTGCCTTCGGTATACAGATGAACATTAGCTCCTGCAACAGCAGTAATGCCATCAGCGGCTTTTACTACCTTTATGCGGGCAATGGTCTCTTTCTCCTTTCTACATCCGGTAAAAACCAGAGCCATTACCACTATTGATAAAAGACCGGAACGCAGAATGCTTTTCATACTATGTTGAAATTCGTTGGAATTCGTAATTTTGTCGGCTCCTTCCCGAAGAAGCAACACTGCAATTTAAGGCTTTTTTATATAAAGATATATAATAAACCTTCCGGGATGGGGTTTCACAGGAGAAAATGAAGCGTTATGTTGACCAAAATAGCCGTGTTAAAACAAGAAATAGAAGCCTTTTCGGCTTCCACCCGAGATGACGTAGAACAATTTCGGGTCCGGTATCTTGGGCGAAAAGGGGTCCTCCCTGCTTTGTTTAAAGCCTTTCGCACGGTTCCGGTCCATGAGAAAAAGCAGTTTGGCCAGGAGTTGAATGCATTGAAAAACCTGTTGGAGGATAAGGTCAATAGGCTCAAAGAAGAACTGGCCGACTGTGGTGATTCTCCTGCCAAAGGCGTCGACATGACCCTCCCTCCCGAAATGCAGGCACTGGGATCACGTCATCCCATTTCCATTGTGCAAAACGAAATAACCGACATTTTTTGCAAAGCGGGTTTCAAAGTAGCGGACGGACCGGAGATCGAAGACGATTGGCATCAGTTTTCAGCATTAAATTTTCCTCCGGAACACCCTGCCCGCGATATGCAGGATACCTTTTTTGTAGATAAAGGAGCACATGAAATGTTGCTTCGTGCACATACTTCAACGGTTCAGGTTCGGGTCATGGAAAGCCAATCTCCTCCCATTCGTTCGCTGATGCCTGGTCGGGTTTATCGGAACGAAACCGTATCGGCACGTGCCAATTGTTTCTTTCATCAGGTAGAAGGATTATACATTGATAAAGGCGTTTCTTTTGCCGATCTGAAACAACTGCTCCTGTATTTTGCACGTGAAATGTTTGGCAAAAAAAGCGATATCCGCATGCGGCCGTCTTACTTCCCGTTTACGGAACCAAGTGCAGAGGTAGATGTGAGTTGCTACATTTGCAACCAAAAAGGATGCAATGTTTGTAAACACACCGGTTATCTCGAAATCATGGGTTGCGGCATGGTAGACCCCAATGTGCTGGAAAATTGTGGCATAGATCCGAAAGTGTATTCGGGATATGCCTTTGGAATGGGCGTAGACCGCATTGCGATGCTAAAGTATAATGTAAACGACCTTCGTGTGTTTTTCGACAACGATGTTCGTTTTCTGAAACAGTTTACATCGGCCTGATCTCAAGTTTAATTTTCTCCTGATATCGCTGCAATCCCGGGCAGTACTTTTCCTTCCAGATATTCCAACATGGCTCCGCCACCTGTGGATACATGGTTTACCTGTTCGGCCAGGTGGTATTTGTTTACCGCTGCGACCGAATCGCCTCCGCCTACAAGCGAGAAAGCTCCTTGTTCCGTCGCTTTTGCCACAGCATAAGCCGTTGCTTTGGTTCCGGATTGAAAAGCATCCATTTCGAATACGCCCATGGGGCCGTTCCACAACAGCGTACGGGAATTTTCGATGCATGCAACATACTCTCGGGTAGCTTCCGGCCCAATATCCAGCCCCATCCAACCATCCGGAATTTCAAGAGTGGAACAAGTTTGCCGGTTGGCCTCATCCGAAAAAGCATCGGCTACAACAGAGTCGGAGGGCAGCAGGATGCACACGCCTTTTTCTTCGGCCACTTGCAGGAGTTCATTTGCCGTATCAAGAAATTCCTCTTCCACCAGCGAACTGCCCACTTTTCCGCCTTGAGCTTTTGCAAATGTATAAGCCATGCCGCCGCCAATTACAAGGTTGTCTATCTTATCCAACAACTGGCGTATGATGATAATTTTACTGGAAACTTTGGCGCCCCCAATGATGGCAGTAACGGGTTTTTTGCCCTTGCTTACCACTTGTGCAACACTTTCGATCTCTTTTTCGATGAGGTAACCAAAAAGTTTTTCGGTGGGAAAGCGAGCTGCTATCACTGCTGTGGATGCATGGGCACGATGAGCAGTACCAAATGCATCGTTCACATACACATCACCATGCCGGGCCAGTTTTTGAGCAAATGCTTCATCGCCTTTGGTTTCTTCCCGATGGAAGCGAAGGTTTTCCAGCAACAGCACTTCACCCGCTTTCAAACCGGCAGATTGCCGGAAAGCAGATTCGCCAATACAATCTTCTGCAAAAGCCACCGGACAACCCAGGCATTTTGAAAGGTGTTTTACCAAATGTTGAAGTGAAAAACGGTTTACATCCAATGTTCCGTCAGGCAACAATTTTTTGAATGGCCGGCCCAAATGCGACATGATAACTACCGACCCGCCGGCATCCAGAATTTTTCGAAGGGTAGGCAAAACTGCCCGGATGCGGGTATCGTCGGTTATTTCATTTTGGTTGTTCAACGGAACATTAAAATCAACGCGAATGAGAGCCCTTTTTCCTGAAAATTCATATTGGTCAATGTGATGCATATTGCTGGATATCGATGAATAAAATGTAGTTTATCGTCCTGTAAAAATAACTTTTCGGAAAGCATTTGCAAAATGAAAGCCGATCCTTGCTTTTGAAGCAAAAAGTTTACCTTTGACACACGACATTTGAAAATGTTTTTCAACGATATTTATGGACAGGAGGCCGTGAAAGAACGGTTGATCCGAGGAGCAAAGGAGGGCCGTGTAAGCCATGCCTGGTTGTTTCTTGGGCCGGAAGGATGTGGGCACCACCCCATGGCCTTTGCTTATGCACGTTACTTGTTGTGTTCCGATCCCGGTGAAACGGATGCCTGCAAAACCTGCCCGTCTTGCCGGCAGGTGAACCAACTTGCTCATCCCGATCTGCACTTTATCTATCCCGTTATTCTTTCTCCTCAAAACCGTTCGGCCGGCGATGCAGTTGCCCTCTTTCGCAAAGCCATGCTCCAACAACCTTATATGAGCTTGGAAAGCTGGTACCAAACACTGGGAGAGGAAAAAAAGCAAGGGGTAATATCCGTTCGCGACAGCGATGAAGTGGTAAAAAAGCTCCGTTTGAAATCCTTTGGCGGCGGTTATAAAGTTATGATCATCTGGCGCCCGGAAATGTTGAACCTTGCAGCCGGAAATAAGTTGCTGAAAATCATAGAAGAGCCGCCTTCGAAAACCGTTTTCATTTTGGTTGGGGAGCAACCGGAACACATTTTGGCCACCATTCGTTCCCGAACACAAACCGTTCGCTTCCAAGCCTTGAGTGAAGAGGTAGTGGCACAAGCACTTGAAACAACAACTCAGGTAGGCTCTGAAGAAGCCAGAACCATTGCCCGTTGTTCGGAAGGGAACATGCACCTGGCCTTACAACGTGCCCGGCAAGGAAACAAGGAGCCGGAACATTTTTTGCGTTTCCGGGAATGGATGCGGATCTGTTTTAAAAAAGATGTCAAAGGAGCCATCCGCTGGGTAGATGAAATAGCAGGTATGGGCCGCGAGAAACAAAAATTACTTCTGGTTTACGGCATGCAAATTTTTCGGGAATGCATGATCGGCAATTATACAGGCGAAGCGCACATGCGTATTTCAGGCAGTGAACTGGATTTTTCAAAAGGTTTTGCCCGCTTCATCAGAAGTTCGAACCTCATTCCACTCACCGAAGCTTTCAACGATGCAGCCTACCACATCGAACGCAATGCCAATCCCCGCATTTTGTTTCTGGATCTAAGTTTTAAGGTGTTCCGCTTGTTGCACCAATGATTGGGTGGAGCGAATCCGGCCCTATGAAATAGGAAACGTAAGATCAAAGTAACCAGCCGGGTTTCGTACGTATGCCGATCCGAAGGCCCACTTTTTCATTGGGAAAGACCCTGCCAAAGTCCATTTTGTTGCTCCCTTGATTATGCGTAGTTTTACTTGCTCCGAATGGCAAGCCCCTTGCAGGGCAAAAACGATGATGTTTTCTGCATTTTTCGATGATATTTTAACAGGAAATTGAAGCCCTATCGGAAAAACACCTTAGTTGAAGACAAAATTATGGGATGTGATACTTGCTCAAACAGCAAAGGCGAAAGTACGCCCGGAGGCTGTCGTAATAATGGAATGTGTAATTCCGGAGGATGCAATAAGTTAGCCGTTTTTGACTGGTTGGCAAACATGGACATCCCTTCCGGGATCAAGCCTTTTGATGGTGTTGAAGTTCGCTTTAAGAACAGTCGGAAACATTTTTTTAAAAATGTGAGTAACCTCGATCTCTCCGTGGGTCAGGTGGTGGCCGTAGAGAGTTCTCCGGGCACTGATATTGGCGTGATCAGTGCAGTGGGCGAGATAGCTCGTTTGCAAATGGACAAAAAGAATGTCAATTTTGACTCTCCCGATATCAAAAAAATTTACCGCCGGGCCACCGAAGAAGACATTAGCACATGGCACAATGCTCGCAAAAAGGAGACGGAAACCATGCATGCATCGCGCAAAATGGCACTTGATCTCAACCTTGAAATGAAGATCAGCGATGTGGAGTACCAAGGCGATGGCGGAAAAGCAACTTTTTATTACACCGCCGAAGAGCGGGTGGATTTTCGGCAGTTGATCAAAGTGATGGCCGAAACATTTCGGGTGCGGATCGAAATGCGTCAGATCGGAGCCCGTCAGGAAGCCAGCCGGTTGGGAGGGATTGGCAGCTGCGGCCGCGAATTGTGTTGTTCCACCTGGTTATCCGATTTTCGTTCCGTATCTACCTCTTCGGCACGTTACCAACAGCTTTCGCTTAACCCGCAGAAATTGGCCGGCCAGTGTGGCAAACTCAAGTGTTGCCTCAACTACGAACTCGACATGTACCTCGAAGCTTACAAATCATTCCCTGGCCCGAATACCCGGCTGCATACGGAACTGGGGCGTGCCGTTTGTATTAAAATGGACCTGTTCAAACGCATCATGTGGTTCGTTTACGAAGAGCAGATGGTAAAAATCCCCATCCCGTTAGATGTAGACGATGTGCATGAGATTCTTGCGATGAACGAAAAAGGCAAAAAGCCTGCCGACCTCAAAGATTTTGTTGAAGTTTTTGCGAAAGAAGGACCCGACTACGATAATGTGGTGGGCCAGGACAGCCTGACCCGCTTTGATAACCTCACCACCAGACGTAAGCATAGAAAAAAGCGTAAATCTGCTCATCGCCCCGACCAAGACCAACCCAATGAAAAAGAGCAGAGCGGAGGAAACAGCCGACGCAAAAGCCGCAAAAAAAACGACGATAAGAAAAAGCAACACCCACAAGCACAAAAGAGTGCCAAACCGGAAAATACTTCCCCAAGACGTAAAAACGACGAACCTAAAAAGAACAGCCAGAATAACCCGAATAGAAAGAAGAGCAACAAAACCACCCAAAGCCGCAGCAAAAGCAGTGGAGAAAAATCATTGGGTAATACCCCCGGATAACGCGCAATCTTAATGCCACACTACAGGGTTCTAAATATGATGCGGTATTTTTTCATCGGAATACTGATCCCATTGTTGGTAGCTTGCGGATCGGAAAGACCCTTTTTTGAAGGGAATCAGGCGATAGAGGATGGGGTATGGAAAACAGAAGACCAACCCCGTTTTGAACTCGACATTCAGGATACAATCTCGTTGTGCCATTTTTTTATCAATATCCGCCATGCCGGCAATTATCCGTACAACAATCTTTACCTTTTTCTGCACACCGGGTTCCCGAATGGCCGTTCATCCAAAGACACCATAGAATTGCTGCTGGCACATCCCGATGGTCGGTGGAAAGGTAAAGGAACCGGCAATCTGCTGGAAAACCGTTACATGGTAAAATATGCACGCCGGTTCCCTATCAAAGGAGCGTACCAATTTAAAATTGAACATGCTATGCGCGAAGAAGAATTGCCCGGCATAGACAACATTGGCTTCCGGTTGGATTTTGCCAACAAAGGCAAGAAATAATAGATCTACCTTCCTGGCTGCCCGACAGTGCATCTCATAATATTTCATACGTTTGGCGAAATACACCTTCATTTTGATCGTCAATTTTTGATCCATCGACGAAAGTAGATCTTCACCCGTTGGGGACATATTCCCAATGGGTGAGTTCCACATTATTATTCCTAAAGTTTGTGTATTCTTAATTTCGTGTTTTGGGGAGGTTCGGTGATTTTGAAGTCCAGCACGTAAAGTACTATTGCCGAATGATGGCTACATCGCCGTTGCCATAGTTGCGAAACCGAATGTTGGCAGGAGGAGTAAACCGATTTTCATCGTATAACTGGCCCACTTCCTGTGCATTGTCGAACAAAATGGTGCGCACTTCAATTTGTTTCGGGGCTACTGTTACCCATTTTACACAGTTAAACGCACCACTGTCTCGGGTCCAGGTTTTGTTGTCGTCGTTTAGTTGTATCGGCGCACCCCAGCAGCCTTCGCCTATGTAAGTAATTCCCCGGGCATCGTTCCTTGTAAAACCCTCCTGGCCGTTTTTATCCCGAACGATGGGCCAGGTGATCTTGTGGGTATGGCTGTCGCATTCAATGACCAGTTTTACATTGTGTCGTTCAAATTGAGGAACCCAGCACCGGTACTGGCCTTTTCCCTCCCTTTTCCGGGCAATGTGAGGCCGTACGGGTTTGTGGTACTGCGCAATGTGCCAGGTGGCATCTTGTTTTGCTTTGAGTTCTTTTTTCAGCCACCAGGTTTGCGGGCCACACCGCATGATCTCGGTATTCAGCGTATAAAGTTGCAACAACCCTCCGGCAAAACGCAGCGAATAGTATACTTTTCGCCGAGGGGTATCAAAAAGTTGGTGTACTTCTTTGTTGGTTCTTTCATGGTTGCCCCGTGCCACTACCAGAGGATACATGCGGTGGTCCGGACTGATGGTACTTTGCCAGTCGTCCATCCAGTTTATCCACTCCTCGTCTGACCCCGTATCGATCATGTCTCCCGCAAAAATAACGGCATCGGGGCGCATTTTGGCTACAATGAGGTTGCCATTTCTACGCGGTTCGCGGAAAGTACGGGAATCGCCTCCAACAATGAAGGATAAACGGGAAGTCGGATCAGCAGGTGCCGTTTTGAAATGATAAATGGTATCCCGGCCACCGGCATCTTCTACACAAAAATAGTACCGCGTAGCCGGTTGCAGGTCTTTCAGCCGAACAAAGCAATTGTTCATTCCCTTGCACTGCTCTCTGCGGTCGACTTCATGCATGGATGCGGTTGCAACGGAAGGCGACCGGAGTGCAACACCATTGGTGGATAACCAAAGCTTCGGATGCTGATCCGTTCCGGTTTGATCCCAACCGATGGTGATGGTGGTAGAAGGATCGTCGTTCCAAACGAGGCGATAGCGGGTAGCTTTGGCCATGGCTTCCATGCTGCCCACAAGCACTATAAAGAGAAAGAGGTTTTTTGCATTCATTGTGTACAAAAGTAGCAAAGATGGATGAATGGCTACCACAAGTCTTCCAACGCCCTGAAGTCAGAGATTCGGATAAATCCGGCGGAAACATAAAACCGGCTCTGCGTTCTGATGCCATACCCTGCATGCATCAGAGCGACCTCAACCCGGAACGGCCAGCCCGATAAAGAAGATTACAAGGCATTGCGATCAGGCTTTGATGTCTCTTCTAAAGCGGTTGCGACCGTTGACTCAAGAGGCGGGCGACGCATGGCCCGCACCACCAGGTATACGCCGATCAAAATACACGGAATGCTCAGAACATGGCCCATATTCAGCCACCAGCCTGTTGTAATTCCGGTTTGTTTGGCTTTGATGAATTCAATGGAAAAACGAGCACCGAATATCAGGATCAGGAACATCCCGATCAGAAATCCGGGCCGATTGCCAGCATTGCGTTTTAAGAAGAGGTAATAAAGCACCACAAAGATCAGCAAATAAGCCAACGCTTCCCAAAGTTGGGTGGGATGCCTCGGAATGCCCCATGTTTTGATCTTTACGGCATTGCCGGCCAGGTCGGGCTGCGGGCTCGGATCATCCGGGAACGACAAAAAGCGAGGACTGTCAGACCGGGTTTCATGGCCAAAAAACAAACCGGGCAAAACCGAACGGATGAAATGATCTTTGTCTTTTTCGGCCAAACCGGGAACCAGGTCTACGGTTACTTCGTAAGCCGGCACCTGAATGGCCAACAAAGAATCAAAACGGGTTTCGTTGAGGGCCGTAAAATGAACGTTTTTTACTTCCGGCCGGTCTGAAATGTATCCGTGCAGCGGATAGGCAAACACCACTCCGGTCGGAGCATCGGTTGGCAAACCTACAATTTCGTGGTTGGCCATGTTTCCCACCCGGATAAACACCCCGGTAAGAGCTATAAAAATGGCCACACGATCAAACGTCCAGATGAGTTTGCGTTCCTTGTTTTTTCGGTAAAACAGCCACATGGCAATGCTTACTCCGATGGCACCTCCGTGGCTGGCCAAACCGCCACCCCGTAACATCAGGATCTCAAACAGGTGATCTTTGTAGTAATCCCACTCGTAAAAGAAAACATGTCCCAGCCGGGCACCCACCACGGTTCCTACCATAATGTAGAGCAAAAGCCGGTCGAGCCAGCGGGAATCCATTCCTTCCTTTTTCACCACTTTGTTCATGAGGTAATAAGAAACCGCAAACCCGGTGGCAAACAGTACGCCATACCAGCGGATCTCAAAAGGTTCGGTAAGAATGGGGGGATGAAAATCCCATAGCAAAGCTAAATTCATCTGAAAGAGGGGATAAGGGATTAGTCTTCGTTTTCCAATACGGCAGCCAACTCATCGGTCATTTCGAGGTTGTGAAAAACGTTTTGCACATCATCATCCTCTTCGAATTTACCGATCAACCGAAGTACTTCTCTGGCTTCGTTTAACGGAATTGTTTTTGTGTTATTTGGAATGCGTTGCAATTCGGCATTTTTCACTTCGATCTTCATGGCTTCCAGCTTGGCCTGCATGCTGCCAAAGGCTTCAAATGCAGTGTAGATCAAGGTGGTTTCTTCGCCAAACTCAACTTCGTTGGCACCGCCATCAATCCACTCCAGCTCAAGTGCTTCGGGATTATGGTCTTTGATGGCCTCCCGATCAATATTAAAAACGCCTTTGCGGTCAAAAATAAATTCCAGAGAGCCATTGGTGCCTAAACGACCTCCGTTTTTTGTGAAATAGGAACGAACTGCCGCAACGGTACGATTCAGGTTGTCGGTGGTGCATTCTACATAAATCGCAATGCCGTGCGGAGCATACCCTTCGTAAGTGGTTTCCTGCAATACCGCTCCATCTTCTCCGGAGGCTTTTTTAATGGCACGCTCAATGGTGTCTTTCGGAATGTTGGCCCCTTTGCCATTTTGCACCGCCAGCCGTAGTTTGGGGTTGCTTTCCACATCCGTACCGCCATCGCTTGCCGCAATGGTAATTTCCTTGACAATGCGCGTCCATTGTTTTCCGCGTTTTTTATCCTGTGCGGCTTTTCGGTGTTTGATGTTCGCCCATTTGCTATGTCCGGCCATTGGTCGTCATTTTCGGTTATGCTCCTGTAAAACTAAGAAAATGCCGGTTAGAAAGCTTTCATAAAGCGCATCCCGGTATAAGAAAGGTGGCCTCAAAGTTTGTAGGATCGATGTATCGCACAAAGCCTGACTTCTTCACCCTATGTGGGTTTCAGCTTTTTCAAACGTTCCAAAAAACTCGATAAAGCAGGGCATAAAAATTGAGGCCGTACCCAAAATGCACGCGGGTTATCTCCGATGATGGGTTTTTAACTTCCGAACACTTAACCCGAACCAGCCGGAACCCAACCGGTTGATTTGTTTTTTTACAAGATGCTTGTTCAGGCAAGCATCATCTTGGCTGTTGTAGCAGTGGCAAAAAAGCAAACGCTTGCCCAAAATGGCACGAAGTGCACGGATAAGCGCCTACCAGCCGGCCGTTTTTTGCATTGAGCCAAAACAACCTGACCGGAACGAAGATGCCACCCCGGCCACTGTTTCATAATCAGGAGCAAACGATACCATCGATCAAAATGCAATGAAAAAGTTTACCTTTGGAAGTCTTTAAGATTCCTTTGATGAATACCATTGAACACCCTTCAACTCCCTGTACGGAATCGGAAAAACAGCACCGGTATGATTGTGCCTATCTCAAAATGGCCCGGCAGTGGGCAGAACTTTCACATTGCAAAAGAAGGCAGGTAGGTGCTTTGATCGTGAAAGACGACATGATTATTTCCGATGGCTACAACGGAACACCAAGCGGAGCAGAAAACGCTTGTGAAGATGAAAACGGAGATACCAAGTGGTACGTTTTACATGCAGAGGCAAATGCCATTACCAAAGTAGCCCGCTCTACCAACAATGCCGTTAACTCCACACTTTATCTTACCCTTTCTCCTTGCCGGGAATGTGCCAAACTCATTCATCAGGCCGGAATTAAAAGATTGGTTTACATTGACCGTTATAAAGATCCCACCGGAATCGATTTTCTTCACCGTTCCGGAATAGAAACGACACAAATTCTACAGCCGTAACGGCCTTATGAACGACCAGAATCCCGAAAACGGGCCACTCCCTGCAACAGAAACACCAGGCAACCACAAGGCCTTTGTGTATTTCCCGTTTTTTCTTTCGGTTGCTGTGGCACTCGGTATATGGATCGGTTATACTATGAACGGAAGTGCCTTATCCGAAAATAGCCACGCTGCATCAACGGGGAAATCGTTCAACAAGATCGGGCAAATTCTCCGCTATATTGAAAGTGAATATGTGGATACCGTAGACCATTCGGCAATGGTGGAAAAAATGGTACACCAGATGTTGCAATCTCTTGACCCGCATTCCTATTATATTCCACCGGAAGATGTAGAAGTTTATACCGAGCCCATAGAAGGCAGTTTCAAAGGCATCGGCATCGAATTTTTAATCCAGAATGATACCGTAATGGTGGTCAATACCATTGCCGGCGGCCCTTCTCGCCGCCTGGGCATACAACCGGGCGACCGGATCGTGAAAGTGAACGACACGCTTGTAGCCGGCACAAACATCACGAACCAACAAATTATGAAGCGCCTTAAAGGCATGGCCGGCACGGAGGTCAGCATAGACCTCCTCAGGCGGGGAGCGTCTGAATTACGCCATTACAACATCAAGCGGGCCAATATTCCTATTCACAGCCTGGATGTTGTTTGGCAAGTGAACGATACGTTGGGGTACATCAAAGTGATCCGTTTCAGCAAAAACACAACGGAAGAGTTTCGCAACGCTGCCATGGAATTCAAACACAAAAACATCGGGCACCTCATTCTCGATTTG
The DNA here is from genome assembly GCA_938010565.1 of uncultured Flavobacteriales bacterium. Classification (GTDB taxonomy): domain Bacteria; phylum Bacteroidota; class Bacteroidia; order Flavobacteriales_D; family CALLUQ01; genus CALLUQ01. The sequence continues at coordinate 18,770 of CALLUQ010000188.1, forward strand.
CGTGGAAACGGCGGAGGTGTATTCAAAGCCGCTACGGATATGGCAGATGAATTCCTTGAAAAAGGGAAACTGATCGTTTTCAACAAAGGAAAGAACAGGCCCGAAGACAAAACTTTTGCCACCGGCAATGGCATGTTCAAAAATGTTAAACTGGCCGTTTTGATGGATCAAAACTCGGCATCGGCCAGCGAAATTGTTGCCGGTGCCATACAAGACAACGACCGGGGCATCATCGTAGGGCGGCGTTCTTTTGGAAAGGGGTTGGTACAAACCCACAAAACACTTCCCGATGGTTCGGCCTTTCGCCTGTCTGTTTCCCGTTACCACACCCCCACCGGCCGCTGTATCCAGAAACCTTACGGCAATGGCATTGCATACAACGAAGATTATTACAGTCGTTTGGCTTCAGGCGAGCTGACTTCGCAGCACAGCATTCCTTTTCCTGACTCTCTGAGGTTCGTAACTCCAGGGGGAAACATTGTATATGGGGGTGGCGGGATCATCCCCGATGTTTTTGTGCCGGCCGATACTTCCGGGAGTAGTTTTTACCTCAGCAAACTGAACTCCGGGGGAATCCTTAACCAATTTGCTTTTTACCATACCGATAGAAACAGGGCATTTTTTAACGCTTATGCGGGGCCCGATGTTTTCCGGAAAAATTATGAAATAAACGATGCCATGCTTGAGGAACTGGCAACATACGCCGCCGGCGAAGGCATCCCAAAAGATGCGTACGGTTTCCATCGTTCTTCGGCCTACATCCGAACCCGGCTCAAAGCCCTGATTGCACGAAACCTTTTTCAAAATACCGGCTATTTCCCGGTTTTGATGGAAAAAGATCCCGTATTTCTGAAAGCTATGGATGCCTTGTCCGGAAACCTGTAAAAGCCCATTGCTCATCACGATGAGCGATCGAAAAATTCCATCTGCTTCTTTCCCGGCCCGGCCCGCAATTTTGCTATCTTTATCCATCAAAAAAATATTGTTTCATCCTCTAAATACCAGTTAATATGGCTTTTAAATTACCTGCTCTCCCCTATGCAGAAGATGCATTGGAACCCCATATTGATGCACAAACCATGGGCATCCACCATGGTAAACATCACAACGGATATACCAACAATCTGAATGCGGCCATCGCAGGCACCGATCTCGACGGACAATCGATCGAAAACATTCTTCGTCACCTTGATATGAACAACGGAGCACTTCGCAACAACGGTGGAGGGTATTACAACCACTGCCTTTTTTGGGAAGTGATGACTCCAGACGGTGGCGGAAAGCCAAATGGTGAGTTGGCAGATGCCATCGCTGCTGCCTACGGCTCTTTTGATGCTTTTAAAGATGCTTTTTCGAAAGCAGCAGCCACGCGTTTTGGTTCGGGCTGGGCATGGCTCTGCGTGAAAAAAGGCGGTGCGGTAGAGGTTTGTTCTTCTGCCAATCAGGACAACCCGCTAATGCCAGGCATCGGTTGCGAAGGCACCCCCGTTCTTGGGTTGGATGTTTGGGAGCATGCGTATTACCTGAAATACCAAAACCGCCGGCCCGATTATATCGGCGCTTTTTTTGAGGTGATCAATTGGAGCGAGGTAGCCCGCCGGTATGCTGCCGCAAAGTAATTTTTCCCCGATCCAAGAACCGTCTTGTGACCATCGAGGCGGTTTTTTGGGTGCCCCTTTTGAAGTTAAAAAATCCATGAGGATCCGTTGATCCAAAGCAGAGCTATATCTCCACCCGGGAACAGTAAGCCTTTTGACGGAGGAATTGGTAGGGGCCTTTTATACGAACCGTTTCCAGATCCGACAGTCCGTTTTTTCCTTTCCAGGCATTCCTATCCTGCAATAAAAAGTCTCTTTCGGGGTTTACGAGGCTGCTGATTTTTTTGGAGTGAATGTGTTTCATCTCTACATAACTGCCTGTCCGGGGTTTCACAATCCGAAGCCCCCGTTCAACGGTTCGCAGGTAAAGCTCATCATCTTCCGCACCCCAACCCCAAAAGTTATTGGGAAAACCATTGACCTGAACAAAGTCACGCATGTTAAAAGAACAGGCTCCTCCAAAAAAGCCTTCCAGATGACGGTATTTATTCCAATTGGCCGCCAGATGAATTGGCGTGTCCGGATACTGACCGTAAAATGCAAACAATTGTCGGTCAGGCAAAAGGTCTACATCATGAAAAATGCAATAATCGCATCCCATATCCAAGGCTTGCATGAAACCAACATTCAGCAGCTTTCCCCGATTGAATTTTCGCCCGTCATGGCTTTGTTCCACGACAAGTATCACAAAATCCCGGTGGTGCAATTCGGTTAAATAACGGTTCATGAAAGGGATGAAAACCGACAACTGTTTGCTCCGTTTCTGGTACGCGTTATCCCGAAAAGGAACGATGATCGCCAACTTAGCGAATATCTCCTCTTCTCTCTGATACGGCAATCCGGTTTTAGCAGATAGGATCATCAATCGGGGGAGTTGGCCTCTCTTTTGGATTGAAAATAAAGCAATGCTCCCTTCAGTTCATTGATGACCCGAAAGTGTGGATGTTCTCCGTATTTGGGTCTGGAGTCAGCGGTCATTTGCAAGCCCTTCAGCCAGGCATCGATAAAGCCCTGTTCATACATGGATGCATAATACGCCCCTCTTCCGATATCATTGTCTTCGCGCAGTTTCATCACCTCACCCCTGGCTTTCCTTTGATGGTGGTGGAATACCCTCAAACCGGGGAGAAATGCCCCGCTGAAACCTTGCAATGAGGCACGGCCAACCAACGCTATGTCTTCACAGCGCATATCGGTACCGGCTCCCATGGCGGTATCAAAACCGCCAATGGCATCAAATACCGAACGATGAACAACCATATTGGCCCCTTGTATCAACCCTGCGGGGATAAAAGTGCGCGGAGGGATCAGCTGAAAATCCTCTTGGTAATTGATGCTTTCCATGGCATCCTGCTGATCCCACAACAAAATTTGGCCGCCGCAAAATTGAAATCGATCCCTATTAAAATCGTGGAATAAGGCCTCAAAGTAATCGCCCTTCAAATAACAGTCATCATCTGTAAATACGAGCAACTCTCCCGACGCCTTTTGTATGCCCCTATTGCGAGCGTGGCTCAGGCCTGTTTGTTGCTGGTTTTCAACCACTACCCTAAAAGCCACTTCCGCGGCAAAAGCCTGCATGATCTCTAAGGTGTTGTCCGTGGAGTGGTTGTCAATGAGCACGAGTTCAATATCGTATTGCAGCATTGCTGCCAAAGGAAGTTGGTGTAGCGCACGGTAGAGTTGTGTTGCCCGGTTTCTGGAGCATAGGATCAAACTGGTTTTCATACCTGCTATCCTTTAAAAGGGTGGGCAATGGCAAACTTTTCTTCTATTCCTTCCGGTACCGGTGGCAACCATTGGGAGTAGATCTCGGGCCAGTCGATCATTCTGATGCGGCACTCGCGGCAAGCCCAGCCAATAAGCCAATCAAAGCTGGTCAGGCCTTTGTAGAGCGGACGATTTAACAGCGTCTGGTTTATGCACCAGGGCGGGCGCTCCCGGGCAAAGTCCGGATGGAGAAAATACCGGGTTTCATATAAATGTTTCGCCACATCCCTTGTAAACCCAATACATCCTCCTTGAATGGAGAACAGGGTCTCCTGATGCTGTACCGTACCAAAAATGGCAGAATAGTCGGGCAGTTTCTTAAACTTTTTAAAAACCCGGGTATCCGGATCGATCTTAAATAGGTACTTGCTGTTCGTCGCTTCTAAAAAGTGACGAAGCATTTCATGCACAATTTTACCTCCGTGCCGGATCGGCATTAGGTTTTCTCCGTAAAAAAAGATGCCATGGTACGCTTCGGTTATTTTTTTAAATGCAGGGTTGGGGTCGCCATCGGAACGTATGATCAATTGGGCGTAGGGGTATACTTTTCGCAATTGTGCCAGGCAAACTTCCAAAAGGGATAAGTCTTCAAATACATTGATATAAAAAGCCAAATCCGTTTCCAAAAGAGGCAAGGCATTGGGAGGTGACGGCCTGTCTGTGGGCCCATCAACGGGTGTTACCCATTCCCATTTTTGGGCGTCTTGCTTTTGCAGACCAGGTTCATTGGAATAACCTCCAACATAATAACGCAACGTGAAAGCCTCGCTTTGTACGAGCGTTGCTCCCGATCGTATAACGTTGTCTAAAAGCTTGTCATCCTCGGCCTTGTTTTCAACAAACTCCCGATAAGAGAAATCAGAGGGCATGGGGTTTTCTGCCATCAATCTACGTTTGAGCAGCCACGCTCCCGTGATCACGCGGTAGTGAAACCCCTCAATAGCGCATTCCTTTATCTCATTAGACCCTTTGCTAACTATGCCTTTTTGCAGCAGATCGGCGTATTTTTCTTTACCCAAGGCCTGGGTTCTACACCAAGGCCACTGCTCTTCCAAAAACGGAGAATCATTCCGATAAAATACTTTGATGTGGGAATAGGCTGCATCTGCTTGTTCTTTTTGGGCTGCTTCATAAAGCAACCTCAGGTGAGAAGGCTCATATTGATCGTCATCATCCAGCAGGCTTACCCAGTCCGTCCAAGCCCATGCTGTCAAGCGATTTCGCCGGTCGGCCAATAGTTCCGGTCCGCTTCGCTCGTTTTCGCTTCTGGCTATTTCAAACCACGCAAAGTTTGGGGTAAATTGATAACGTTCTTGCAGGAATTGAATGGTAGCGGCACATTCATCGACCAGAATAAGGTGAATCACCTTGCCCCGGTAATCTTGCCGCCTGACGGATTCGATGCATTTTTTCAACAAAAATGGTCGTCCTCTTGTAACGGTTAAGGCGGTAATTGGGGCATGTACTTCCTGACTCATAGAAAAATAGCATTAAAAAGCGTATCCCGATGAAGTTGACCACCCCTCTTGCTTTGTAATGAATGAGATGCATTACAAAAAACCACGCCTTCGGGCGTTGTTTTTTCCCAAATAAACCCGTTGATGTGCCGTTGCATCGCATACAGCGAAAAACCCTGAAGCATCATTTGGATCGCAGGTGCAATTTCCATTTACCGGAGAAGTGAAGTTCCTTTTTCCGGCAGGCTCTATTTTATTCTACGGTAACCGATTTGGCAAGATTTCTTGGCTGATCGACGTTACATCCCCTCATTACAGCTACGTAGTACGACAGAAGTTGTAAGGGCACCACCGATAGCAGCGGAACCAGGCAATCGTCTGTTTCCGGTATCTCAATGGTATGATCGGCCAGTTCCTTAACCACCGTATCTCCATAGTTGATGATGGCAATCACTTTGCCTTTCCGGGCCTTCACTTCCTGGATGTTGCTCACTACCTTTTCATAAGAAGCTCCTTTGGTAGCAATTACAAATACGGGCATTTCCTCATCGATCAGGGCAATGGGGCCATGTTTCATTTCGGCGGCAGGATAACCTTCGGCATGGATGTAGGAAATTTCCTTGAGCTTTAACGCACCTTCCAGTGCTACGGGATAGGTAAACCCACGGCCAAGGTAAAGGGCATTGTCGGCATCCTTGTAAATGTTGGCAATGTCTCTGATCTGTGCATTGACTTCCAGTACCTGGTTGACTTTTTCAGGTATGGAGTCCAGTTCAACCAAACTGCGATGGAATTTGGAGTCGGATATACTCCCTTTTCGGTGTGCTATACCCAGGGCCATCAACGTAAGCACCGTAACCTGAGCCGTAAATGCTTTGGTAGAAGCCACCCCGATCTCAGGGCCGGCATGGGTATAAGAGCCTGCATCCGTAAGGCGGGCAATGGAAGACCCCACTACATTGCAAATGCCGATGATGGTAGCGCCTTTGGCTTTAGCCAGTTCGATGGCAGCCAGGGTATCCGCTGTTTCTCCGGATTGCGAAATGGCGATCACAATATCGTTTTCCCCGATGATGGGGTTGCGGTAGCGAAACTCAGAAGCATATTCCACTTCAACAGGAATACGGGCCAGATCCTCGAACAAGTATTCGCCTACCAAACCCGCATAATAAGAGGTGCCACAAGCCACAAAGATGATGCGTTTGGCATGGACCAACTTCTGTTCGTAATCTTTGATCCCACCAAGCGTTACACTGCCTTTTTGCAGTTGTAAACGACCACGCAGACAATCGCGTATAGAAGCAGGTTGCTCGTTGATCTCTTTTAGCATAAAGTGATCGTAACCGCCTTTTTCAAGCACTTCGAGCTGTATTTCCAACTCTTGGATATAGGGTGTTTTCTCCTGGTTCTTGATGTTGCGGATGGATAAACCCGTTTTGCGGTTTACCACGGCAATTTCTTCGTCTTCGAGGTAAACCACATTTTTCGTGTATTCCACGAGTGGAGTCGCATCGGATGCCAGGTAAAATTCGTTGTGTCCTTCGCCAATTCCAATTACGAGCGGGCTGCTTTTTTTCGCTGCGATCAGGGTATCGGGATGGTCCGCATCGATGATTACGATCGCATATGCACCAATTACTCCGTTTAAGGCCATCCGTACTGCTTCGAGCAGATCAACCCTTTCCCGCATTTGAATGTCTTCGATCAGGTGAATGAGGATCTCGGTATCGGTATCGCTCTTCAACACATGGCCACGGTTGATCAATTCTTCTTTGAGTGTGGCATAGTTTTCAATAATGCCATTGTGGATGATGTGCAGTTTTCCCGAATCTGAAGCGTGGGGATGTGCATTGACATCGTTTGGGGGGCCGTGGGTAGCCCACCGGGTGTGCCCGATCCCGACAAAGCCACTTTGTAGTTTGCCATTCACATGGCGTTCCAGATCTGCCACTTTCCCTTTGCATTTATAAAGCTCCAGTTTTCCGTTCTCGATCACTGATATTCCAGCACTATCGTAACCACGATATTCTAAACGGGCAAGTCCTTTAATCAGAACAGGATAAACAGGGTTATCACCCAGGTAACCAACAATTCCACACATGAGATTTGATCAGTATTTGGTATAGAACAATTCTAATTTCATTTTTTTATTGCCATCATTATAGCCATGAAGCACCGTTCGGTTTGCACTTACAGCGGCACTGGTACTCACAAGGTAGAGGCCGTTGTTCTTTATTTCTCCGGTAAGTACTTGTTGTACCCAACGGGTAATTTTAAAGCGATATTCCTTTGCCGGTTTATCCAAATATCCACCAAAATGGGTGTCTCCTTCTAAAAAATCATCGAGAAAAACATCATCGGTGCCGTCTTCATTGACGGCAGTAATGAACAACCGATCGTGTGGCAGGTAAGCCGTAGTGAGGGAGTCATTTATAGAAATCACCAGCTCTGCTTTGTTAATGCCTACCATTCCGGAATCTGCATAATTCTGGAAGAAGGGCATCCGGAGGATGGCTTTTGTACCGCCCATCGATTGTATGTAAATGGTTTGTTGGCCGGCAGTGGTATCGTTCAACGCCGAGCCGACACGGAAGCCGGTAGGATCGGTTTCGAATTCGGAGGCCCATACCGCATCTTCATTCATGAGCAGATCCAGCGTGAGTGTGTCTTCCGACCCCGGGTCTGTTTTGCGATAGTAAACCCTGACCTTTGATCCTTCATGCTTTAGATCAAGACCAAAGATGGCCCCGTGATCTACCGGAGGAACGTTATTATCGGGTACTATGTAAAGGCCTTTAAAATAGGTCAGGAAGCTTTCGTTGTTGCTCAGAACACTATTGTTGGCTTCCGATAAAATATTTACTCCTAACGATTCAACCAGCGGAAAACGCAGGCGTGGTGCAGGAGCATCCGTTGTGTCTTCCGTCTGTGGTGGTTCGGGGGTTTGCGTTTGATACCCCGCCTTGATCAGATCAATACCCTTATGTTGAGGGGTATAGTTGCTGTAATAGTTGGCGGTATCGGAGAGGTCTTCATCCAATTCATACACCCGGAAGTTTTGCGGATCAAGCGATCCGTAAGACGAACCGTCGTAAACCAGTTCAAGAATGACAGAATCGACCTCAATAAAGTTGATATCGAGGCTGTCGTTGTTGATAAAGGCACCCAACCGGATCTGCGTATAAAAGGAAGATTGAACAAAGCCAAACTCAGGATCGGTATAGGTACCCAAAAGGACCGCACTCAAGCCCTTGGTTGGCAATGAATCTTCGGCAAGCGTATGCGCAAAAATAGTAGTGGAATCAACCTTTATCAGGTTCAGCAGATCTCCTGGTGGTTGCACCCCAAGCCCTACTTCGTTTTCAGGTTTGGTGCAACTTCCGAGCGCTGTAAAAAAGCACAATAAAAAGAAGGCGGTCCTGCCGGGCCGCTTTCGTAATACAGATATTTCAATCATAAGTTATTCTGCAAATATCGTGTCGTTTTCAGCAATTCTGTCGTAAAACTCCGAATACTCTTTCACATACGTCTCTTCATCCTGATAGCTCAGTTTTGCTGCATCAAGGCTTTCGGCAAAGGCAACAAAATCCGGATCCAAGGTGGCGCTTCCATGAATTACACCATCGGAATAGGTTGCTGCCAACTTATTGATGTTCAGGAAGGAAGGTTCGCTAATGATTTCCAAGTCTTCGGCATTAAAGCCATCCTGAACCAGTTTGTTGCTCAGTTTGACATCCAGAGAACCATCAAAACCATTTTCATAAGCGGTATAAACCACCTTTGTATCGGCAAAATGAGGATCATTCACATAGGCTTTTTTCACATAAAGCGGAAGCAAAGCACTCATCCAGCCGTGGCAATGAATGATGTCCGGAGTCCAACCCAATTTCTTAACGGTTTCGAGAACGCCTTTGCAAAAAAACATGGACCGTTCATCGTTATCTTCGAAGAACTTGCCCTTATCGTCCGTAAGAACGGCTTTCCTTTGAAAATATTCTTCATTGTCGATGAAATATACCTGCATGCGTGCCGAAGGTATTGATGCAACCTTGATGATCAGCGGATGGTCCGAGTCATCAATGATAAGGTTCATCCCCGAAAGCCGGATTACTTCGTGTAACTGATGCCGGCGCTCATTGATACAACCGTACTTCGGCATAAACACACGAATCTCCTTACCGGCCTCATGGATGCCTTGCGGAAGATTACGGGTAATTTTAGAAATTTCTGTTTCCGATAGGAAAGGAACCGTTTCTTGCGAAACAAAAAGCACTTTTCTTTTCATATAATTCGGATGCTTTTGGAAAAAGTGAGTACAAAAATACGGAAAAATCCGCTTAAATTCAAGAATATCATTTAGCTTTGACTTGTTTTTCGGGGCTTTTCATGATGCTGACTCACCACTCCGTAGCCGCCATACAAGGCAGTTTAAAGGTACTGAGAAGTGCCGGGAAAAGCATTGGATTTGTACCTACAATGGGTGCTTTGCACCAAGGCCACCTCTCCCTTATTGCTGCCGCTCAAGAATCCTGCGACTCCGTAGTCGTAAGCGTTTTTGTAAATCCTACACAGTTCAATGATCCCCGCGATTTTAACCGCTACCCCCGATATTTGGACAACGACCTGAAAATGCTTGAAAGCGTGGGTTGCGACATGGCATTTGTTCCGGATCAGTTGGAAATGTACCCCGTTCCCGACACCCATCCATACTGCTTCGGCACACTTGAAAAAGTGATGGAAGGGGCTCACCGGAAAGGCCACTTTAACGGAGTTGGAATGGTCGTCAGACGTTTTTTTGAGATCATTCGGCCTGATCAGGCATTTTTTGGCGAAAAGGACTACCAGCAGCTCCTGATCATTCGCATGCTCAACCGGCAGTTTAACCTAGGGGTAGAGGTCGTCGCATGCCCCATCCTTCGGGAAAAGAACGGATTGGCCATGAGTTCCAGAAATGCTTTATTGCAAGCCGATGAGCGCGAAAAAGCCGGAATTATTCTGCAAGCTTTGAAACAGGCCAAAGCCTGTTTAAATAGCTTTTCCATTCGGAAGGCAAAACAACATGCGATACAAATGCTGGAAGCAACCCCGGGTTTAAAAGTGGAATACTTTGAAATTGCCGATGCCGAAACTTTGGAGAGCGTCGAAGTGAAAAACGACCGTCCGATGCGTGGATTTGTAGCCGTTAACCTAGGCCATGTACGGTTGATCGATAACCTGGCTTTATAACATTCGCCACTGTTTCACTCCGGGCAACATCCGCACAAGGATGCATGTAGAGTACGCATACGGAGAGCGTTCTTTTATTCCCCTCCGGCGTCAAGAGCAGTATACGGATGGGGAAACGAAACGTATACTACAACAGGTTCGGATATTATTCGCCGGAGAGTGGGACGTATATCTCACAAGTGTTAAGTCAGGTGTACTGTGTCGTATAAGTTGCCGATATTTTTGTTCCGGACCATGCGAAAAATAGGAGCCTAGTGTAGCTAAGGGATTATTTCTCAAAGAAGTCCGGGAAAAGAAGTCCGGGATAAAAAGATCAAAACTTGGTGCGGCTAAAGTAGGCTTGACTTAACACAAGGCCCCATACACGTAGAATATACATCGGTTTATAAGGAAGTGTTTACCCTCTGGGATTTAAATGCGAGCCCTGACAAGCCACCCTTTGATCCGGCCCGTTCTTCAAAACCAATACAACACTTCATTGCTTCGTTCCGGGCCATAAACCCTATCTTTTTTCGGCCTTTTTAGGAGTGCATGATGCCTTATAACTATATTTGCGATTCAGGTTTCAGAAAACGCATCAAATGGCGAATAAAACAAATGCGCAAAAAAAAGCCGTTGCTGGTAAAACAACCAGCCATGCCGGCGGAACAAAGAAAGAAAATTTCGGAAAGGCAATCTATTTAAAATGGTATGAAGATATGTTGCTGATGCGTCGGTTTGAAGAGCGGTGCGGACAGTTATATATCCAACAAAAATTCGGAGGGTTTTGCCACCTGTATATCGGGCAGGAAGCCGTTTTGGCCGGATGCTCTACTGCTTTGCGCCCTACGGATAATATGATCACGGCATACAGAGACCATGCCCACCCGTTGGTTTTAGGCAGCGATCCTAAAAGGGTGATGGCGGAGCTTTATGGCCGAACCACCGGCTTGAGCAAAGGCAAAGGCGGGTCGATGCACATGTTTGATAAAGAACGCAATCTTTTTGGCGGACATGGCATTGTAGGCGGACAAATTCCTTTAGGGGCAGGCATTGCTTTTGCCGAAAAATACAAAGGAACCGATAACGTTACCCTTTGTTTCTTTGGCGATGGGGCTGCCCGCCAGGGAGCACTTTACGAAACCTTCAACATGGCCATGATGTGGCAGTTGCCCGTTATCTTCATTATCGAGAACAATAAGTACGCCATGGGCACTTCGGTGGAAAGAACTTCCAATGTAACCGAATTAACCACATTAGGGGCATCTTTCGAAATGCCGGCCGAATCGGTAGATGGAATGGCACCGGAGGCAGTGCATGAAGCCGTTGCCATGGCAGCCGAGCATGCCCGAAAAGGAGACGGGCCCACTTTGCTTGATATCAAAACCTACCGTTACAAGGGACACTCCATGTCCGACCCTCAAAAATACCGCGCCAAAGATGAGGTGAATGCGTACAAAGGCATGGATCCCGTTAAAATGGTTCTTGAGGCGATCAAAAAGAAACAATACGCTTCGGAAAAAGAGATCAAAGCAATACAAGATCGGGTAAAAGCCGTTGTGGAAGAATCGGTGGCGTTTGCAGAAAATTCGCCTTATCCCGAGGCCAAAGAGTTGTACGAAGACGTATACGTGCAGGAAGATTATCCTTTTGTGAAAATTTAATGTTTTTTTTCCAACCCCCAAAACTTTAGCGGATGGCAGAGATTGTCAGAATGCCAAAATTGAGCGATACCATGACGGAAGGTGTGGTAGCAGAATGGCATAAAAATGTGGGCGACCATGTAGAAGCAGGAGATCTACTTGCTGAAATCGAAACCGATAAAGCCACCATGGAATTTGAATCTTTCCAGGAAGGCACCTTGTTGCATATAGGCATTAAAAAAGGGGAGACTGCCTCGGTCGATGCCATTCTGGCCATTCTGGGAAACAAAGGCGAAGACGTTTCCGAGCTCCTGAAGGCAGAAGCCGCAGCCCCGGCACCGGCACCGGCTCCGGAAACACCCTCTGCCCACGAAAAAACGCCTGCACCCGGTCCTGCTCCGACTTCCGCATCGGTTGCAGCAGTAAAACCGGCCGAAAACCCGGTTCCGGTGCCCGTGACTGATACCGATGACAGGGACTCCGGCAGCCGTTTAAAAGTTTCGCCGCTGGCCCGCCGGCTGGCTCAGGAAAAAGGCATTGCATTGGCAGCAGTTTCCGGAAGCGGAGATGGCGGGCGCATCGTAAAAAAAGACATTGAAAATTATGCCCCTGCTCCAACCGGTACGGCTTATGCCACCCCGGTCGGAACGGAAGCCTATACCGAAGAGAACGTATCGCAAATGCGTAAAACCATTGCACGCCGCTTGTCCGAAAGCAAGTTCAGTGCGCCGCATTTCTATCTTACGATGGAAATCGACATGGACAACGCGATAACCGCCCGCAAAACCATCAATGCCCATGGCGAAGTAAAAGTTTCGTTCAACGATCTTGTGGTAAAAGCCACCGCAATGGCATTGCGACAGCATCCAAAAGTAAATTCTTCGTGGTTGGGCAATACCATTCGAAGGAACCAACACATCAACATCGGCATTGCCGTAGCAGTGGATGAAGGGCTTTTGGTTCCCGTCATTCCCTTTACCGACAACCTCACCATTTCGCAGATCAATGCACAGGTAAAAGAATTGGCCGGCAAAGCACGCAATAAAAAGTTGCAACCCTCGGAATGGGAAGGCAACACTTTTACCATTTCCAACTTGGGGATGTTTGGGATCGAAGAATTTACAGCCATTATTAACCCTCCGGATGCTTGTATTCTTGCCGTAGGCGGCATCAAGCAAACGCCGGTGGTAAAAAACGGGGAGGTGGTTCCGGGCAATGTAATGAAGGTAACCCTGTCCTGCGATCATCGCGTGGTGGACGGAGCTACAGGGTCGGCCTTTCTGAAAACGTTAAAAGCCATGTTGGAAGATCCGGTCATGATGCTGGCCTGATGCGAAAACTAAGGAGATTAAAAAAGGCCGGGCCGTAAAGGTTCGGCCTTTTTTTGGGTGTGTTGTATTATTTTGTACACTTGTTTTAAGGTGGGGATTAGGGAGGTGGTAAATAGTTCGGGAACCGGCACCGTTCCGGATCATGCACCATAACTTTAAACAAAAAACCTGAAACCCACCGGTAAACCCATGCTAAAAGCCAAATTATTTGCTTGTGGAACAGAACGGGAATTGCTACGAACGGACCTGGAATACCACAGGGTATTCCATCCTAAAACAGGCCGGCCCGGCCCCATTCCGATGGGAGGGCTGGTTACCCTTGCTTTTGTCTCCGGACATGGCGATGACCGGTTATTGCGTTGGATCACCCACAGCCCGGAAGGCGAACTTTGTACGTTAACCGCAGCTAAGATCGTATTTTACGAAGGGAACCAGGATGGGATCGCTCTTTTTGAATACAAATTGAACGATGCCGCTTTGGTGTGTTGGAAAGAAACGTTTCATTCGGCAGGGGATGAACCCATGACCGTAACCATGACGATTTCTGCCGCCATACAGGAGGTGAAAGAAATAACCTGGGTAAAGCCTTGGCGGGAAAGTGGGGTGCTTTCGGAGGAAAGGGCTGCCCATAAAGAAGGAGGAACGGGAGCGACTTTGGGTGATCGTGGGAAGAAAGAGGATGATGGGAGTGTGTTGGAAGGTGCTTTGGAGGATGGGGATAAGGTGAAAAGGCAAAATGTAGAAGACTTTATATCTCCGCATGCTTATAGTCGTCATAAGTTCGACCCTTCAAGCGTTTCGTCAAGAAGTAGAACTCAATATGGACAGAAAATGGATGTAGCAGATATACGAGATCAAACGATGAATAATGCGGATGACATTGTTAAGCATTTTGATGATAATGGAGTTCATTATGCAACTACTTATAAAAAGACATTCAATCAAAATATAAGTACTAATGCAACTCCAACCAAAGAGTCGAGAGTAATTATAAATCATTTAAATGAGAGTAGATCATCTCAATTTCCGTACTACAAAAAAGGGGTAACCGATGAACTCTAAAAAAAAGATAAAATTTGAATTGAAGGAGGTGTCATGTAACGAGACAGTTGAAATAGATGGGGTCTCATTTTCCAATATGGCTTATCTTTTAGTTTTTGTTGATGGGGTCAATTTATTTACCCTCGATTTATTTCAGGAAAGCTTTTTGGTTTTTAAAGAACTAAAAAATAGTATTTCAAAATCGGGGAAGTACTTGTTGTTTACCGGTGTTTCCGGAATAGCAGATGATGCAGGCTGGGAGTATGTTGAAGTATTTCATGAAGAAAATTCGGTTACCTGGAAGGTTCGAAGAGATGATACTTTACGATCCTATATTTTTGATCGGATTGACTATTTAAAAGAAATTTCGATTGTCGAGAAAAAAATTGAGCTCCTAAATAGTAGCATGAAATTAGAACCTTTGTATGTGGTTTATCCTGAGTGAAGTGGAGTTATTACATTTACCGATACACCAAATTAAGCTCCAAACCTACACTTTGAATCCCCTTCACAAAGTGAAACGGAAAAATTACAGCAAAGATTTCACGATCAGGTTCGTTGAATTAAGTAATGTTTGCATCTGAAACCCACCGGAAAACCCATGCTAAAAGCCAAATTATTTGCTTGCGGAACCGAACGGGAATTGCTACAAACGGATCTGGAATACCACAGGGTATTCCATCCTAAAACAGGCCGGCCCGGCCCCATTCCGATGGGTGGGCTGACTACCCTTTCTTTTGTCTCCGGACATGGCGATGATCGGTTATTGCGTTGGATCACCC
>CALLUQ010000189.1 GCA_938010565.1 uncultured Flavobacteriales bacterium
TCTCTCGCAAGCGTCTCGCTTGTGAGGTGATAGCTATGCTGTTCCAAGCAAATGATTGAAAAAAACCAATTTAGCTATTGAGGTCATAAACAGTGCTCCAAGCGGACGCTTGAAACAGATACGGTTCAGGTGCATCAGCAACCATCGGACTTGCCACAGTTACGGCGAATATATATACACCAACCGAAGGTTTTTTTAGTTCTTTCTCAGCAAATTATCCAACATTTGAAACTCCTGGCAAGGAACGTTCTTATCCTTGACGGGATTATAACCAACATAACGAATATAACTATGAATCAATCAAACACCGATCCAACCACCGGATTAAATCCTGCCAGCTGGATGCACGATCACCTGGCACTTCTCGGAAACCAACCCTTAAATGCTTTCTGCATGACCGGCTCGCACGATTCCGGAATGAGCGTACGTACCTCCGGTACTGCTTTTGGCCTGGATTGCAATACGCTCACACAAACCAACGGCATTCAGGAACAACTGAACCTTGGAGCACGATATTTCGATATCCGACCGGTCATCAGCGGCGGAAAATACCTGACCGGTCATTACACCCAACTGAAAATCGACAAACTGGTGAGCTGGCAAGGTGCAAACGGTCAATCCATTCAGGAAATTATAACGGATGTCAATGCCTTTACAGCGGTCCATCAGGAGTTGGTTATTCTCAACCTTTCTCACAGTTTAAATACCGATTTGGGAAACGCAAAGTATGCCCCGTTTACCCAGGCAGAGTGGAACCGTTTATTTGCAGAGTTGAGCCACCTCCATCACTTGTTTGTTGTACACAACGACCCTACGGTAAACCTGACCTCCTATACCCTGAACCGGTTTATCGCGACCGGGCCGGCAGTAGTGCTGGTGGTACAGGCAAATGTTAACCTGGGAAGTTATGCCGGACAAGGGTTTTATCGCTACCGGAATTTTAACGTTTACAACAACTATTCGGACACCAACGATCTGGAAAAGATGGCCCGTTTGCAGTTTGAGCGGATGCAGGAAAATCAGGATCAATATTTCCTGCTGTCGTGGACCCTCACCCAAAGTGATACCCAGGCTGCCACCTGTTTTATCCTTCCCGGAGTAAAAAGCATCAAAGACCTGGCTGATACGGCAAATGCCGCTCTGATCCCATCGGTAATGCCCGTGGTTACAAAAACGAATTTTCCCAACATCATTTATCAAGATAATATCAAAGACGACCAGGCTGTGCAGTTGGCCATGCAGATCAACCGACTGCTGTTGAGCTAACCGGAGCGGTCCGACATGATGCGCTCAAAAAGGGCGATAAAGTCAGGAGCTACTTTTTCCCAGTTGAATTGTGTTTTAAACGCTTTTTGCCCGGCTTTACCGCGTTGCTTTAAAGCGTTTTTATCGGCACACAATGTGTTGATAAAAGTGCCCAGTTGCCGGGCCGATCTTACTTTTGTGATCCATCCGCAGTTTCCACGGTTGAGGAGCCGTCGGTTTTCAAATGAATCGGAAGCCAAAACGGGAATTCCGCTGGCCATGTATTCGGTTACTTTGTTGGCCAGGGCGAATTTTTTTGACAAGTTGATGTGGTCGATCAAGATCAGTCCGATGCTAGCCCCGGTAATGGTTTCCAGCAACTCGCTGTAAGGCAGAAAAGGAAAAAAATGAACGTTGGCTTCCAATTGCTTCTCTCTGGTAATGGCCTGCATTTTCCCCCGCAAAGGGCCATCGCCAATGATAACCAGATGAATGTGTTCATCAAACCAGGCGGCACTTTCGGTAATCACATCGAGGTAGCGGCCCTGTGTGAGCGCACCATGGTACAAAACGATCTGGCTTGAGTATGGCAAACCGGTATGGCTGTATATTTTATCTGAGGATTGGATGTGCTTTAACGCCGGATAATTGGGCGCCACCAGTACTTCTTTTATTTGGTATTGCTCTTTTAGGTAGGCGGCACAATTACCCGTAACAGTAAGAACACCATCGCAGGAAGCAATGAATTTCCTTTCCCATCTGCGACCGTATTTACGCATGGTGCGTTGAGCGATGTTAAAGAGCATTTTTTTCAGGAAACCGGGTGCCGGAGGAAATTGCTGGTTGAGTGTTTCCAACGACAAGTCGTGTACGTCGTAAAGCAACTTGGCATTTAATGCACGCGCAATAATAAACCCCGGATAGGAAGTATCAATATCGTGGCAGTAAACCAGACTGAACGGGATGTTGGTTTTTAAAACTTCTTCTGCATAATAAGCACTTGCTTTGTAAAAACGGGTGTGTTTTATCCATCTGGAAGCATCCTGAAAAGGCAGGGGGTGGAGGTGTACCCGTGTTTCCGGAATGCCTGTGGCCGGATCGTGCTCTCCTGCCGAAAAAAAATAATGCACCTCACAGCTTTGCGCCATGACCCGAATGGTGCGAAGCGCTCTGCTATCGTTGTAATGGGTATGTGTAAGTACGGCCACTTTTTTCATCGGGGCAGGGTAAAGGTTTTTGATGATAACGCTTTCGCCGGGCAAAGGTAATTTCCGATGGCCAGATAATTCATTGCTCCCTGTCGGAAAGCACGTATGGCATCACCGGGTGTAGCTACAATGGGTTCTTCGTGCATGTTAAAGCTTGTATTGATGATGGCCGGAATGCCGGTCCGTTCGAAAAATCTTTGAATGATCTTATGGTAGGATGGATTATCTTTTGCCCGAACCACCTGCGGCCGGGCAGTGCCATCTATGTGTACAGCCGCTTGCATGCGCTCTCTCCATTTGGGTTCCACGGCATACGTAATGGTCATGAAACGGCTGGCGTAGGCGCTGTTGCTTTTGTGGTATCCAACAAGCACATCGGCTGCTTTTTCAGCCAGTATGGATGGAGCAAATGGCATGAACTCGGTCCGGTTCAGTTTTTTGTTGAGCCAGGTGTTGATGCTTTTATCGGCCGGCGAAGCCATCAAACTTCGATTGCCCAGGGCCCTCGGACCATATTCCAGCCCTCCGTTAAAACGGCCTACCACCTTTCCGTCGGCCATAAGCCGGGCAATTTCGTCTTCGATGTTGTGGTGGAAAGTACAGGCCATCCGTTCTGCCTCAAGGGCAGCTTTGATCGCATCGTTAGAGAAGGATGAACCGTGATAAACGTGAGGCTGGCGGTATCCTGTATACGGCTTTTTTAGGTTTTCGTAAAGCGAACTGAATGCGGCACCTGCCGCACACCCGCCATCGCCCATGTTCTGATGGATATATACCAACGATACCCCCGGAAGTTCAGCCACTGCCTGGTTGACTTTTACATTGGCAAAAACACCACCGGCCATCAGGATCTCCGATTTCGGATATCGGGCCCGAAAATGTTGGATGTAATCGGTTACGGCTTCTTCCAAGATCAATTGGGCCGCAGCTGCCAGATCTTCGGCATCTGCTTTGGGATCAAAACGGTTGCTCAATGCGGCGTAAAAAGTATCGATGTACGGATCGCCAAAATTTTCATCGCGGAGAATGCGCTTTACGGTTTTGATTTTTCGTTTTAGTCCGGATCCCTGAGCAATGGGGTAAGTAAAGCCTTCTTTTTCAGCATCGAACCGCATGAAAGCCTTGAGTACAGGATAGTATTTTTGAGGATCGCCAAATGCAGCCAGGCCTGTAATTTTCCCTTCGTGGCGGTTTCGGCGGTAACCCAGAAAGCGGGTAATTTCGGAGTAAAACCGCCCGGGCGAACAATCGCTTTCAGCGCAGGAAATGCGTTTTATCCTGCCATTTTCGATCAGAGAAACGGTAGCGCACAGGCCGTCTCCGGCTCCATCCATGGTTACGATCAGCGGATCTTCGGTGCCGCTGCAATAGTAGGCACTGGCGGCATGGCAATGGTGGTGATCTACGGTTTCAAAAACAGCATGTCCCAACCCGATCTTTGCCAGTTGCTCTTTTTGAAGATCAAGGGTAAGCTGGGTGGCAGAAGCCATAAAATCATGGGGCGATCCACCTTTTCGAAACCCCATGTTGTAGGTGAGCAGCTCCCAAAGTTGGCGGTATTTGTCGGTGGATGTGTGGTCGTTTTTGTGGGCTCCTTCTTCTGAAAAGAGGGCTTGGTTGTACGCATCAAACCCCGGGTAAAGGATGGCCCGGGTGCTTGAAGCAACATGGCTCACATCCGATTTGGATGCCTGGCTGATCCGGAATACTTCTTCAATGGCCCGGAAGGGAAAACCGGTGTGAAATTTCTTTCGGCTCAATCGCTCTTCGGCAACAGAGGCCAGAATGGCACCCGTTCCATCAACCAGAGTTGCGGTGGCATCGTGCCCGATATGGATTCCCAATAAACAAGTCATAGGTTGTGTTATTCATACAAAGATCCGGTAAGCAGAGAAACACAAAGATTGTATTTTTTTTGAGGCAAAGTACGTTGAACAGGCACCTGCTAAAAGATTGGTTGGCCAATGGGTGGTATTTCGTGTTATTTTTTGGAAATTCGTAAGAGCCGGGCAGGCTTTTGCGCCTGTGAAAGCATTTCAGCCGGGGGTGTTGGTAAAAATGGGTATGCAGGGTTGCGAAAATAATATAACGGGATATGAAGAGAAAATAGGGGCAAGAGTAGCCGGGGCAACGGATCGTGTTAGCAGATGGCAACCGGAATATTCGCCGGAGCAGTTGTACGAAGACCAACCGGAGTTTACTGCCATGCTTTTACGAATGGGGAAACCCGAAGTATCTGCTTTACGATTTGTATACAGGGTGATTTGTTGCGTTTTTTTAATTTAGTATAGGTTCTTCTGCTGTTTTCTACTATCTAAAAACACATCCGGCTGACGGATGAAATGTATGCTTACGAATGCCGCTATGGTTGAAAATGCTTTTTTACTTTCGGACTTTACCCTGAGTACGATCAAAAGCAGTTGAGCGATGTTGGATCTACCGGGAAGAATTTCAAAAACCTCCGGTCTCTTATTCGTTAGATGAAGAGGTTTAAAGTTAAAGCCTCACTCGCTATGTCCTCCTGGCACCACGAAAACACCCAATTTGCTGAAAGTGGAATATAACACTACATTTATGGGCAATGCCACACCATTCCGAGCGATGAACACCTTCTGTAAAACATCTGAAACCCACAGGTAAACCCATGACAAAAGCCCAATTATTCGCTATGGGAACCCAAAGGGAGTTGTTATCGACACAACTGATGTACTACAGAACCGTAAACGCAAAAACAGGGCGTTCCGGTCCCATTCCCATGGGAGGGCTTATCACCCTTGCTTTTGTCTCCGGAGATGGCGATGACCGGTTATTGCGTTGGATCACCCACAGCCCGGAGGGCGAACTTTGTACATTGACAGCAGCTAAGATCGTATTTTACGAAGGGGATTTGGATGGGATCGTTCTTTTTAAGTATCGATTGCACGATGCGGCTTTGGTACACTGGAAAGAAGAATTTAAAGCAACCGGTACAACCCCGATGACGGTAACCATCACCATTTCTGCCGCCATACAGGAGATAAAAGGAGTAACTTGGGTAAAACCCTGGCGGGAGAGTGAGGTGCTTTCGGAAGAAATTGCTACCCATGAAGAAGGAGTACAAAGAGGCGTTTCGGACAATCGTGGGAAGGAGAAAGATGGGAGTGTGTTGCAGGGGGTTGTTTTGGAAGTGGCTAAGTTGAGTAGCCGTATTTTAAATACTACGACAAAACAACTACAAGCTAAGTTCAAACATGCTGTGGACTTCGGAGTAACAGGAAATTGGAATAAGGCAGCAGCAGGTAAATTTAACTCTGCTATCAATCAGTACATAAACTCTGCAGGAGTTAAAACCATCAATGGGGCATATAGAGGACAATCAGTAATACATCATGTCAACCCAAATACTGGACTGAATGTAATATCAAGTCCATCGGGGCAGTTCATTAGTGGCTGGAAGCTCAACCCTGTGCAATTACAAAATGTACTTAAACACGGAGGATTGTGATTATGGAATCGAAACAGAAGGAAAATAAAGTTGTGCTTGAACTGACTAAGGAAGAATCTATTGTTCTACTTGATTGGCTATCCAGAATAAATGAGAGTGAAAATGCTGATTTATTCCAAGACCAAGCAGAAGAGAGGATTTTGTGGGATATGGAAGCTTCAATTGAAAAAGTAATCAATGAAACCTTTGAGAGTAGTTATGCTGAAATCTTGTCCAGAGCAAGAGAAAAAGTAAGAGACTAAAAGAATACTGAAATAATATAAGCCCAAACAAGAGAAAATGATTTTCGGCGATAGTGTGGGCAACCAGCTGTTCGACAATAGAACGGATGGAGAAACATACGTTTCCATTTGTTCCAACCAGGCCATTTCATTGGCAGGGCAATATGCATTGTTGTCGGCCTACCTTAAAAACAACCCGCAAACAGAGGAAGTTTGTTTGCTCTACGTTCCGGTTTCGTTTCAAAACAACCTCGACCAGCGTTTTACCTACCAATATTTTCTCAAACCTTTTGGCGATGGTTGCCACGATCTGCATTGGAATGCAACCGTGCAACATCAAATAGACGAGATGCCTTTTGGCTTTGCCGATCAGTGGGCGGTTGTAAAAGCTTCCGATTGGTCGCCCAACTTATCTCACCAATCTGTTCCCGAGTCTGATACGGCTTATTTTTCGGCCATCTCACTCCATTACCTGCAAAAGATGGCAGACCTTACTGACGCTGCAGGGGTTGATTTTAAGGTGCAAGCAGGGTTTGTGAAAAAAGCGTTTAAGCAAACGAATTACCACACCATGCATGCCCAATTGCGTGCAGCAGGTTTGCAGGGTTTATTTGCTACGTATTTTCAGGAATTAAACTACTTGCCGGATCCGCTTTTTAAGGACGATCTGCATGTGATTGATCCGGATGATCTGCGGGATCTTTTTTACCCTTTTGGGAAGCATTCACCAATACCGTTTTGAGCAAAGGATATATCGTTTCATACGTATGGTGTTGTTGAAGCGTCTTTTTTCCGGCACGGCCCAGTCGGTTTCGGAGTTCTTTTGATCCGATCAGCCGGGTCAATGCCTGCTCCCAACCGTCCGCTTCTGCCAAAAGGCAGTTGTTTTCGTGTTCCATACGATCTGAAATGCCAAGAGGAGAGAGCACAACAGGAATGCCAAGTGCCATAAATTCGAGGCTTTTCATGGCGACTTTGGCGCGGGTGGTTTCGTTGTCGTCAAGGTAAGGCACCAAGCCAATGTCAAAAGAAGCCAACCACTCCATATAATCGAAATCAGGCTGATCCCAGCTCCCCTGTTCCATCTTTTTCAGCGAAAGCGGAATGGGTTCCCGACAAATGAAACGAAAACGGATTTGCGGAAAGCGGTTTTCAATGTTTTGCAAAGCGGTTTCAATTTTCAACAGTTGTAAGGCATTGCCAGGATTTCCGGTCCAGCCGATGATGAGCGCATCCGATGCTTTTTTGTGTGCAGATGCATAGGGTTTCGGATCAATGGCCAGAGGGATCAATGCCGTTTTGGGGGCATACGGCTCAAAATAATTTTTCAGATGTTGGCTCACTACCGTAGTACATACACTTAAACCGGCAATGCCATGGCACAACTCCGGGTTGTGTACATAGTCAGCATCGTAAAAATCGACCACCAACGCAATGCCTTTTTTGCGCAGCAGTTTTTCAAATACCGGCTTTTTGTGTGGAAAAAAAGGCAGATAGGCGCGTTGTATCCAGACCGCCTGTACGCCGTTCAGCTGTTTGAATTGCCGGTAGCGCAACCTGAGAATGTAGTGCAAAAAAGCATACCGTTGCTTTTGCGAACCTTTCACAAATCGGGCAAGATACGCATCGGCATGGCCGGGCCAGTATACCTGAAAATCAATGTGATCTGCTTTGAAAAATTGCTCCCAATGCCCGATGCGCAACATGCCCCCCGGAAAATCCAGCGGCAGATAAGGAAAGGCGGCAATGCGGGTTCCGGAAGCGGGGGCGGTTCGTTTGCTCCACCGTACCCACAGGTTTAAAAGGAAGGTCAAAACATGTAGATGCAACACAAACTTCCAATGGTACAAACGGTTCATAAATTCCTATCTTTGGCCCTTCAGCTATGGCCGCTTAAATCGATGTCTAAAGTAAAGAAAGTATTTACGAACTCGGTTCTGTATTCACTTTCCAGCATCCTTTTCCGGGCAGCATCGCTTATCCTGTTCCCCATTTTTTCGGCTTATCTTGCAAAAGAGGATTATGGTATTCTCAGCATTACACAAGGCATTTTAAGCTTGCTTACCGTGTTGGGCGGATTGGAGTTGGCGCGGGCAGCCACCCGGTTTATTTACGACAACAACGGCAAAGCACCGGAAGAAAATGCCCGCAACATCCTGGGCAATTACCTGGTGGTGCAGTTTTTCATGAATGGGTTATTGGTGCTGGTCCTTTTTTTCTTCGGGGAGCCATGGCTTACCCCCATGCTCCACCACATCGGTTTTGAGCCTTTTATGCTGTATACCCTCTACGCCATGCCGCTGTTGGGGGTTATTGAATTGTATCGGACCTACCTCCGGGCACTTCAACAAGGGAGCCGTTTGTTTTGGTTCGATATTTGTTACTCGGCGGCCAACATTGGTTTGAACCTTTTTCTGGTGATCTATTATGAAATGGGCGTACTGGGCATTATTGTAAGTACGTTGATCAATGGGGTCGTTTTTTCGCTTTACGCATTTTTTGTGTACTTCATCAAAACCCGTTTCCGGATCAACCTGAAAGCCTTAAAAGAAGGCCTGTCTTTCTCTGTTCCGTTGGTGCCCTATATCCTTTTCGGGATTTTGCTGGAACAAACCGATAAAGTGATCCTGAATGTAAAATTCGATGAAAAGCTATCGGGCATTTACTACATTGCTTTCACGTTTGCCAGCATCTTTTCCATCTTGAAAGAATCTTTTCTTCAGGCCTATATCCCCTGGTTTTACGAAAACTTCAAGTCGAATAATTTTGTTTTGATGAACCGGATCAGCAGTTTGGTGATCCGGGGGCTGGGAGTAGCTGGGGTTGGATTGTGCCTTTTCGGGTACGAAGTGCTTTACCTGCTTTCGAACAATCCCGATCTGGTAGAAGCCTATGTTTTTATTCCCTGGATCGTAGTGGGCTTGTATATTGTGTTTGCCGGCCAACTGTTCAACCTGCCCGTATATCACGAAAAAACCATGGTGAAATGGCTGTTTACAGCCACCGTGGCGGGGGTTGTTTTTAATGCATTGGCTTCGTTTCTTACCATTGAGCACTGGGGCATTATGGGTTCGGTGTTTTCCAAGATCATGGGTTACTCCGCTATGGTCATCATAAGCTGGCTGCTTTACCTGAAAGTCTCCACCTACCGTTTTCGCCTGTTGGGGTTTTGGGCGATGCTTTTTGTGATGATCGCTTTGGCGGAAGGCATTCCACGCTGGCCGTTCGGTTATACGGCTTTGCTGATGTGCAAGGTGTGTTTTTTGCTGGCCTTACTGGGATGGTTTTTTCTGTTTGTGAAAAAAAACGCTCCGGAGGTCCTCCGCCTACGCTGGTGGTTGAAGGGTTTTTAAACCCGGTTCCTTTTTGTTTTCCGTCCTCTGTTCAAAATGCGTTTTCTCCGGTGGTGGTCTTTTCCGGCCGAATCTGAAAAAAACTCAGGTTTGGACAAAATGATACAAGTACCATGCACAAAACCCGACCAAAAAAGCCATTCCGGCCCAACTCATCACTCTGAGCCATATTCCCGGGCGGTGTTCCTCCGGCATCTGTTTGCCGGTAACTACCCGGTAGTTGAAAAAAGCAATTACCGGAGCCAGTATAAAGGAGAGCACCGTGATGAAGGTAACCAGCGAAATCATCGATTTTTGGGTAAGAAAAAAGTAAAGCAAAACGCCCATGGTACCCAAAACCGTAACACCGATCCAAAGCCGGTAAAGTTGGCGGTCCGAGTGGTTGCTGGCAGGTTGATGCAGCAAGAGCCGGGTGGCCGATGTAAGCACTCTGGGAAAAGCATCAAGGCAGGTGAGGGTGGTGCTGAACATGGTAGTGAATGCCGCAATAGCGATCAATCCGTATGCGCCCTGGCCAATGTTGGAGGTATACAACGAGATCAGTTGTCGGGCGAATCCACTGGCACTTTTTTCGATGGTAACATCGGTTCCGTAAATGGTAAGAGCACCCAGTAAAACAAAGCCAATGGCCAGCATTAAAGTGCTCCAGTATCCGATCTTAAAGTCGAGTAACGTTTCGCGCATGGTGCTGCGGATCCCTGTAGTTTTATGCTTGGCAGTAGACCATACGGAGTGCCAGACCGAAATATCGAGGGGGGCAGGCATCCATCCCATCAAAGCAATTAAAAAGGTAACGTGCACGGCATTGCCAAATTCAAAAACAGGTCCGTCATCCGGTATGGAACTCCCCTTTGCAAAGGCAACGATCAAAGCGATGAGGGTGGTAACGGAGAGGAGAATGATCACGAATTTCATCAATTTATCGAGCAAACGGTATTTTCCAAACCACAAAATACCCACACAGATCAACAACAAAATACCTCCCCATGCTACCGGAGGCATTCCGGGCTCGGTGCCGGATGCAGACCCGTAGAACGATGGCCCCGGGTGGCGGGTCATTTCTATGGCCAGGCCGGCGGTAACCAAGGTGACTGCCGCCTGAATGACGAACATGGTCAGCAAGGTCATCAGCGTGAAGATCAGCAAGGGAAGCCGGCCAAGCTGTCGGTAGCCATGCAAAAGGTTATTTCCGGTGGCAGCGGCATAACGCGGACCAAATTCAAAAAAAGGGTATTTGAGGATATTGGCAGCAAACACGGCCCAAATAAGGCCCATTCCAAACATTGCCCCGGCTTTGGTGGATTGAACCAGATGGCTCACTCCTACTGCAGCACCCGCATAAAGTAAACCCGGCCCCATACGAGATATGAACGATCGTTTCATGCGGTAAATGTAGAAACCAGCAACGGAAATGTGGCGTGTTTCCACTAAAAAAACAGGGCCAACGCATTTAAGATCCTCCCCTGTTATCTGCAAAGGTTCCTCTGTGCTCCATTCTTTTTCTTTGTTCGTTGTACCCTCTTCTCTGCTCTTTTAAGTCTTCCGCAGGAGAACTTGAAAGAAGCAATGAGAAGCAGTGTCTTCAGACACGGTTATAAAAACAAATAGCCTCATCTCTCGCAAGCGTTCCACTTGTGAGATCATAGCTATACCGTGCCAGTCAAATGATTGTAAAAATACGATTTGGCGGCTTGTGAGGTCATAAATATGGTTCCAAGCAGACGCTTGAAACAGATACGGCAGGAAGCATGGCCAATACTTTCAAATAGTTATCCCCCCTTCCCACAGGCCGTTGAATGACCACCCACTCATGGTTTAAACGTAGTTTATCCATTACGCCTTTTCCCGTATTTTCATGCGTAAATCACCTGTATTTCATCGCCTTTCAACAGATGCTTGCATGAAAAGCATATCTTATTTGATTTCCTGAGTGGTGAAAAAATAAAACGCGACCTGACAAACAAGGCTCCTGCATTACCGGGAATATCGGCAAAGATCCGGAAGCAAAAACGGGTAAAAAGAATTTCCGAAAAAAAGACCGTCCGGAGCAAAAGGAAAATAAAGGAATAAAAAAATGGGGCTAACGCACAGTACAAGAGTAAATTAACACCAAACGATGAGCCATTTAATCTTAAAACAAATGAAAAATACATTTACACTTTTCTTTTTATGCACCTTTTTTTCACCGTTTCTACACGCCCAAAACGGCAATTTTATCTGGGCAAAACAAATGGGAGATACCTCCGATGATATTGGCTTTTCCATCGCCGTAGATGAAGCCGGAAATGTGTATACCACGGGGTACTTTCAGGGAACTGCCGACTTTGATCCGGGGCCGGGTATTTTTAATATGACCAGTGCAGGAGGTCATGACATTTTTATCAGTAAACTAAATGCGGACGGAAACCTGATCTGGGCGAAACGAATGGGAAGTACCGTTGATGATCGTGGTCTATCCATCGCTGTGGATGGGGTAGGAAATGTGTATACGACAGGGTGGTTTCAGGGAACCGCCGACTTTGACCCGGGGCCGGGTACCTTTAACATGACCAGTGCAGGAAGCAGTGACATTTTTATCAGCAAGCTGGATATAGCCGGAAATCTGGTTTGGGCCATACCAATGGGAGGGACCGGTTCGGATGTTGGCCTGTCCATCGTCGTGGATGGAGTTGGGAACCTGTACGCGACGGGGGAGTTTGAGGGAACTGTCGACTTTAATCCGGGACCGGGCATCTTTAACATGACCGCCTTAGGAGACGATGATATTTTTATCCTTAAACTGGACGTTTCCGGAAACCTGATATGGGCAAAACAAATGGAAAGCACCGCTGATAGTCGCGGTTTTTCCATCGCCGTGGATGGGGTAGGAAATGTGTATACCACAGGAGAGTTTGAGGGAGTGGCCGATTTTGATCCGGGGTTAGGTACGTTTAACATGACCAGTTTAGGAGATAATGACATTTTTATCCTTAAACTGGACGTTTCCGGAAACCTGGTTTGGGTAAAACAGATCGGAAGTACCGCTAATGATGTTGGTCATTCCATCACTGTGGATGAAGCCGGAAATGTGTATACCACAGGGTGGTTTGAGGGAACCGCATACTTTGATCCGGGGTTGGGTACGTTTAACATGACCGCCGCAGGAAACCGGGATATTTTTATCAGTAAACTGGATGTTACCGGAAACCTGGTTTGGGCAAAACAAATCGGAAGTACCAACACCAATCATGGCTTTTCCATCACTGTGGATGGAGTCGGAAATGTGTATGCCACAGGAGAGTTTGAGGGAACCGCCGACTTCGACCTGGGGCCGGGTACCTTCAACATGACCAGTGCAGGAAGCAATGATATTTTTATCAGTAAGCTGGATGTTGCCGGAAACCTGATATGGGCAAAACAAATGGGAGGGACCGGCGCTGAGGAGGGCCGTTCCATTGCCGTGGACGGAGCCGGAAATGTACATACCACAGGGCGTTTTCGAGAAACCGCAGATTTTGACCCAGGGATCAGTGCTTTTAACATGACCAGTGGCGGAGACTTTGACATTTTTATCAGTAAACTTTCGGCATGTTTACCCAATACAGGTATTGATATTCAAACCGCATGCAACTCCTACGTCTGGATGGATGGCCAAACCTACATCTCCTCCAACACCACCGCCACACATACCTTAACCAATACTGCCGGGTGCGATTCGGTAGTAACCCTCCACTTGACCATCAATCATACCGATAACGCTGTAACAGAAATCAATGACACTACCTTGGAAGCCCATGCTTCGGGAGCCGCTTACCAGTGGCTATATTGCGATAGCAATTTTAGCATCATTCCGGGAGCAACCCAACCACAATTTGCCGCCTCTGCCAACGGAAACTATGCGGTAGAAATTACACAAAACGGATGCGTGGATACTTCGGCCTGTTATCTCATTAACAGTGTGAGCATTCTTGAAAACGATTTTGGAGAAAAACTGCTGATCTACCCCAATCCATCCGACGGAAATTTCTCCGTAGACCTGGGGGCCTCTTACCCATCGGTAGTCATAACGGTAAGGGATGTAAATGGAAAAGTGGTTCAAGCCACATCGCCATCTGGAACCTATGAACAGTTGTTCCATTTAAAACTCGAAGAACCGGCAGGGGTTTATTTCCTGACCGTTAAAGCGGGAGATAAAAAAGCGGTGGTGCGTGTTTTGAAAGAGTAGTTGACAATGGACAATGGAGAATTGATAATTGGACAATGGAGAATTGTGGTGT
>CALLUQ010000190.1 GCA_938010565.1 uncultured Flavobacteriales bacterium
GCATACATTACGGATTGGCCCAATACTTCAGGGCCTGAACCGTACTTCCAGCCTTGTTGCATATCTCCGGAATGATCGCCCCGTCCTGAAATTGAACCCTGGATCAGCAAAATACTGGTTGGCGATATTTTGTTGACCAAAAACGACTCCAAAACAATCGAATTGCTAGGACCAAGTACTGTTCTGGTATTGTTTACCCGATAGGTAACATTGATGACCTTACCGGAAGAAGCCGTATTGCTGATGACATTATTGGTAATATCAATGCCAACCCCCGGAGTATATGTATTGACACTATCCGTATAGCTTCCTCCTCCGTGGCTCAATACTACATTTGTTCCGGTTCGGCTAATGGTTTGTATTTCGTTGGTTACCGAACCATCTGTTTCTGTCGTTAAATACCCGTTGTTGGCAACAAAACTATCTACTGTTGCTTCATCTAATTGGGTATCGGTGTCCACGGTATGGTTATTCCAATGCGCCGTATCGGAGGCGGTAATTCCGTGGGCAACAGAGGAACCAAAAACGGGGTCGGTTTCTGTTGTGTTTATCCCGCCCGTAAGGCTGTCTGCGGTATGGGCATGCAATGCATAAGGCACACTCATGAGCTGGCTGGTGCCTGTAATGGTATAGCTCGTACCGCCGGTTGGGTCGGTTTCTGTTTTGATAAAGTAGGGTCCGTTGCTCCAGTTGATGGTGTGAAAGGCACCGGAAACGAGGATTCCTGTTCCAATTTCCAAACGCACCAAACCGTTGGCATTGGTGGTGGGAGTTTGTGTTTCCACATACACGGCAGCACCCGAAACAGCGCCTTGCAGGATGCTGATCTGCATGCCGACCGACTGGTTGGCAACAAGTGCATTACCGGCATCCCTGATGACGGCCTGATAACTCATTTTTTCCGGTGCCTGCGCCATGGCGCAAGTGGCAAATAATAGGGCGGTTAAGAAAAGATATACTTTTTTCATCGGTTTATTTTTTAATGATCTTAAATGTTTTTATCAATGCGTTGTGATCCAGTATGTTTAACAAATAGGTGCCGGCCGGAAGGCCTTGCATGCCTATGGTAGTGCGGTGGTGCACCACAGGCTTGCGGGCCGATAATTTTCCCTGCATATCGTACAACTCATAAACCAGCGCCTTTTTGCTGTAGGAATCCACGCTAAGCGTAAGGGCATGCTCTGTGGGATTGGGCCAGGCAGTAAATTCCAGGTGTATTGCAGACACTTCCATGCCCACAGTAGTGGAAATTTCGTATGGTTGTTGTACACCTTCGGCCACCGATCCGTTGGTGCCCGTATGGGTGGAATACACCACCTGGCCAACGGTGTAGCTTGATGAGCCTCCGCTCCCTGTGGCAGCACCACCGGCGGCGGATGTGGTTTCCTGTGCTTGCAGGCTACCCAGGCAGAGCAGCACAAACAAACCGGTTGTGGTGTGTTTTGAATGTATCATAATATAGATGTTAAAAAATGAATATGCTTACCCTCGATTTCCAAACGCTTTTTTCATTCGTCGTTTTTTATTGATAAAGCGTAAAAAAATCGATCTGTTTTGATCCGGATACAAACATCGGATGGTGCTTTGAGTTTTACCACAGCATAAACACGTAGTTTAAAAAAATACAATTAAACACCTATAAATCAGCGATTTAATCGCACTTCAAGCGTGTATTTGTAAACAAATGTCCGGGTAATGCCAAAGATGCCGTCGCCCCGGCACCTCGATGATGCCGCATTTTTGGGAGGATGGATCGAAGAGAAAGTTGAAATACTGCGTGGGCACATCTTTGGTGAGTTCATCTGTGTGTGAACATGCGCATCTTTTGTTTCTGATGCTGCGGTTTCATGCATCCATCTTGCTTTTATCGGCATGAAAAATCAATTTGTTGTGATGCAATCACAAACATCAGGTGATGTTGCGAATTTTAACAGAGCATAAACACCTAATTTGAAAAAATGGGGATAAACACTTAATAAAAAGCGTTTTACACGTATTTTAAGCGGGCATTAATAAACGAATAACCTGAAATAATATATGGACGATCCTCAGCAGCTATTTGAAAAGCGGCTTTCCTGGCAGCAGCAACTGCCTCGGCAAACTACTTGCCCCCTTACCAGCCTCTGCACCAAGTCCGTTACAGCCGTCCACTTTTTCCCGCCTTAAAACAATTCACCCAACGGTTACTGCTATATGCCTTCGGCATGTCCTCATCCAACCCAATCGAGTCTTGAGAAATATACCTCTCACTCTCCGGCGAATAACACCAAAACCGGCTATCATAAACCGGTTATCATACAACCCCGTCTCCCGATCCGCATATTGCCCCTGGTAGCGAAACGGAATAAAAGAACGCTTCTCGGTAAGTTTTCGGGTTTTTTATGCGCATATAACTATAAGAATGGCAGCCTTTTACCTTGCTCACCGCATGCTTCACAAAGCGTACCCCAATGATCCGCAATAATCGAAAACGCTCTGCCTCCTATCAATTTGGCCATCGGTGCAAAGATGCCGTCTTCAAAAATCCAGGCAGTGAGGTTTTCGGGAAACTTCAACTCCTGTTTCCCTTTTGGGCCGACAGGGCTCAAGGGCGCCCCCCTCCGGAGCGGCCCATTCGTACAAAGGCACATGGCCATCCCACACAAAGTACGTGGTTTGCCCTTCGGGGGCTTTGTGCGACAAGACAAGTCGTTTTTTTTACTGTTAAATGGTTGGTTTTATTGCTATAAGCACCTGTATAAATCCATAAAAGATGGCAGTTGAACAGTCAAACATAAATACGGTCTCCAGTCAAAATTCAGAATCATTATATTGACCCCCTAAATTAACCGCTATGATCAAATCACATAGAATCGAATCCATTGATGTGCTTAGAGGAATCGTTATGATCATCATGTGTCTAGATCACACTCGGGACTATTTCCAGGACTTAGCTATAACAGCTGATCCCATGGATATTGATTCAACTTCACCAGGCTTGTTTATTACTCGATATATCACCCATTTTTGTGCACCGGTATTTGTATTTCTTTCAGGCACTTCCATTTACCTTCAGGCGCAGCGAAAGACAAAACCTGAGCTTGCGAAATTTTTGTTTACAAGAGGGCTTTGGTTAATTTTTCTAGAAGTGACGTTGAATACTTTTATCTGGAACTTTGATATCTATTTTAATACCGTTGTCCTTCAGGTGATTTGGGCGATAGGTGCATCCATGGTTGTGTTATCGGGATTAATCTTTTTACCGCGATATATATTATTAATCGTTGGAGTATTAATCGTTTTTGGGCATAATTATTTTGACGATTTTCGTATGGATGGGGGTAGTTTTTTGGGATCCGCATGGATATTTATTGACCAGTCAGATGTTATATCATACGGAACCGGGGATCGCGTAATTGTAATATTTTACCCCATGTTAGCATGGCTGGGGATAATGGTTTTAGGCTTTGCGAGTGGTAAATTGTATGATAAAAAATTTGACCCTAAAACAAGAAAGAAAACGCTATTATTTATTGGGTCTGGCGCCTTAGTTCTTTTTGTGATTTTACGGACATTCAATTTGTATGGAGATTCATTTTTGTTCGATGAACAGCAAACATGGTTCAAAAATGTTGTCTCATTTTTAAGGGTAACAAAATATCCGGCATCACTTCAATTTACACTTATAACACTTGGTGTATCACTAATAGTATTGGCGTTGATAGAAACCATTCGTAATAGATTCACAAACTTTGCTATAACCTTTGGCAGGGTACCTTTGTTCTTTTACTTTCTTCATATGCTTGTGATTCATTTATCTAGCATGCTAATTAAACCGTTGGTTGGCGAATCCATGTATTCTTCAATAGCGAAACCCGAGAACGTTATGAACGGGCAATATAGGTGGTTAGGTATTGAAGGACTTTGGCATGTTTATTTAGCGTGGATCCTAATAATCGCTGCTCTTTACATCCCCTGCTTATATTATATGAGGTACAAAGCTAATAATAGAGAAAAGAAGTGGTTGAGTTACCTCTAAACCTGCATTGTTTATAACCCGTAAATATCCACACTTGCATTTATCACCATCTCACTCCCAATGCTTTAAAATAGAGGTGTTTTCCCAAAAATAACACGAAATTTACAGGTTAAGGTGCCTGCGTTTTTTTTCCGATCAAACCTAAAAAAAACGCGAAACGAAAAACAACCCCCATAAAAAAACCCGGCCTGGGCCGGGTTCCTTACTATATCGGATAAAAAATTAATCCTCCAATACTTCGAATTCAATGGTGCCGGAAACTGATTTATGCAATTTCAGCTCGGCGGTGTAGTTGCCAATCGATTTAATCGCATCGCCATTAATCGTAATATTTTTACGTTCGATCTCGTAGCCCAGTTTTTTGATGGCATCGGCCACCTGAACGTTGGTTACGGAACCAAAGATCTTTCCGTTCTCACCTACTTTAGCCCCTACTTTAATGGTAGCTGCTTTAATATCGGCAAGTACTTTACTGGCCTGGCCGGTTACTTTGGCCTCTTTATGCGAACGTTGGCGCAACGTTTCTTCCAGCATTTTTTTGTCGGAGGAGGTTGCTGCAATTGCTTTTCCTTGTGGAATAAGGTAGTTGCGGGCATAACCGTTTTTTACGGTTACGATATCGTCTTTATGCCCCAGTTTCCCGATATCTTCTTTGAGAATAATTTCCATATCGTATTCTCTTTATTTTAACAGGTCAGCAACGTATGGCATAAGTGCCAGGTGGCGGGCACGTTTTACCGCACGGGCCACTTTGCGTTGATACTTTACCGAAGTTCCGGTTACACGACGGGGAAGAAGTTTGCCTTGCTCGTTCACGAACTTAATGAGGAAATCGGGATCTTTATAATCGAGATACTTGATTCCTGACTTTTGGAAACGGCAGTATTTTTCACGTTTTACCTCAATGTTAATGGGAGTGAGGTAACGGATTTCCGAATTATTTTGAGCCATTTTATGATGTTAATTTTATACCCTTTGTCCGGAAGACAAAGATCCATTGGAAAATCAGGAAGCTACTTCCTCTTCTTTTTTTGTGGCGTCTTTTACCGTTGATGCTTTGGCTTTCTGCTTGGCTTTGCGTTTTTCTGCGTAAGCAAACGAATATTTATCCATTTTGAAGGTCAGAAAGCGAAGAACACGCTCGTCGCGGCGATAAGCCGTTTCCAAAGTTGAAATGAGTGTTCCATCGGCCTCGAACTCAAGCAGGTGATAGAAGCCGGTAGACTTTTTCTGGATCGGATACGCCAACTTTTTCAATCCCCAATTTTCGCGGTGAGTGATGGTGGCGTTGCCCTCTTCCATAAGTTTAATGAATTTGTCTACTGCTTCCTTTGTCTGTTCTTCAGACAAAACGGGAGTTAAAATGAAAACAGTTTCGTAACGATTCATGATGAATAAATTAGGTAACTAAAATTTTATCCGTTTACAACAAACGGCCGGCAAAGATAGTTGAAATGATGAAAAATCCGAAACGGATGAACAGGAATTGGTGTTTTTCCGGTAAAACTACGGCATTTTGATGCCCTGGCCAGGTTATTTGCCGGCTTTTATACCTAAAAAGGGGCACCATCCCACAGCAGAAAACATGCACCGACAGGAGCCGGGAGAAAACAATTGCAAAACCAAGCCGATGAGCATAAACCGAACAGCCGGGGAGAGATGACTTCCTTTTTCTTTTCGTTATCACAAAACACTAAAATATTGATAACATTTGACCCGTAAACCGGATGAATCATGTATTTTTGTTCGCAGATAATGGCTGAAGAACGATATATCGTTTCCGCAAGGAAATACCGCCCGCAAGCTTTCGATGCAGTAGTAGGGCAGAAATCGATCACCACTACGCTTTCCAATGCCATCCGGAACAACCATCTGGCGCAAGCCTATCTGTTTTGTGGTCCGAGAGGGGTAGGCAAAACTACCTGTGCCCGTATTTTTGCGAAAGTAATCAACTCCGGAGGCGATCCTGTTGATCACAACCGGGATTTCTCGTTCAACATTTTTGAATTGGACGCGGCTTCCAACAATTCCGTGGAAGACATTCGTTCGCTTACCGATCAGGTGCGCATCCCTCCTCAAACGGGCAAATACAGGGTCTTTATCATCGATGAGGTACACATGCTTTCTCAGGCCGCATTTAATGCGTTTCTGAAAACCTTGGAAGAACCGCCTGCACATGCCATTTTTATTCTGGCCACTACTGAAAAACACAAGATCATCCCAACCATTTTATCCCGTTGTCAGATCTTTGATTTCAACCGGATCCGCATACCGGATATGGTGGTGCATTTACAGGCGATTGCCGAAAAGGAAGGAGTTACCGTAGAGGAAGATGCGTTACATGTTATCGCACAAAAGGCCGATGGCGCTTTACGCGATGCCCTTTCCATTTTCGATCAGATGATCAGTTTTTCGGGGCAGAACATTACGTATCAGTCCATTATCGAAAACCTCAACGTTCTTGATCACGACTATTATTTCCGTTTGACAGACCATTTGCTTTCCGAAGATATTCCGGCAACACTTTTGCTTTTTGATGATATTTTAAAAAACGGTTTTGATGGCCACAACTTTATTGTAGGGCTGGGCGAACATTTCCGGAATGTGATGGTTTGTCGGGATGCCAGTACGCTTCCTCTGTTGGAAGTAGGAGAAAACATCCGGGCAAAATACAAAGCGCAGGCTGCCCAATGCCCCGATGCATTCCTGCTTTCGGGGCTACATGTTGTAAGCCAAACGGATGTGCAATACAAAGCCAGTAAAAGCCAACGGCTATTGGTGGAGCTGGCCCTCATGAAACTTTGTTCTCTCAACGAAAGTGAGGGCGAAAAAAAAAAGGTTCCAACTCCCCGTACGGCTGAAACCCTCAGCCAGAGAACACACCGGTAAAACTCCTGGATCCGACCGGCCTCCCGTTCCTCGGCAACCACCGGCCCAGGCAAATGCTCCGGCAGTCCATCAGGGCAACAAGCCGGTCATCCAACGGCCACCCATATCCGACGCGATCGTTTCGGCCCCTGCCGAAACAAACGAACCCAAACGCAAACCGCTGGCCAGTTTACGGGGCGGATTGATCAAAAGCGAAAACATCAGCCCACCGCAAAAGGTCGTTTCCAAAAAGGAGGTGGAAAGCAAAGAAGGATCTGCATTTCGCCCCGAAAAAGCTTTTTCCGAAGCTACCATGGTGGCCTTGTGGAAAGAATATGCCCATGAGATGCGTAAACAAGGCAAGATGAGTTTTTATCACACCATGGCTGCCCGAAACCCGGTTCTGGAAGGAGAACTGAAAATGATGTTTTGGGTGGACAATCAGGTTCAGCTGAATGATTTTGATCGAGAACGACCTGAATTGCTTGCTTTTATGCGTGAGCAATTGCAGAATTATGCCATTGAGTTTGAGGTGCAGCTTGTTGCCAGCCCACAAGCAGACCATATGCGCTTTTACAGTCCGAATGATCGTTTCAAAGCCATGATCGAAAAAAACCCATCCCTCGGCGAATTGCGGAAGCGTTTCGACCTTGATCTGGAACACTAATCCTGATCCTGATCTCCGGATGTAAAAAAGTCGGGATGAAAATTGACCAGATATAATTTTTCCGAAGCACGGGTAACCGCCGTATACAACCACCTTAAGAACTCGGTATTGAGCATATTTTCATTCACATATCCCTGATCCAAAAACACCACCGGCCATTGTCCGCCTTGTGCTTTATGGCAGGTTACCGCATAAGCAAACTTTACCTGTAAGGCCTGGAACCATGAATTTTTCATGATCTCCCGGTGGCGTTTTCGCCGATTGGGGAGCTCATCCAGGTAATCTTCGGAAACCGTATGGTAGAATTTTTTCATCCGGATACTGCTCAAAGCAGGGGCTTCTACATGAATGGCATCTAAAATGATGTGAACTTCCAATTCGGGTTCTTCCGGATAATTGATCAAGCGAGCCATGATGGTGGCAAACCGGAAACCGTACAGTTCACGATACCCCACCACTTTCATCACTTCCACAATTTCGCCGTTGGCGATGAATCCTGCCTGAGCATCTTCGGGCAACCAAAAATAGTTGTTCCGCACCACCATCAGCAGATCTCCCGCAGCCAGCTCATCTTCCAGCCACCGAATGCGGGCGCGTATTTGTTGATTGAACAGATTGGCCCTTTTGTTGCTCCTGCAAACCACCATGGTGCCTTCTGCTCCGTAATCGTTGTAAGCACTTTCGAGTTCTTCCTGAAGCTCATTTCCACTTATCCGGATAATATCCGGAAAACCTTTGGTACTCAGATCGGGAAAACCCTGCTCTCCGTTTCGCAGCTGATCACGTAGGCTTGTTGCATTGGCCAAAATGCCGCTTCCTTTGGCCTGCCGTACCACTTCGGTGAGTTCGGAATGGTGTATCTGTACAAAATAACGCCGGCGCAAAAAGTCGATATCAAGTGCCGGACTGATGTCCTGACCCACCGGCGGAAGTTGGGCATTATCGCCTACGAGCAACAAACGGCAATTGCGCCCGCTGAATACAAAGGTGACCAGATCTTCCAGCAAATCGCGAAAAGCACGGAGGTCGCCAGCCAGGTCTGATGAAGATGAGATCATGGAGGCTTCATCTACAACAAAAAGGGTATCCGTATGCAAATTCTGGTTGAGAACGAAGTAGGTGTTTCCTTCTTTTTCTTCTCGCCGGTAAATTTTTTTGTGAATGGTAAAAGCGGCTTTTTTACTGTATCCCGATAGTATTTTGGCGGCTCTGCCGGTAGGGGCCAACAACACCGAACGCATCCGGATGGCCGGCAATGCTTTTACCATAGCCCCTACCAGAGTGGTTTTTCCGGTACCGGCATATCCTTTGAGTACAAAGGTTTGACGTGGCTCCCGGGCCACCAGAAACCGGGCCAGAAGAACCGTTGTGTGCTCTTGTTCGGCCGTTGGTTGAAAAGGAAAGAGATCCAGTAAGATATTGCGGGCTTTTTCCGGCGACATTTTCATAAATTAGAAGGACAGATCACGTTTTGTTTGGCTCGGCTAACATACACAAAAAGCCTTTCCCGGATTAAATTGAAAATTGTAGATTTGCAAAATCCGTTGAATCAAATATCCTGCAATGAATCAGATCAAAAAAGAGATTGATAAATACGTTATTCCCTTCCTTTTATTCGTATCCGGTATATTGACGCTGATCGTTGGTATGGATCAGCTTTTCCTTTTTACGCTGGGAGGGATCGGGTTGATCAGTGCAGGCATTTTATCCGGTCTTTATTCGGCAGGCCTCATTTCCAAAATGGTGAATGTTATTTTGCTTTTGCTGCTTTTGGGAGGTTCCGGTGCCTATGCTTATTATGATTACCATTCGATAGCCAGTGTATTAAAATTCAAAGAAAAAGTAGCGGTTTACAAAGCAGCGGTTACCCAGCGTTTGAAAGACATTCGTGATGCTCAGAAGGGATTTGAACTGAGTTACGGTCGTTATGCATCCGATCTTGATTCGTTGATCCACTTTGTCAAATATGATTCCATCATGCTGGTAAAGTCGGAAGGCAACATTCCGGATCAGGTAAATCAGATGTATGCCGACTCGCTCGGAACGGAACTTTACGATCTGATCGTAAATGGGATGACGGTGGAACAAACCCTTGCTTTGAGCAAGATGCAGGTTGCTCCTCCCATTCACTTTATACGGGATACTTTTTTTGTAGCTGCCCGCGAACACGTTTTCCACGAAGGCGATTCTGCCTGGGAGGCAAAGCGTACCTATCCGTTCCACCTCGATTCCATTAAAACCGTTCCTTATTCCAGAGGTAAATTGACTTTCCTTCTTGAGACGGGTTTTATTCCTCGTAAAAACACACGTTTGCCTGTTTTCCTTGCCACCGATCCTGCACCGGTAGATCCTAAAAAAGATGCATGGAGCATAGGTTCGATGGATGAACCTAAGACCAATGGCAACTGGGAATAACACCCTCCGGTTTTCCCAGGTCGATCTTCTTTTTAATGCCGAATTAAGATCTGAGCAATACCGGTTGATCCTCCTTTTGGGAGACGGTTTTTTGCATGCATTGGTAGCCGATACCATTAATAAAACATGCATAGGTATGGAGTTTCATGCCTGGGAAACCTCTGGAGACGGAGCCCTCGTTACCAAAGCGGAACTGACCAAGATCCTCAATGCTTCTCCGGTTTTAAACGGTTATTATTCCCGTGTGGAGATCATCAGTGGTTTTGCTTGTAACACTTTGGTCCCTTCGGCATTATATGATCCTTCAAGCCTGAAACAATACGTACAACTGGAATATGGCGATGATCCGTCCGTAAAAGTGCTATCGGACCATGTGCTTGCAATTGAAGCCCGAAATGTATACGGTTTTCCCGATCAGC
Organism: uncultured Flavobacteriales bacterium; assembly: GCA_938010565.1. GTDB lineage: Bacteria > Bacteroidota > Bacteroidia > Flavobacteriales_D > CALLUQ01 > CALLUQ01. The sequence goes on from CALLUQ010000190.1 coordinate 10,388, forward strand.
TCCGGGATGCGCTCATATTTAAATATCCCAACTTAAGCATACGGCATTCCGGTACGGTTATGATCGGTTCTATTTTCCGTTTGTACCGCCATCAACCTTTAGCGCAAGTTTTCGTGCAAAGTTTCAGGCAACATTTTGAATTTTATGTGATGGAGAAAGGGCGGTTGCTGATGGCCAATCATTTCCCCTATCAAAGTGAGGAGGAGTTGCTTTATTTTATCATGAGTGCTCTGGAAGCCAATGGTATGGATGCAGAAAGTACTCCGATACATTTTAGCGGCCGTTCTACGCAGCGTGCTTCTTTTCAAGCTCTGGCCCAAAAGTACCTGGGTCAGACACACGCTTTTTCGCTTCCTGCTTCTTTGCCCGTTGCACCTGCTCTGCAAATCGGTGAGGCTACCAAAGAAATCTTTTTATACCTTTCGTATCTATGCGTATAATCAGTGGAAAATACCGGAGCAAAAGAATTAAAGCTCCCGAAAAGATCAAAGTGCGCCCTACTACCGACTTTGCGAAAGAAGCACTTTTTAATATTCTCATGCACCGGTTTGATCTCGAAACCATTGGTGCCCTCGACCTTTTTACCGGAACCGGAAACATTGCATACGAACTGGCTTCGCGTGGAGTACCCGAGGTATACGCGGTTGATATAGCTGGCAATGCCATTCAGTTTGTTCGGAAAACAGCCATGGAAATGGGGTTGCCCATTCGTCCTTTAAAATCCGATGCTTTCCGGTATTTAAAGAAAACGGGCCAGGTTTTCGATTTTATTTTTGCCGATCCGCCCTACGATCTGGAAAACATATCTGAAATTTCAAATCTTGTATTCGAAAATAATCTGCTGAAAGAAAATGGGTTGCTGGTGGTAGAACACGGCCATCGCACTGATTTAAGCAGAAATGCCTATTTTCAGGAAGTTCGAAGTTATGGGAAGGTGCATTTTAGTTTCTTCTCCGTATAATCCGTTGATCATGGAACGCATTGCCGTTTTTCCCGGCTCTTTTGATCCCATTACCAAAGGCCACGAGGCCATTGTGAGAAGAGCCATCCCCTTATTTGATCGCATTATCGTTGCCATTGGCATCAATGCCGGCAAAAAATACATGCACGACCCCAACCAACGCAAAGCCTGGCTGGAAGCCACTTTTGCGGATGCAACCAGCGTTAAGGTAGCTATCTATGAAGGGTTGACGGTTAATTTTTGCGAAGAACATCGTGCCCGTTTTATCATCAGAGGCTTACGAAACGGTACTGATTTTGAGTATGAAAAAACCATTGCGCAAATGAATCAGGCCATCCGGCCGGGAATCGAAACGGTTTTCTTTTTTACGGATCCTGCTTTTGCCGCAATAAACTCGTCGGTTGTACGTGAATTAATAAGCTACGGTGAGAATGTCGAGGCTTTTGTACCGGAAAAGGTGAAAATTTATTGAAACCCATAAGCAACATAGTGTGGCTGCAGTTCCTGTTTGTTTTTTCAGGACATGCAAGTGTAATTGAAGGAAAGGCGCCTGCCTATACGGGACAAACCGTACAATTGTTGCGTTACGAAAATTACATTACGTACCATGTCGAAAGCGTAGCTACTTCGCGCATTGCTCCCGACGGGAGTTTTCGTTTCGAGTGGGACCCTTCAACCACAGATCTGTTTCTTTTACGCATCGGCACTATCAATGCAAAATTGGTGGTAGGGAAAAACAGCAAATACAATGTTGTTTTTCCCGAGTTACCAAAAGATAAAGCGTTTTCCATTGCCAATGTAACCATGGTTGAGTTGCAGTTCAATAAGATCGACAAAGCCAACGATATTAACGCCAGACTCACCGATTTTAACGTTTGTTACGAACAATTTTTTGCCGATCATCTGGTGGAGATCGCTTCCAGGAGGTTTCAAACGCAACTCGATGTTTTTCAAGCAGATGTAAAAGATCGTTTTGCCCCTTGTTTGCCCAATGCTTATTTTGACCATACGCTGACGTATACATTTGCACAACTCCAACAATTGGTGACCGGCAATGCCGGTTTTCAAACCACCCGAAAAGCGTTATTTGATGCCTATATCAAAAATAAACCGGTGCAGTACCGGCACATGGAATACATGCGTTTTTTACAGGATTTTTATAAGGGTTATTTCCAGTCTTATATTCAAAAGTATGGCGACAAAGTACTTGCCTATGCCATCAACAGAAACCCGAACCTGGCCATTCTGGATTCGGCACTCCGGCGCGATGATTTTCTGAAAAACGACCAAAGACTGCGCGAATTGATCCTTATCCATTCGCTAACGGAAGCCTTTCACGATCAGCAGTTTAAACAAAAACAGGTCATTGTTTTGCTTGATTCCATTGGAAAAAGGGGAGTATTTGAAGAGAACCGCTCAATATCCCGTCAGGTGAGCCATTATTTAACCCGGCTTTCTACAGGCTACCCGGCGCCGGATTTTGCGTTGACCCACAGCAATGGCGATACCGTAAAGTTATCTGATTTTAGGGGCAAGCATGTATACATCGATTTTTGGGCTACTTGGTGCAAGCCTTGCCTGGAAGAGATGATGATGATGAAAGAATTGCAACGGAAATACCACCGTCAGGTAGAGTTTATCAGCATTTCCATCGATAAAGACCCGGCTGCTTTTGAAAAGTTCAAAACCGAACATCCGGAATATAAATGGACGATGCTGCATTTTGGAGGCCAGTTTCAACTGTTGCGCGATTACGATATACGTGCCTTGCCCAGTTACTTTCTGGTGGATGAGCAGGGAAACCTGGAACAATCGCCGGCACTTCGTCCGTCTCCGTCGGGTACGAATAAAACCATAGATGCCACTTTTCACTACATCAAATTCAAACAAGCACCTCCAAAAACAAAGGTGGGGGATCGCAGAAATCGTTGACACCTTTCGCTGAAGAAAATTTAAATTTGGATCAGGACAGATCGGTTCCAATAACATCCAGAATAGACGGGTAGGTATTGCTTGTAACGGCAGAAGGCAACGCACCGGATGGGATCCACTTTACTTCCGTTATGCCTTCTTCCAGTTGTGGCGTAAGGGTGGGGTTGTGGTGTACTTCCATATTGAACCAGTAAGTGCGTTTCAACACCATTTTGCCTTGGTGTTTGTAGGTATGCCAGGTGGTATAGCGCAACGCTTTCCGCGAAATGTTTTCAATGCCACACTCCTCTTCCACTTCTCTTACAGCGCCAATTTCAGGCGATTCTCCTGCTTCGATCTTGCCTTTGGGCAGATCCCACCGGTTGTTGCGAAAAATGAACAAAATTTCTTCTTTGGAATTGGTCACCCATCCACCGGCAGCTTCAATAATAACAAAACAGGAACAGAAGGCTTGCCACAGTTCTTTCAGATCATCATGGTAAATGCTTACCGATCGGATCGCCTGAACCACCGAAAGGTCGTTGATCAGAACTTTCAGTTCATTGGTGCCATGATAGCGCACAAACATGGTCCCATTTTGTGTAGGATTAAAATTCCGATCATCTGTTAGAAAAACCGGTTTATTGTACACGAAAACTTTATACATTTGCAGCTATGATTCTCCATAACGGATCAGCATTAAAAGTAGCAGAATTTCTGTTACAAATCAAAGCGATCAGGCTTCAACCTGAAGAACCTTTCCTTTGGGCTTCGGGCTGGAAGAGTCCTGTTTATTGTGACAATCGGAAAACGCTTTCTTATCCGGATGTGCGTACTTACATCCGCCAACAATTTTCTGCTGCTGTTACAGAGCATTACGGTAATCCCGATGCAATTGCCGGCGTAGCTACCGGAGGCATAGCACAAGGAGCGCTGGTGGCGCAGGAATTGGGTATTCCTTTTATTTATGTCCGGTCTTCCGTAAAAAAGCATGGAACCGGACAACGTGTGGAAGGCCATGTGGAACCCGGTCAGTCGGTCGTAGTAATTGAAGATCTGGTTTCAACGGGAGGAAGCAGCCTGAATGCCGTAAATGCTTTGCGTGAAACAGGGTGTAATGTAAAAGGGATGGTGGCTGTTTTCAGCTATGGTTTCCCTCTCTCCATCCATAATTTTAAGAACAACAAATGCGATCTGGTCACACTGACCGATTATGAAACGTTGATCACACAGGCTCTGAAATCCGGCTACATTGCCTCAAAAGACCTGGCTTCGCTCCGGGAGTGGCACAAAGCTCCGGAAGCATGGTCAGAAACGAGGAGTAATGACAAAAATTGAAAGTAAAAAAGTAACTGTTGATTGTTCGGCTGCCGAGGTTTTTGCATATCTCACGGATCTGAATAATTTTTTAGACCTGTTGCCTCAAAATAAAATCAGCAACTGGGAATCGGATACGGAACAGTGTTCCTTTCGCATTCAGGGTACCATAACGGTCTGTATTAAACTGAAAACCGCCGAAGAACATTCTGTGATCCATCTGGTTTCCGGAGATAAGTCTCCATTTCCTTTCACGCTGGACATCAACATTTCAGATGCAGGTGCGGATGCATGTAATGTCGGTCAGAAATTTCAGGCCGATATCAACCCTTTCCTGAAAATGATGGTGGAAAAGCCTTTGACCAATCTCTTCAACTACATTGCTGATAAACTAGTGGAGGTTAAAAGCAAAAGCTGACTTCTTTGGTGTTGTACAGCTGTTCCCGACCGTTTTTGAACTGCAACCGTAATCTTCCGCTGTTATCCACCCCTGTAATGCGGGCTTCTTTTTCGATGCCTTCCAATTTGTAGGTTGCCCACACCTCAAAGTTATACAGGCGCTGGTAATAATGCTCCATGATCTTTTTATCTTGCCCTGCTCTCAATTGCAGGTAACGTTTTTCTATTTTTTTGCATAACGCGGCCAAAACCCCATTTAGGTCCTGCTGCACCCCACTTTCCAGTTTCATGGAAGTGGCCCTAAGTCCGACCGGAAATTGCACCTGGTTTACATTCAGCCCGATGCCAACAATGGCCTCGCTAACAGCAGATCCCCGCAAAGTGGTTTCAATCAAAATGCCACAAATTTTCCCCTGGTCGGTTAACAGATCGTTGGGCCACTTGATATAAACAGGAGAGGTAATGGCTGTGGAAAGAAAATCAGCAATGCCCAGGCTAATGGTCATGCTCAATAGAAAATGTTGATCTGCAGTTAAAAAATGCGGATGCAGCAAGCAACTGAAGGTCAGGTTTTGGCCGGGATTGCTTACCCAGTTATTGCCCCGTTGTCCTCGTCCGTTATCTTGGTGGTTTGCCGTAACAAGCATTCCTTCCGGATAGTTTTTTTCTGCGGTTAGCTCTGCCAGATGATCGTTGGTAGAACCAACGGTTTCCAACCGGATCAGATGCTGACCTATGAATAGGGATTCCATCTTCTGATTAAAGTTTTCGAAAGCATATTAAACCGGGCTCTTTAGGAAAAAAATTGACTACTTTTGCTAATTAAAAGAAAATGTGTGAATGAGCAAAAGCGATAAGTTACAAAACACAGCACTACTGGCCGAAATGGCAGTGAAAGGAATTCAGGAAAAAAAGGGAAAAGACATTGTTGTAGTTGATCTTCGGGAAATTCATCATGCTGTGTGCGACTTTTTTGTGATCTGCCATGGCGATTCCAACCGTCAGGTAGAAGCCATTGCTGATTCCGTAGAAGAAGAAACCCATAAATCGCTGAATGAAAAGCCCTGGCACAAAGAAGGCTACGAGAATGCGGAATGGATCCTCATCGATTATGTTCATGTAGTGGTACATATCTTCCATAAAGAATCCCGTGAATTTTATAGCTTGGAAAAACTATGGGCTGATGCAAAAATTGAACCTATAGCCTACCAGGCTTGAAATATAACCCAATACAGATCGTCCTACCGAAGTAGACAAGCAGACAACAATGAGCAACAAGGAGCAAAAAAACAAAAGGGACGGAAATCGTCCGGATGCCGGCCGATCGCGTAGCGGAAGCGGAAACCAAGGCAAGCGCCCTTTTAATTTCTACTGGATATATGCCGCTATTGGTCTGGTCCTGATATCCTTGAACTTTTTTAACATGAGCGGGGGAACCGACTCTACAACACTTACCGAGTTCAGCGAGTGGGTAGATAAAGGGCAGGTAAAGAAAGTAAATATCATAAACGATTTTATCGTTCAGGTCACCATAAAAAAATCTTTTTTAAGCGATACCGCCCATTCCGGTCGCATTCCGGGTTCAGCGATAAGCGGCCCCAATATTGATGGACCCCATTATGCTTTCGAGATCCAGCAATTTGCGGAAGATTATCACAAAGAACTGCGCGAACTATCGAAAGAAAAAGAGTTTGAACTGACCTATTCCCGCCAGGAAGATTGGGGTAAAAACATCATCAGTTGGTTAATCCCATTGATTATTCTGGTGGTCATCTGGGTGTTTATCATGCGCCGTATTGGTGGTGGTGGTGCCGGAGGCGGGCAGCTTTTTAACATTGGAAAATCGAAAGCAACCCTTTTTGATAAAGAAAAAAGCACCAATACGACCTTCGATGACGTAGCCGGGCTGGAAGGAGCCAAAGAAGAAGTAAAAGAAATTGTGGACTTTCTTAAAAACCCGTCCAAGTATACCGAACTTGGAGCAAAAATTCCAAAAGGAGCCTTGCTCGTAGGACCTCCGGGAACCGGTAAAACCTTACTGGCAAAGGCCGTTGCCGGTGAAGCGCAGGTGCCTTTTTTCTCCCTGTCAGGTTCGGATTTTGTGGAAATGTTTGTAGGGGTAGGAGCTTCCCGTGTTCGCGATCTCTTCAAACAAGCAAAAGAAAAAGCACCGGCCATCATTTTTATCGATGAAATTGATGCCATCGGAAGGGCTCGTGGCAAAAGTCCGAGCATGGGGGCCAACGATGAACGCGAAAATACCCTGAACCAGTTGCTCACAGAGATGGATGGTTTTGGCACCAACAGCGGAGTGATCATACTTGCTGCCACCAACCGTGCCGACATCCTCGATCGTGCCCTAATGCGTGCCGGACGTTTTGATCGTCAGATCTATGTAGACCTTCCCGATGTCAATGAACGGGAAGAGATCTTTAAAGTACACCTTTCGCCTATTAAATTTGATACGAACTCGGTCGATATTGAATTTCTGGCCAAACAAACCCCTGGATTTTCCGGAGCGGATATCGCCAATATCTGTAACGAAGCTGCTTTGATCGCTGCCCGCAAACAAAAGAAGGTGGTAGAAAAACAAGATTTTCTTGATGCGGTAGATCGCATTATCGGTGGCCTTGAGAAGAAAAACAAGATCATTACCAAAGACGAGAAAAAAGTAATTGCCTATCACGAAGCCGGACATGCCACCGTAAGCTGGATGCTGGAACATGCTTCTCCTTTGGTAAAGGTGACCATTGTTCCGCGGGGTCAATCATTGGGTGCTGCTTGGTATTTGCCGGAAGAACGTCAGATCAGCCGTACGGAACAGATCATGGATGAAGTGTGTGCCACCATGGGGGGCCGTGCTGCCGAGGAGGTTATTTTTGGTAAGATCTCAACCGGAGCGTTGAGTGATTTGGAGAAAGTAACCAAACAAGCCTATGCCATGGTTCAGATCTATGGCCTGAACGAACGCTTAGGCAACATCAGTTATTACGACTCCAGCGGCCAAAGTGAATATTCATTTGGCAAACCGTTTTCAGAAAAAACTGCCCAGACCATTGATGAAGAGGTGAGCAAGATCATCGAAATTGCATACGACCGTGCCAAAGATCTGCTTCGTAAGAATCAAGATAAACTCATTTTACTTGCTGAAAAACTGTTGGAAAAAGAGGTGATTTTTAAAGAAGACCTTCAGGATATTTTTGGGAGACCGCCTTACCTTTCCGCTGAAACCGAGGAGGAAAAAGAAAAAGCGGAGGAAAAAAAGCCCTCTAATGCCGCAAAAAGCCAAGAAAATACGGAGGGATCATTGACCGGATCCGTTACTGACAACAGGCCTGAAGTAAGCACTTCCGCAGATGAGGCCAAACCTACTGCAAATGCGCAAAAAGATGCTGCCGCAGAAGACATAACAAACAACGGTTTGCCCGTTGATGAAGAGGCCAAAGATGACGATGCTCCGCACAACAAAGGCAACAACAATGCACCTGAATAAAGGGAGGAAGGTTCTACACACCTTCCGCACCTGATCTTGCATAGCATACAAAGCTTTCTGATATGGAAAAAGACTGGACCGTTGTTTACTCAACCCATTTTCAACATCAGGCTGAATTGATCAAAGGACTGCTGGAAGAAAACGAGATCAAAGCCATTATTCTTAGCCAGCGTGACAGTGCTTACGGAAGCTTTGGAACGATTGAAGTGTATGTTCATCGGGATTTTCTTATTCGTGCAAAGCGTCTGATCGACCAAAACGGGAACTGAAATGCTGCAAAGGGCCATTACCGGAAGCATCTTTGTAGCCGTGCTGGTTGCAGCCGTTGTATGGCATCCTTTAACACTATCCGGATTTTTTGCTCTTATTGCCCTGTTGGGCCTGATTGAGTTCTACAATCTGGCTAAAAAGATCGGGCTGAAACCGCAGGTTGTAGGCGGGGCCGTTGGTGGCATGTATATTTTTGTTGGTTTTCCGGCCATGAACTTATTTCATGTTTCACCGCGTTGGTTCCTGCTCATGCTTCCTTTTTTCTCTGTTTTGATGATTGCGGAACTTTTTCGCAAGCACAAAGATCCTTTTGGAAATATAGCTTATACCTTGTTGGGATGGGGCTATATTGCTTTGCCTTTGGGCTTGTTTACTTTATTGGCTCCCCACCACCGGGAAACGGGCTATGTGTGGCAGGTTGCCCTTTCCTTTTTCATACTGGTTTGGTCTAACGATACCTTTGCTTACCTCAGTGGCAGGGCATTTGGAAAACACAAGTTGTTCGAACGTATTTCACCGAATAAAACCTGGGAAGGATTTCTGGGCGGTTTGGTTTGTACCATGGGTACCGGGTTTTTGCTATGGCATTTGTTTCGGGATGCTCTTCCTTATCCTGTTTATTATTGGGTAGGCCTGGCTGCCATAGTAGTCGTTTTCGGCAGTTTGGGAGATTTGGTCGAATCGATGTTCAAACGCAGCGTTGGCATAAAAGATTCCGGTCATATTCTTCCCGGACACGGAGGTGTGCTTGACCGGTTTGATGGGGTTTTACTCGCTGTACCGGTGGCGGTAACCTATCATTATCTTCTGACAGGAGCATTTCTGAGCTAAATTCTTGTTATTTTCGCCCCAAATAAATTGATGATCATGCGCATCCACAAAGAAGGCTATGTTATTATTTTCATAGCAATGCTCATCCTGGGTTTTCTGGATGCCGGATTGTTTTTTCTGTTCCGTGCCTGGCCCCTTGTTTTCTGGATCTTATTGGGTATTTCGATCGTCTTTTTCGGGCTGATCGTTTCGTTCTTTCGGGTTCCGGCCCGGGTTCCGGTGGTCGATAAAAATAAAGTCATTTGTCCGGCAGATGGAAAAGTGGTGGTGATTGAAGAAGCCGTTGAAACAGAATACTTTGGAGAGAAACGGATCCAGATCTCCATTTTTATGTCGCCTTTGAATGTGCATTGCCAATGGTACCCCATTAGCGGATTGGTGAAGTATGTGAAATACCATCCGGGCCGTTTTTTAGTGGCATGGCACCCCAAGTCGTCCACCGAAAACGAACGCACTACCATTGTTGTGGAAGATAAAAACGGGCGGGAGGTCCTCTTCCGCCAAATTGCCGGTGCTGTGGCCCGACGCATTATCCACTACAGCAAAAAAGGCGATCAGGCCCGTCAGGGCGAAAATTTTGGTTTCATTCGTTTTGGCTCACGGGTGGATCTTTTTCTTCCGCTTCATTCCGAGGTAAAAGTGCAGTTGGAACAAAAAGTAACCGGTCTGCAAACGGTAATCGCAGAACTGAAATAAGGTGGGTTTTTCGGTCTGTTTTTTTATTATCCGGATTAAACCGGACTAAATGGTGTGGTTCGTCCGGCATTTTCTCCACCATACAGGTGGATGTAGATATTCGGGATTTGTTGGTGCCTACGAAAAGTTAGTTTGCCCCGACCCGAAAGAATGCGCTTCAATAGGTATAAATGAAACTGAGCACGG
>CALLUQ010000191.1 GCA_938010565.1 uncultured Flavobacteriales bacterium
ATCGGTTAAGATATCACGCTCCTCTTTGGTCAGTGTGACTTTGTATCTGATACCCATGCTTTCTTGGTTTCTCGCAAAGATAAAAAATTACGCCGACTTAAACTTGACTTGACACTAGTGTAGCTAAGAGGTTTTTTTCCCTTAAACTAGCATTGGTAAAAAACCTTTGTTTGTAACCGGAAGACAGAAAACAGGTAGGAAAATAATTCCTATCTTCCTACTCGATTTGTTCGCAAGCGTTTTAACTTCATCCCATGTACATCAGATCTGTAAACCTCGCCGTACCTGCTTCCTTCGACTGGAAGGGCGAAAAAGTAAGTACTGGCATTGTAAAAAAAGCGACAAAGGAACGCATTGCCATCCGCCACGATACGCTGCAAGGCGATACCATTGCAGATCCCCATTACCATGGAGGGATATGGAAAGCCGTTTACGCCATGGCCACAGAACATTATGCTTACTGGCACAAAAAATACCCGGAGTTGGATAAACCCTGGGGAATGTTTGGTGAAAACCTCAGCATTACGGGCGGACTTTTTGAAGACCGGATCTGCCTAGGCGATCAGTTACGGATTGGAGATGTCCTGTTGGAAGTTTCGGAACCCCGCCTCCCTTGTTTTAAGCTGGGATGGCGATTCGGAACCCAAAAAGTGGTAAAACAGTTTGCACAGTCCGAAAAATTCGGATTTTATTTTAAAGTATTGCAGCCAGGTACGGTAAAAGCAAACGACAAAGCAGAATGGATGGCTACCGGTAAATGCAAGGCAACCATGCAGGCCACCGGCAACTGGATGTTGAGTCGGGAAGCCCCGGAGGAAATTACGCAATGGTTATTGGATTGGGAAGGCCTTTCTCCGCTCATCAGGTCCAAAATTGAAACTGTACTATAAATCCACCTACTATGAACATACAAAACACCTACAACTTTCCGGCATTTTTTACCGCACTTTTTTTTGCTTTGGCGCTGGTCGGATGTAAAACCGCAGATCTGCGCACGGTGCATATACTTGAGAATGAAACACCGATGTCGGATGCCGAAAAAGGAAAAAGCCTGCTGAAAGAAGCAGCCAGGGCACACCAGGTTTCTTACTGGGAGAACATTTCTACCTACCGCGTTATTTTTCAAGACCAATTTTACGGAATAGGAAAATTGGGCAACCCGTGGAACAACAATAAAAACAAGTTGCAGGCCGATTATATTCCGGGCGGATACGGCGGCCGTATTCAGCGGATGGAAGGCCGGCACATCGGCGATATATGGGGCTATTACCAGAGCCGGACCTACATCAAAAAAGCCGGAAAAGACAAACAAATCAGGCCGCACAAAAAAGCTGCATTCTGGCTGCTCACGTACCCATACTTTCTGGAATTGCCTGCTCTGGTGCAACAGGCAGAAATGATTCGGTTTGCCGGAACAAAAACCATAAGAGGCAAAACATACCAGCTTGTTTTTGCCACGTGGCAATCCGAAGAGCCCAATAAAAAATACGACCAATACCTTTTGTACCTGCATCCGGAAACCCACCTGATCGAAATGTTGGAGTTCACCATCCGCGATGCTGCACGCTTTATCACCGGAACCATGACATACGATGACTTCAGAGCGAAAAAAGGGCCTGTTGTTCCGTTCAGGCAAACGGTAAAAATGAAATTGGATGGCAAAAACATCCTCCACCGGATCACCATTTACTCTTTCGAAGAAGACGTGGTGAACAGGAACGAACTGGAATTTTAATTTCCGTAAAGGCCGGACGACGTGCCTCCCGGATATTCCCGGTGATCTTTGGCCGGTTTCGGGTGTTTTTTAACCGGTTTCGATGTATGGGATCCGGGGCCGATCTTACTTGCTCCGGTCGGTAGCGAAACTTTATACGGAATGCCGGGCTTCCTATTCGGGATATCGGTAAATTTGCTTTGATCGGGATGTGGAGGAATAAAAAAACAGATTAACTTCAAACGATGGCTGAAGAAATTGTGGTAGTGGGAGGAGGAATAAGTGGCGTTTGTTTTGCGCACTATTGTGCTGTAAATGGTTACAAAGTGAAACTGTATGAAAAACACAGGCCGGGCGGGTGCCTGGATAGCAAAAGCATCGACCGGAACTATTTTTTCGAATTGGGCGGACATACGCTCACCTATAAATACAAAACGTTACTGGAAATGTTGGCGTATTACGATGCCACTGCTCAGTTGATAAAAATTCCCGATCTGAAATTTGAAACTTACCGCAATGGACGGTTTCAATCCTTGTTTAAAAACATGGGTTTCGGATCGCTTTTTTGGTCTTTACCAAAAGCAATGGGCTCGTCAAAAACAGGAAAAACCATACGTACTTACTACAGTTCAATATTGGGCAAGAAAAATTATGCGCGTTTATTTCACTATTTGTTTCGTGCCATTCTTTGTCAGGATCCGGATGAATTTCCGGCTGAATTGTTGTTCAAAAAGCGGAAAGCAAATAAACAATACCCCAGGAAGTTTGCTTTAAAAAAAGGAGTACAGCAGCTGGTTGATATTGTATTGCAAAACCCGAATATACAAAGTTACCATGAAACACCGGTAACCCGAATAAGCGGTGAACAAGGGAAGTACGAATTGTGGTTTGGGAACCAATTATTAACCGTTGCTTCTGCGGTTTGTTTTGCCTGCCCCTCTGCAACAGCGGCAAAACTATTGCACACACTTCATCCGGAAACAGCTCAAAAACTGGCCACTTTATCTACCGCTAAAATTGATACTTTGCTGGTGCATGTAAAAGACAAGGAGTGCATCGCCGACCGGCATAAAAGTATTCTTTGCCTTGATCAGTCGTTTTATGCTGCCATTTACCATCACGTTGAGGGCGAAAAATATTGGGTTTTTCATTTTGATGGCAACAAGCATACCACCATAGAGAAGGTACGGATTATTGCCAGGATCTTTGGAACGGATGCCCATAACATACAACCAATAAGCGAACGGCAGTCGGAGTTGCCACGCCTTACCCTTGCCGGTTATAAAGTTGTTCGTGAAGTGGAAAAACAGCTAACGAACCCCGGCATATATCTGGCCACCAATTACATGGAAGGGTTGGCCATTGAAGATTGTTGTGTAAGAGCAAAAAAGGAAGCCCTCCGGTTTGTAAATGGAATGTAAGCAGTGGGATGTTAGCTTTTGTGATCGATCCGGATTTCAGTAAATATTCCGGGACAACCCGTCACAACCTGTGGTTTTGGACACGAACCCACCGGTATGCGCACTGGATGTACTGATGACGGCTTCCACAAAGGTATAGCTGAACGATTAAATGGAAATGGCCTTTATCTGTAAAATAGCATCGGAACCAGCGGTTCCTTGGCAATTTGCTCGCAACAAACCATCAAGCATTGCGAAACGATTCTCCGGTTCTTTCAAATGGGGTATTTATCTGTTGGAGGTGAGGTTCAACCATTGATAAAAGTCATATCTTGCGGCCGCAAAAAAATAAACTTTATCCGAAACCATGGATAATAATCTTAAAAATGAAAAGAAATAAAAAATGAAAAAGAGTTTACTTTTAATCCTTATTACTGCTTCTTTTTTCCTTCCTAACATGGGACAAGCACAAATAGATGAAGACCAAACAGGAGCATGGTACATGTATTTTTTCAACACTTCTTTTAAGGAAAGCGGATGGGGAGTGCAAGGAGATGTCCAGTATCGCAATTGGAACATTGCCGGAGATCTGGAACAACTGTTGCTTCGCGGTGGCATAACCTATACCCCCAAAAAAGCCGATATCAAACTCACACTGGGGTATGGAAATATAACCACCGGAGCTTATGGAGACGATAAATCAAGCACCTCCGAAAGCAGAATTTATCAGGAAGCTTTATATCCGGTCAGATTTGGCAACCGCATTTATACAAACCACCGTTTCCGCTTTGAACAAAGGTTTGTTGAGAACCAAGACCTTCGGACACGCTACCGCTACAATTTGTTCTTAAATGTTCCGTTGAATAAAGCAGAAATGGGTGCAAAAACCCTGTACCTTGCGTTTTACAATGAATTATTTATTAACGGCCAGCGAAATATTGGCAATGGAAATACCGTAGAAGCTTTTGATCGGAACAGAGCCTATGCAGCAGTAGGGTACATTGTAAAAAAGGGCATTAAAATTCAGGCAGGAGTTATGAATCAGACAACGGATAACTGGAGTAAAAATCAGTTGCAGTTAAGCTTGCATCATAAGATTTAAACCCGTGTAACCACCAAACCCCGGCGATCATCCGATAACGTTTGAAAAAAGCCAGGCTGTTTTTCCGCAGATGTTTCGTTTGTTTATGGAATGAATGGCCCGGATCCGGGATAGGTCAAATACAACGCATTTGAAAAAATAAAGAATACAAACAACTTTATTTGATTCCAACCCCAACCTGACTGGGTCAGGTTGGGGCATTGATATTTTACATTTTGATCATCGGATGTGTTTCACACGATCTGCTTCGCGTCGGGCATCTTTTTCCTTGAGTGCATTGCGTTTGTCGTGCAATTTTTTTCCCTGTGCCACCGCGATGTTTATTTTGGCATATCCGCTCTCACTGAAGAACATCTTAAGGGGAATACAGGTAAGCCCTTTGTTGCGCAACTGCCGGGCAATTTTCCCGATCTCAGTTCGGTTTAACAGCAATTTGCGATCTCTTCGGACCTCGTGGTTGTTATAACTCCCCTGATCGTATTCGGCAATGTGCATGTTCCGGATCCAAAACTCGTTGTTTACCACCACACAATACGCTTCGGCAATGCTGGCCTTTCCCATCCGAATGGATTTGATCTCGGTTCCGGTCAGTGCAATGCCCGCCGTATACGTATCGATGAAAAGGTACTCAAAACCTGCGCGTTTGTTTCCGATGTTGATGTTTGTATTTCCGGCCATGATGAGCAAACTACAAAAAGGTGCTAATTTAATCAATTATCCGGCCGGATCGGCCAGGGCAAATGCATTTAAATTTTGAATAACTTCTTCGGGTATTGATCATCCTATCCTGCTTTTTTGTTTGGATTTTATGCCCAATCTACCGGTTTTCTCTTTTTTGGGTAAAGTTGAATGCCATTTTACGGATCAGAGAAAAGCTTTGAGCAGTGTTTCCTTTTCTGTTATGATCTTCATTCAATGCGATATCTACGAACCATTTGTTGCATCTTTATCTGCACTTTCTCTCAGTAACTTTTAGGCGCTTGATCTATCAGAGGTGAAAAATTTAAATGCGTTTACTCTTTTCCAACATAACAAAATCTTGTTGGATTGCCTATCTTTACTTCATGTATGATTCACCTTAGTTCATGGTGCTTCACCAATCCGAAGCAAGTATAGTTTGTTGGCAGCATAAAATTTTAAATGCGATTGCCCTGTCGCACGAAAATTTTCTTGCCAGTTGAAAGGAAATGGGTAATATTGTGTTGCAATAAAGCCTGCCAGGGTTTAAATAGTTGAAAATGAAGGCAGAAAAGCCACAGGCAGATCAGAAAACCAGATTCAACATCACCCTGAAATACGGAGCGATGTATTCGGCTTTTCTCGTTTTGATGCATTTGACTTTTCATTACATGAACCTCTCCCAAAGCCAGGGACTTACCCTTGTAAATATTGCCCTGATCGGTACGGCACTTTACCTGACAGCAAACGATTTTAACAAAAGGCACCACCAGGGAAATATGGCATTCAACCAGACGTTTGGCTTCAGTATTATGATGGTGATGTGGGGAAGCATCTTTCTGGCGGCCTATCTTTATATTTTTTTTATGTTTATTGACCCCTCTTACCTGGAAATGGCAAACCGGGGAATAACCGATCCCGCCCAACAGGCAGGAGCACATGTATTGGCATTGATCAATGTTTTTACGTATGTATTTTGGGGCATGATAACCGCTGCTGTTACATCGGCAATGGTAGTTTTAATAAAGCGATAGCACAATTGGAACATTTGGTAGATATATCTGTGGTGGTTCCTCTTCTGAATGAAGAAGAGTCTTTACCGGAATTGTTGGAGTGGATTGATCGGGTAATGAAAGCCAACAATTTTACCTACGAAGCCTTGCTGATCGATGATGGAAGTACGGATCGTTCGTGGGAGATCATTGAAGAATTGCGAGAAAAAAATCCTTCCGTACGGGGCATGAAATTCCGGAGGAATTATGGAAAATCGGCAGCATTAAATGCAGGCTTTTCTGCTGTAAATAGCCGTGTGGTCATTACCATGGATGCGGATCTGCAGGATAGCCCGGATGAAATTCCGGAACTTTATAACATGATCGTAAACGAGGGTTACGACTTGGTCTCGGGTTGGAAAAAAAAGCGCTACGACCCCATTACCAAAACCATCCCCACCAAATTTTACAACTGGACCACCCGGAAAATGAGCGGAATAAAACTCCACGATTTTAACTGCGGGCTAAAAGCCTACCGCCATGCGGTAGTTTCCAACATTGAAGTATACGGCGAAATGCACCGATACATTCCCGTAATTGCCAAATGGGCCGGATTTAAAAAAATTGGCGAAAAAACGGTGCAACACCAGGCCCGGAAATACGGCGTTACCAAATTCGGATTGAGCCGGTTTATCCGTGGTCCGCTCGATTTGCTTTCCATTGTTTTTGTAAGCCGCTTCGGAAAACGCCCCATGCATTTGTTCGGTGTATTAGGCGGATGCATGTTTTTTATCGGATTTTGTTTGACCCTTTGGTTGGGCATTGACAAACTTTTTTTGGATGACCAAGGGCGCTTGATTACCGATCGCCCCGAATTTTATATTGCTTTGGTGATGATGATCCTCGGCACACAATTTTTTCTGGCAGGATTTCTTGCCGAACTTGTTTCCCGGAACAACCCCCGACGGAATAATTACCAGATCGAAAAGCGCATTTAAAGATGGCTCGCATTACCCTGATCGGTGTAACACATCCCTACAGAGGAGGATTGGCAGCATTTAATGAACGTTTGTGCCAGGAATTCCGAAAACAAGGCCATGAAGTAAAAGTGGTTACCTTCAAAATGCTTTACCCTTCTCTGCTGTTTCC
This sequence comes from uncultured Flavobacteriales bacterium, assembly GCA_938010565.1. Taxonomy (GTDB): domain Bacteria; phylum Bacteroidota; class Bacteroidia; order Flavobacteriales_D; family CALLUQ01; genus CALLUQ01. The sequence goes on from CALLUQ010000191.1 coordinate 7,036, forward strand.
GGGAAAATCCCAATTTGATGCCAGGCAGGCCCCTCCGTTTGAAATAAACCGCGGCATCCATTCCTTGCTCCCGTTCAACTGGATAAAACAAGGGAAACGCATCGCAAAAGAATGTCCCGATATCGTTATTTTTGCTTACTGGCTGCCTTTTTTAGGCCCGTGTTTTGGAACCATGGCAAGGAAAATCCGCAAAAACAACCATACCAAAATACTTTGCCTTGCCCACAACATCATCCCTCACGAAAAACGATTGGGCGATGCAGCCATGACTCGCTACTTCACCCAATCCATGGAAGGTTTTCTGGTGATGTCAGCATCCGTACAAAAAGATCTGGAACAATTTGCACCGGGCAAACCGGTCAAACAGCATCCCCATCCGCTATACGATCATTTCGGCGATCGCCTGCCCAAAGCAGAGGCATTGCAAAAACTGGGGTTAGACCCGAATTTTCAATACCTCCTGTTCTTCGGTTTTATCCGGAAATACAAAGGATTAGACTGGTTGCTCGAAGCCTTTAAAGACGAAAGGTTGCGTAAACTACCGATCAGGCTTATTGTTGCCGGTGAGTTTTATACCGATGCTTCACCCTACTTGGAATTGATCGACGATTCGATTAAAAACGAGGTAAAACTTTTTACCCGGTTTATTCCCGAAGAAGAAGTCCGGATCTATTTCTCAGCTTCCGACATGGTGGTTCAACCTTATAAAACGGCTACCCAAAGCGGAGTAACCCAAATTGCCTACCATTTTGAAAAACCCATGATCGTAACCCGTGTAGGAGGCCTTTCGGAAATTGTACCTCATGGTGTGGCCGGCTATGTAGTGGAAACCCAACCCCGGGCTATTGCAGATGCCTTGGTTGATTTTTTTACGGAAAACAAAAACGAAGCAATGACCCGAGGAGCACGTGATCAAAAACAACGTTTTTCCTGGGAGAGCATGATCCGGGTTTGCCTGGATCTGGCCGATCAGGTAAAAAAATAGTGCTGTACCCGTTTCCGTTGATTTTTTATTTTCACACCGAAAAACCCTTTCCATGAAAACAGCCATCCGAAAATCCATAGCTGCTTCCATAGCTGTTAAACAAGCCATGCTCGACGATGAAATTTGCATGCGATCCATTGCCGATGCAACGAAGATGATGGTTGAAACTTACCGGAACGGAGGAAAAGTACTTTTCTGCGGAAACGGAGGAAGTGCAGGAGATGCACAACACATTGCAGCAGAGTTAAGCGGTCGGTTTTATTACGACAGGGCACCGCTTTACGCAGAAGCATTGCATACAAACAGTTCTTACCTTACGGCAGTATCCAACGATTACGGTTACGCTGAAGTGTATGCCAGAATGGTGAGAGCAGCAGGAAAAAAAGGCGATGTTCTGGTGGCAATTTCCACCTCGGGAAATTCGGAAAATGTTATCCGAGCCATCGAAGATGCCCAAAAACAAGCGATGAAAGTTATTGGTATGACCGGAATGGGGAAAGGGAAGATGCACTCCCTTTGTGATGTGTTGTTGGCCGTACCTTCTTCCGATACACCACGCATTCAGGAAGCCCATATTCTGATGGGCCATATCCTTTGCGAACAGGTGGAGCTTACTCTTTTTCCAACATCCTGAAATCGAAAAAATGCCCTTTACACCCAATGCATCCTGGACCCTCTTTCTTGACAGAGATGGGGTGATTAACCAAAAATGGGAGAACGACTACGTTAGGACCCGGGAGGCTTTTATTTTCCTTCCCGGCGTAAAAAAAGCCTTAAAACATCTGGCTTCCGTATTCCACAGGATCATCATCGTTACCAACCAGCAGGGAATAGGAAAAGCATGCATGACGCACGACGATCTGATCCGCATTCATGGATACATGCTGGAGGAGATCCACCGATCCGGAGGCCGTATTGATGGCATTTATTACTGTTCGGAACTGGCCCACGATAATCCGGTAAGCCGCAAGCCCAATACCGGTATGGCCTATGAAGCCAAAGCTGATTTTCCGGCCATTGTTTTTGAAAAGTCGGTGGTGGTAGGAGACTCGGAAAGCGACATGGAATTTGGAAAACGTTTGGGCATGCACCGAGTTTTCCTTACAAGAGGCGAAGAAGCCAGGGGTGTCATTGGCGCTGAACTGGCCGATCAGACCTTTCCCGACCTTCCTGCATTTGTGGCCGGTTTATCCGCTCAGATCAAAGGTTGAGCTGTAAATCAGCTGGTTTTGAGTGCTTTCTTTTCGGAATGCGTCCTTTTCCCCACCGGTTTGGCCATCGGCACAAAAGTACCATCTTCGAAAATCTGGGTGGTGAGGTTTGTAATGGACAGGGCAAACGCATTTAAAAGTACGATCTACAAAAGGCGGTTGATCGCCCCTTGAAAGGGAAGGGGATGAGTTAGGAGTGATGGGTTAGTGTCTTATCAGTAAGATCCGTGTCGTTTTTGGCAAAAGTTTGTTTTTTTGCTATTGTTCTCCTGTTTCCTTGTAAAGCTCTGTTCGGGTTTAGAAGCAGCCTACGCCAGTACTTTATCCTTACTCATTCGGCCTAAGCCGTTGTGCGGGGTACCCACTGTGCTATGGAGTGAGCAAAACGACCCGGCCCCACCTTAACTCCTTTCGCTGCACCGCACTTCACCGGCCACCGAACTCTTTCATACCCACCACAATCCATCACCGCTTAGGTCGTGAAGCCACGGAATAGCACTAGTGGGTCGCCTCAACAGGTTCCGCCTTGATTTTTGGTTCTTTTCATGTGTTTATAATTATGTTTTGTTCTCACAATGAGTGACTTATGTTTTTTACAGTTGCAAACACCAAGGGAGTTAAATTTTCATGTTCAAGTTCTGTGACTTACTGTTGTGTGCTTAGCGTTTGTTGTCAGTTTCATCTTCGGGGTTTCCTAATTTTGATAGGATATTTCAACCTCC